>SUYU01000033.1 GCA_015060245.1 Bacteroidales bacterium | reverse complement strand
ACACTTCTGTAAGTTTGTCAAATGGTATTTATACTTCAATCTTCATGAATCAAAACGGAGAGTTAAAAAATGAAAGCCACCAACCACTTTTGTCACTATTACCAACCATTTTTGTCCACATTACCATTTTTTATTTCCAACTCACAAATCTTGACTAGAAATTGACTATATTTAAAACAAGTAAGCCCATCCATCCCCGAACCTCTTATCAGAATACATCAACACCAACGCCGTCACAAACAACACCCCAATACTTCCAAACGCCACCTTCAGCATCACCGGCATAGCCTTCTCCACGGCCGGTCAGAAGATCCTCCCCATAGTTCTGAGACATTTATTTTCAGCACTTTTCATACATCACTTTTCTGCGAATATAAGGTTTTTATGTCGTTCCAGGAGTTTTTATCGGTTTTCCGATATTCTCTCTTAGTGGCGTAACATTTTACATTTTTTGAAGAAGAATTTCCTATTCATAATTCACATAAATTGCCAAATCCTATAAAAAATATAAGATTTGGCAATTTATACAACTCAATCAAATCAGAGTTAAGCCGACACCACCATCTGGTAAAAGTTTCGGACATCAATGATGGGCAAAAACTCAATTATTGAAATAAATCATCAAGCGTAACCTCAGACTGTATATCGTTCCAGTATGAATTTCTTTTAACGCCATTAGGAGTTATCATTGTAAGATGGATTGCTTTTTTTGTCTTGGTCTGCTCTCTATACGCGGCTCTTTTGTTTCTCAACTTCGCATCTTCTTCTTTTGTAATCACATACTCCGCATCAGACGTATACTTCATCTCACAAAGATTTATAACCTTATCTCTACGATCTATCACCAAGTCTATCTGGGCTCCCTTTGCGTCATTACTATCCGGTTGATAACGCCACGAATATGCATTACTCAACATACCACTTATACCTAAAGCTTTCTTTACTTGAGGAATGTGCTGAAGAACAACTCTTTCGAATGCCAATCCTTCCCATACACGATGAAATTGTGCATCAAGAGAAACTTGCCAAAAATGTTCATCTCCTTCGACATTACTCTGGATAAAACGAAAATAAAAGATGGTATAATTATCAATTAACTGATATAATGCATCTTTTGTTTTCTTCCCTGGTGTGCTATACTTGCGGATAAAACCACACTCTTCAAGTTCAGAAAGTTTTCGAGTTAAGCCGCCATTCCCTCTCAATCCAGTAGATTCTATTATTTCTGAACGTGTCAGGCCCACCTTTTTCTGTGCCAAGGCTGTTACAATAGCAATATAAGGTTCTTCCTTTTTGAACAAGGAAGCATATAATTGCGAAAACTCATTGCGCAACTGTCCATCCCGTGCAAAAAATATCGCATCAATATTCTGAACCTGACTTAAACTTTTGGACATAAAACTCCAATAGTATGGAATACCTCCCATGATCATATAATTCTCAAGGATCTGCTCACGCGACATGGTCAGTTCCAAAGATTCAGCATATTCTTCACATTCACTTAAGTTAAATGGTTGCAAAAGTATCCTTCCTGTGAGTCTATTATGAAGGCCTCCATGATTATGGATAATCTTACTGATAATCCACGAGGTTGCAGAACCACATACAATGAGAAGTATATCTTTACGCGCAGTAGCCCATCCATTCCAGAAATGCTCTAATGCCATCATAAAATCCGACTTAGGCGTATCCAGCCAAGGTAACTCATCGATAAAAATTACCTTCTTTACATCTTTTGATTCTTTTATAACTATCTTCAAAAGATTGAAAGCATCCAACCAAGTATTTGGATGTGGACAATTATCATATCCTGCCTCTATCAATGATTGTCTAAAGTTTTCCAACTGAACACTTGTTTTACCTTTTGCCAGTCCTGTATGTTGAAATGTAAAAGTATAATCAAATGTCTCACGAATTAGAAATGTCTTTCCTACCCTACGTCGGCCATAGACTGCAATAAACTGTGAGTATTCAGAATGCTTGGCTTCAAGCAACTTTTCCTGTTCTGTTTTACGACCTACTATCATAATAAACTAACTTTGACACAAATATATAACATTTTTTGCCAAATCTCATATTTTTACAGAGATTTGGCAAATTATCAAGCCCTATTATAACATCCCCACCAGATCCTTCTTCATCTACTCATCAATCTCCCTGTAGCGGGAGAAGGCTTTACGGCCTTCTTTATTATTGCCTTTGATACTAACTTGATTCTCGACATTCACCTCGGACACTATCCGCCGTTATATTGAGGCCTGGACACAATATGTGTCCCAGAAGAGCCTAAATCGCACCAGTTGAAAGAATAATAAACTTAAAAATAGTGATTTACCCCCAACTTTTAAAGAGCATTTGAAAAGATATGAATTTGACAAGGATTAAGGCAATGAGCACGATGATATGCGCTTTCCACACCTCTACAAGCATCTGTATTTTACTTTGCAACTTCTGGTTATACTTATTCAGACGATCAAACATCATTGTTTAACAATACTGCTGCATAAAGGTGTAAAATTAATTCTTTTCAATCGCTCTTTTTCTTAACTTTGTTACTCTATAAACAATTAATTATTTCAGACTATGTTTTCTAAAGAGACTTACATTAACCGCCGTGCGAGATTGATGGAGAAAATCAATGATGGCATTATCCTTTTGCTTGGCAACAGCGAGGCCTCTGCCAACTATAACGGCAATACATATAAATTCAGACAAGACAGTTCATTCCTCTACTTTTTCGGTTTGGATGAGCCTGATATGGCCGCCATTCTTGACGTTGAGAGCGGAGAGCAGATTCTGTTCGGCAATGATGTTGATATAGATGACATTATCTGGATGGGGCCTCAGGAGTCGGTAAAGGAGAAGGCTGAGTCGGTAGGAATACAGAAGAGTTTCCCGATGGCAGAGTTGGCCGGATGCGTTGCAAAGGCAGTGCAACAGGGCAGAAAAGTCCATTTCCTTCCTCCATACAGGAACTACAACAAGATTCTTCTGAATGAATTGCTCGGCATCCCTGCAGGTGCGCTCAAGGAGAATGCTTCAGTTGAACTTATCAAGGCAATTGTTGATTTGAGACTTGTAAAGGAGGCTTGCGAACTTGAGGAGATTGAGAAGGCATGCAATATTGGCTATGCAATGCACTATACTGCAATGAAGATGGCAAAACTTGGCATGGTTGAACAGGAGTTGGCTGGAATTATGGCAGGCATAGCACAATCCCAGGGCTACATGGAGTCATTCCCTACAATCCTTTCGCAGAACGGCGAGACCCTGCATAACCATAAGCACCATCAGATACTTACCGAGGGCAGAATGATTGTAATTGACTCGGGTGCAGAGACAAACATGCACTACGCATCAGACTTTACCAGGACCATTCCGTCGGGAGGAAAATTTACACAACAGCAGAAAGAGATTTATCAGATTGTGGCAGCCGCAAACAATCTTGCAATTGGCCTTGCCCATCCGGGTGTGGCATATAGGGATGTGCATCTTTCAGCCTGCAGGATAATTGCTCAGGGCCTTACCAATCTTGGCATCATGAAAGGCGATGTTGATGAGGCCGTTGCAGCAGGAGCACACGCACTCTTCATGCCTCATGGTCTTGGCCACAACATGGGTCTCGACGTGCATGACATGGAGGATCTTGGCGAGAACTATGTTGGATACGATGATACAATCAAACGCTCAACACAATTTGGACTTGCATCATTGAGAATGGGCAAGGTACTCCAAAAGGGCAACGTGCTTACAGTTGAGCCTGGCATCTACTTTATTCCGGCACTTATTGACAAATGGAGAGCCGAGGGCACCAATAAAGATTTCATCAACTTTGACAAACTTGATGCCTACAGGACATTTGGCGGAATAAGGCTTGAGGATGACATTGTAATCACAACAGAGGGTTGCAAATTGCTTGGAGCAAAACGCCTTCCTATCTCTGTTGAAGATGTTGAAAAAGAGATGGCCAACAATTGATGAAACTTAAAGGTTATCTATACGGTTGCATATCATCTGCATCATATGGATTGATTCCTTTGTTTGCAGTACCCATGATGAGAAAGGGCATGGACATTGACTCCATCCTTTCGTACAGGTTTGCCTGTGCTTCAGTTGTGATGTGCATAATGTTGCTTGTAAGAAGAATCTCCTTGAGGATTACCCTTAAGGAGTTTTTCTTGTTGGCAATATTGGGAACCGTCTTTGCATCCTCCTCCCAGTTCCTTTTTCTTGGATACAATTACCTTACGGTAGGCATTGCTTCTACCATTCTCTTCACTTACCCGGCCTTTGTAGCCCTTATCATGTTTCTTCTTTTCAGGGAGCGGATAAGTTTTGTAACGTTGGCCTCAATAGTACTGGCATTCATCGGTGTAGCCCTACTTTATCTGGGTGACGGCCAGAGTGGCCCTGTGAGCCTTTTGGGTGTAATCATAATACTTCTCTCATCCTTGAGTTACGGAGTATACATGATTATAGTCAACAAATCAAAAGTCAGACATATGAACGGGACCAAACTCACCTTCTACGCAATGATGTTCAGTTCTTTCATATTCACAGCAAAGGCACTTATTGCCAACAATGGGCATCTTGCCACTTTCCCCGACATTACATCGGCCGTATGCCTCTTGTCGCTTGCATTGGTACCTACAATAATTTCAGGCATAACAATGGTCAAATCTGTCCATTATGTAGGCTCGACCATTACTGCGGTACTGGGGGCTATGGAACCGCTCACCGCCGTACTTGTGGGAATCATTGCCTTTTCTGAAAAATTCACACTCAGCCTGGCAGCAGGCATGATCCTCATAATTGGGGCCGTGACAATAATTGTCCTCGCCGACAGAAAAGAGTCAAAATAACGTCATAATAAACCACCGCAGATTGTGTAACCTTGATCTGAAAAGGAGGTGACACATATGAAAAAAGGGCAACCCATTTTCTTTTGGGCCACCCTTGTGCATATATATGTCTGTTAAAAAACGATTACTCTTTGCCAACCAATGGTGCAGGGGTTGTATAAGTACGTGTGCTCAAGTCCTTATCTACCATGTAAAGGCCCAACTTGCTGTCATCAACCTTCTCCAACTGGTCAATGATATCTTTTGCACTCTCCTCTTCCTCTACCTGCTCATCAATGAACCACTTGAGCATGCTCTGTGATGCATAGTCCTTGTCCTCCACAGCAATATCATAAAGATTGTTGATAAGGGCAGTAACCTTCTTCTCATGCTCCAATGTATCCTTGAATGCCTCAATGGCCGAGTTCCAGGTTTTCTTTACCTCTGCAATAGGAGCCAATTCCACTTTACATCCTCTTGAAAGAAGATAATTTATAAAAATCTGAGCATGCGCCTGCTCCTCCTTGAACTGAACCATAAACCAGTTTGCAATTCCTTTGTCTCCTTTGTCAGATGCGTCAACAGACATTGACAAATATAGGTATGCCGACCAAAACTCGGCATTTACCTGCGCATTAATCGCCTCTTGTAATCTTTTGCTTAACATATTATTTTCGTTTAAAGGTTAATAATTTCTACTGCAAAGATAATTTAAAATTATTAAAAACAAATACTTTTTATAAAATATTTTAAGTTTTTTTTATCTTATATCAGAATTTGCTACTCAAAGTTCTTTACAACCTTGCCCATTGCCATTACGCCCAATACATCGTAATTTTCGTCAATAAAGAGAATATCGGCATCCTTGCCCCTCTCCAACGAACCTTTACGGTCATACACTTTCATAATTTTGGCAGGAGTTTCAGAGATCATTCTGATTGTATCAAAGAGAGAAACCTCAGCCTTGGTTGTCATTGTCTTGATAAGGCGGTCCATAGTTGCAATACTGCCGGCAAGAGCAGATCGGTCGGCCAACTTGCAAACACCATCCTCTATGATTACACGAGGATCAAAGGCTGTCTTGCTGTTGCTTGCAGCACAAGCAAGAGCATCTGTTATAAGGGCAGTCTTCTCAACACCTTTCAATTTGTATACAAGTTTAAGGATTGCAGGTGGAACATGAATACCGTCGGCAACAAGTTCTACAGTCATATCATCAATCAAATAGACACTCTCAACTGTACCCTCATACTTGTACTCATTCTTTTTGTGGAAACCTGGCATGGCATTGTAGAAGTGGGTTGCATGTGTATACCCCGACTCCCATGCTGCCTTGACCTCATCATAATTTGAATGGGTGTGTCCAATAGAGGCAAGCACACCCTTTGATGTGATGTATTTGCCAAACTCTGTAGCACCTGGAAGTTCAGGTGCAGCATCCCATCTCTTGATGCAGTTTGTCTGCTCAAGAAGAGGAATATACTCATCTGGATCAGGATTTTTTATATTCTCAGGCAATTGACCGCCCGCCATCTTCATATTGAAATAGTGTCCCTCAAGGTGCAATCCAAGAACAGGGCTGTTCTCCTCTGCCATCAACTTCTCTGTAGTCTTGGCAGCAGCCTTAATCATTGGAATTGTAGATGATGAGAGTGTTGGGAAAATACTTGTTGTTCCATGCTGCATATGTGCATCAATTGCCACTCTAAAAGCCTCCTCGGTTCCCTCCATAAAATCACGGCCACCACCGCCATGGCAGTGGATCTCTATACCTCCTGGAGTGATATACATACCTTTTGCATCAATTATCTTGGCACCGACAACCGGCAAATCACAAGTGGTGACATCAAGAATCTTGTTATTGTCAATAATGATTGATCCGCCCTTAAGCCATCCGGACGGAGTATGGATAATACCATTAATAATTTGGGTCAACATATCTTTAAAAATTTAAATTATTCAACATTGGAATGGCAAAGATAACACAAAAAACCATTGGAGAAAAACCCATTTTCTGCAACATGGCACATGGGCAAAAAAAAAGACCTCCAGACATTTCTGACTGAAGGTCTCAATAAGTTGGCGGCTACCTACTTTCCCACTTGGTATAGCAGTATCATCGGCACTAATGGGCTTAACTTCTCTGTTCGGTATGGGAAGA
>SUYU01000032.1 GCA_015060245.1 Bacteroidales bacterium | reverse complement strand
CTGCAAATACCGGAGCCATGAAGCGGTCCACCAAAAGGAAGAGTTCCTCACCATTGTACTCATCCATAGCCTGAAGCACCTGGTCGATCCTGACCATACGCCGGCCATAGAGCCTGCTGTAACCCGCCTCCTTAAGCGACAGCAATTTTTCGGTCCTTGAATCACCCTTCTCCCACCCTATTGGAGAGAGTACATATACTGCACCGGTGTCAAGTTTTTTTATGTAATTGACAACATCTGCCACCTGTTCCCTCTTTACCTCATTTCCGCTCACAGGCGAGTAGGTACGGCCTATCTTTGCATAGAGCAGCCTCAAATAGTCATAAATTTCGGTATTTGTGCCAACGGTTGAGCGAGGATTGCGTGTATTTACCTTCTGCTCAATTGCAATTGCGGGTGGTATACCCTCAATCTTGTCAACCGCAGGTTTTGACATCCTTCCAAGAAACTGCCTTGCAAAAGATGAGAGGCTCTCTGCAAAACGGCGCTGTCCCTCTGCAAAGAGTGTTTCAAAGGCCAGGGATGATTTGCCGGATCCCGACAGGCCTGATATTACCACAAGTTTGTCGCGCGGAATCTTCAGTGATATGTTCTTTAGGTTGTTTACCCTGGCTCCTTCAATGGATATATACTCTTGAGGCGTTGCCTCCATTTTTTCAATCTTCCTTTTTGCCATACTCCACTACTTTTCTCCTGAAATCCTTAATATTGTCCTAACGCCACGTATCTTCTTGAGATCAGAAATGACTCTGTCGAGATGACCGTTGTTGCTTACAGATATACTCAACAGCACATTGAAATCCCCCTCCCGTCCGGAGGTCCTCTCCTCTATCCTGAATGCCCTCAAAGAGGCACCCTGCTTATTGATGCTGTCAATTATGCTGTTGCCTACGGAGAGGTCACCGTTCACTACTATAACCTTGAGACCGGTCTGGAAACGGGTAGTGTTGGAAACTTGTCTCCACTTGACCCTCTGGACCCTGTAAGGATAGTTCTCCAACAGCCTTTTTGCATTCGGACATGAGATGCGGTGTATCCTTATACCGCCTGTGGCTGATACAAAACCAAAGACATCATCTCCAAATATAGGGTTGCAGCACTTGGCCATCTTGAAACTTATATTGTCGAGTTTGTCATTTATGATCAGGTAATCGTCATCCCCCGAATGGCCGGTACTCTTTATTTTTGCTGCAAGTTCCGCTGCTGTCTGCTCCGCATTTGCCTGAGTCTGGAGAGTATCGTTCTCCTGAGCCTTGCCAAGCGATGTAAGGTGATCCTTTATATCCTGCAGATCAATCTTTTCATTGCTTATGGCCATGCATAGTTCCCCTATAGACTTGAGTTTGAAGTATCTGGTCAATTCCGAAAGAATGTCGTCATTGAGTTCCATTTTCCAGTTCTTCATCCTGCGCTCAAGTATCTCACGGCCCACCTTGCTCTGCTTGCCCTCCTCCTCCTTGAGTTTGCTCTTGATTCTGCTTCTCGCCTTTGATGAGACTACAATATTGAGCCAGTCGGCCGAGGGTTTCTGGTTCTTGTTGCTCATTATCTCAACGACATCGCCGGTATGGAGCACCTCCCTGATTGAAACAACCTTGCCGTTGACTTTTGCTCCCGAACACTTTACACCAAGGTTTGTATGGATATTGAATGCAAAATCAAGGATAGTGGCCCCTTTGGGAAGTTCCTTGAGGTCACCTGCCGGTGTGAATACAAATATCTCGTCAAGCGAGACGGTACTGCTTGTATATGGGTTGGGGTCTGAACTCTCAAGCATGCTCTTGACGCTCTTGAGCCAAGTGTCGAGCCCCTGCACACTCTTGATACCTTTGTAACTCCAGTGCGATGCATGTCCGTTCTCAGCCACCTCATCCATTCGGGTGGTCCTTATCTGAACCTCTATTTTTGCCCCCTCCCTGTTCTCTACCGTAATATGGAGAGACTCATAGCCGTTGGGCTTGGGATTGGTTATCCAGTCACGCAGACGCGAGGTATCGGGTTTGTACTCCTTGGTCACCTCCGAGAATATGTCCCAGCAGCAAGCATGCTCCGCATCCTTGTTGTTTGGGGCATCAACTATGAACCTTATTGCAAAGACATCAAACACCTCCTCAAAAGGCACCTGCTGCTTCTGCATCTTCTTCCAGATCGAGTAGGCGGTCTTGGTCCTGGCCTTGAGTTTGTATGTATAGCGCTTGCTCAAAGTCTCTTCAAGAGGCTTTATGAACTGCTCGACAAGTTTCTCCCTGTCCCTCTCGGTTGCCTTGAGTTTGTTGGTAATTGCCCTGTAACTCTCGGGATCGGCATACTTGAAGTAGAGATCCTCGAGTTCGCTCTTGAGATTATAGAGCCCCAACTGGTGCGCCAGAGGAATATAGAGCATGACGGTCTCTGTAATCTTGCGCTTGATGCTGCTTTTTGGAAAGTAATCCATATTACGCATGATCTCAAGACGGTCTGCCAACTTTATGAGTGTAACACGCGGGTCCTTTGAGTATGATATGATCAGTTTCCTGTAGTTTTCTGCCTGCAGTTTCGTATCTTTGGGTGTAATGGCAGAGATTCTGTTCAATCCCTCAACCATTCTCATTATCTCCTCCGAGTACTTTTTGGAAAGTTCCTGGAATAGTGCAGAATCCTGTCGGGAAGCCTCATGGAGGAATACAGCAGCAACGGCCTCCGGCATAAGTCCAAGTTCCTGCGCTACAATTGAAGCCACCCCCACAGGGTGCTCGATAAATGGATGTGAATTGCCTCTCTGCATACCTTCAAGAGCCTTCTGGGCCACCTTGTATGCACTTGTAACCAGTTCTTTCTCCTGTAAGGAGTAGTTCTCCATAATTCCGTTCAATCTATTTTGCTCCATTCTTTTCCCTTTTTTCCAACACTCGTTTCAAACTGTTCATTTCATCCCTGAATTTGGCCGCACGCATGAAGTCAAGTTCGGCTGCAGCCCTCTCCATCTCTTTTCTGGCATGCTCCATTGCCTTTATCAAGGCCTTGGTGTCCATCTTGTCAACCACCGGATCCTCAAGGGCCTGACTCTTTATATCCTTTTCAAACTCCTCAGTATATCTTGTCTTGCCCAAAACATTCCGCTCCTGTTTTGCCACCTGCCTTGGAACAATATTGTGCGCCTTGTTATACTCCTGCTGCTTTTTGCGGCGCCTGTCGGTTTTATCAATGGTCCTGCGCATCGAGCCGGTTATTGTATCAGCATACATGATTACAAGACCGTTTATGTTTCTTGCTGCACGCCCGGCAGTCTGGGTAAGGGCTGTTTCAGACCTGAGGAATCCCTCCTTGTCGGCATCAAGTATTGCTACAAGGGAGACCTGCGGAAGATCCAGGCCCTCTCTCAAAAGGTTCACCCCAATGAGCACATCAAACCTGCCTATCTGGAAATCCTCTATTATCTCTATACGCTCCAATGTATCTACATCCGAATGTATGTACCGGCACCTTACACCCGACCTCTGCAAATATTTGTCCAACTCCTCGGCCATTCTCTTGGTAAGGGTAGTAACGAGTACTCTTTCATCCTTTTCAACCCTTATTGTTATCTCTTCAAGCAGATCATCAATCTGGTTGGCGGTAGGCCTCACCTCTATTGGAGGATCAATCAGGCCTGTAGGCCTTACCACCTGCTCGACAATCAGACCGCCCGACTTTTCCAGTTCATATGGGGCCGGAGTGGCACTCACATATACTGCCTGTCTGGTAAGTGACTCAAATTCATCAAATTTCAAAGGTCTGTTGTCGGCCGCCGCCGGAAGACGGAACCCATACTCAATGAGCGTCTCTTTTCTTGAACGGTCTCCGCCGAACATTGCCCTTATCTGCGGTATTGTAACATGGCTCTCATCAATGAATGTTACATAATCCTCCGGGAAATAGTCAAGGAGGCAGAAGGGTCTTGTTCCTGCAGAGCGTCCGTCGAAATAGCGTGAATAGTTCTCGATTCCTGAGCAGTATCCAATCTCCTTTATCATTTCGAGGTCATACTCTGTTCTCTGTTTCAACCGTTTGGCTTCGAGATGCTTTCCTATGTCATGAAGATAGTTGCACCTCTCCACAAGATCATCCTGTATGTTGTGGACAGCGCTCTTTGTACGCTCCTTCGTGGTTACAAATATATTGGCCGGATAGATTGTAATTTCATCAACAAACTCAATTGACTGCTGTGTAAGCGGATCAAATATCTCAATCTCCTCAACCTCATCACCAAAGAAGACTATTCTGCATGCATTGTCGCCATACGCAAGAAAAATATCCACACTGTCGCCCTTGACCCTGAATGTACCCCTTTTGAAATCGACATCATTCCTACTGTAGAGCCCCTCCACAAGATTATACAGGAACTTTGTACGGCTCAAGAGTTCACCCTGCTTGACCACAATTGTATTTGCATGAAAATCGGCAGGGTTGCCTATACCATAAAGGCATGATACGCTTGACACCACAATAACATCGCGCCTGCCGCTCAAGAGTGCGCTTGAACAACTCAGCCTCAACTTTTCAATTTCATCATTTATGCTCAGGTCCTTCTCTATATATGTGTCTGTAACCGGCATATATGCCTCAGGCTGGTAATAATCGTAGTATGAAACAAAATACTCCACAGCATTCTCCGGAAAGAATGACTTGAACTCACCATACAACTGTGCCGCCAACGTCTTGTTGTGGCTCAATATAAGGGCCGGACGATTGAGTTTTTCAATCACATTGGCCATAGTAAAGGTCTTGCCGGAGCCGGTAACACCAAGCAGTGTAACCGCCCCGGTACCCTCTTTCAGAGCCCTGGAAATCTCCTCAATGGCCTGAGGCTGGTCTCCGGTAGGTCTGTATGCCGAATGTATCTTGAAATCCATATTTGTAAAAAATCACCCTATTTCTTTGCCTGTCCCTCTGCAATCCTGCACCCTTTTATATAATCAACAAGACCCTTTGCCACATTCTCCATCATATCCTGACGGAAAGCAGGGTCTGCAAGCATCTCCTCCTCCTTGAGGCTTGAGATGAACAAAGTCTCAACAAGCACGCATGGAAAGTCAGTTATGGCACTCAAGGAGAAGTTGAAATTTCCGACCATACCGAAATTGTTCACGCCCTCCATATTTGTCAAGTGGCCCAATATATTCTCTGCAAGAGGTTTATACACATTATACCTGTAATATGTACTTGTTCCCAAAGAAGATAGCGGTCCTCCACCTGCGTTGCAATGGATAGAAAGGACTATATCAACCTTGTTTTCTATGAATTTGTCCTGACGCTCGCGGATAGTCATTCCCACATCTGAATCTCTTGAAAGCACCACCTTTGCTCCCTGTTTCTCAAGGATATCCTTTAGGGCAATTGCCATTGCCAATGTCATGTCCTTCTCCTTCAAACCGCTCATTCCCATAGCACCATTGCTCTGTGGGCCTCCATGTCCGGCATCAATACCTATAGTGAGGTTCTTGAGGTAGAGTTGGCTCGGCACATGCTTGATGTCGAGGTTAAGGCTGCCGCCGCTGTAATCCATAGTAAAGCCCCATGATGATTTTGTCTTGAGATAGACTGTAATTCGTGTAACATCAGAATCAATGCTCTCCACGTCAATATGGTCAACGCTCTTGAGACCACTCTTGTGGGTAAGCCAGTTTGAATTGCACTGTACACCATAGAGGTCAACTACAATTCTGTGAGGATCTGTATACTCCTTTACAATGTACGGTCTCTTCTTCTCCACACCAATGCTGACCCTGTCAAAATCTCCTGCATTATATACCAACGAACTCTCGCTCAAAACAACATTGCTCTGCATGAAATCACTCTCCGGAGCCCATTTGCCTGATACTTCAACCTGACTCTTCGGTATATATGCATATCTGTTCTGCGACAGCCTTACCCTATAAAGATTTTCATTCTCTGCATCGGCATACATCTCTATCCCCTCAGGCAAATAGTTGATTTTGGCACCTCCAAGACGGTCGGTACCTGCACCATAGTTCAAGTAAGCATACTTCTTTGTCAAGACCTTGAGATTAGCCGGATAGAATTTTAATTTTTCGGCCTCAGCCGCTTCCTTTGCCCTATCTACCTTTACAGGTTTTGGATCTGTGCTGTAGAATACATTGAATGATACACTCCCCTTTGCATCCTCCACAACAATTTCGTTGTTACCGGGCTGCAACTGCAGTTCCACGCCCCAAGTTCCAGTCCTGTACGCCTTTACAGATTTGCCGTTAACCTTGAATTCCGCTCCGGGTTCGGCCATTCCAATCACCTGGTGTTTGGCCTTGTATACTGTGTCTGCAACACCTCTTTTGACCACTATGCTTCCAACACTTGCCGCATAGACATTCACCGATGCAAACAGTGCAATTGCCGCTGCTGCACAAAAAAGTCTCATCCTTTTCATAAATCTATAATTTTCAAATTTTTAACCTACAACATCCTCTCTTTTTAAGAGATTTTTTAAACCGGGTAAATTTACAAAAAATTTGCCGTATTGCCTCATGGTTTTCAATTTAATCCAATAAAGGGGACTCCAATTGTACTTTACCCGCAGTTTTGTGCCACCGATGCCATCATTCAGCACTCTTATTGAGAACTTTAATCCCTTCCTTTTGTTATTTAAATAAAAAAGTCATGAATATATCACACATATTTGCAAGAGAGATACTTGACTCCAGAGGCAACCCCACAGTAGAGGTTGACGTCACACTTGAATCAGGAGGATTTGGCAGAGCCTCTGTTCCGTCGGGAGCATCAAAGGGTTCTAATGAAGCACTGGAATTGAGGGATGAGGAGAGTACCCGTTATGGCGGCAAGGGAGTGACCAAAGCGGTCAACAATGTAAACAGAATTATCGCTCCAAGGCTTATTGGGTTCAATGCCTGCAATCAGAGGGAACTGGATGATATTCTGGTTAGCCTCGACAATACTCCCGACAAATCACGTCTTGGCGCCAATGCCATCCTGGGTGTATCTCTGGCCGCCGCAAGGGCTGCTGCATCACACTTTGGCATGCCGCTGTTCAGATATTTGGGAGGAACCAATGCCCATGTACTCCCGATGCCTATGATGAACATCATCAATGGAGGCTCCCATTCAGATGCTCCCATTGCATTCCAGGAGTTCATGATAAGGCCCGTTGGGGCAGCCACAGTAAAGGAGGCAGTTGAGATGGGAGCAAACATTTTCCATACACTCAAGGGTGTGCTCAAAAAGGCAGGATACAATACGTCGGTTGGTG
>SUYU01000015.1 GCA_015060245.1 Bacteroidales bacterium | reverse complement strand
CAGGATCAAACTCTTCATTGTATATATCTATATATCTTATTTCTCTAGCTTGTCCTGCAACTCTTCCTTTATCTTTTCAAAGAAATTTACGCTCTATAATATACTAAGTTTTCACTTTCGTGTTCCTCGTACACTATCATATTTATCTCTAAATATGCTGCTTGTCTTTTATCAATACTTCAATCAACTTGCCGTCCTAACCGAACGGGAGCGCAAAGGTACTAACTTTTTCTTCCCTTCCAAATTTTTTTTTGAAAATTTTTTATCTTTTTTCTTCCTCATTTTTCAGTTACAGCAATACAATCAATCTCAAATATCTGATAATCCAACCATTACAGGGATATTACAATCTGTAACTTTTTTTCATCTTTTTTGAGTTTTTTATCCTTGCATTTTGTATACCCTAAATTTCCCGGTTGTATGACGTGCCCATTTCGGTATTTTTACTGCAGTTTTGGACTTGTTACATTTTGCCATCAAAGTTTAGCGCTACATATAATAATGAAGGCAATATGGAAGGAGTAAAAGAAGGGAAGATTATAAAGGAAGAACTGACGGAGGAATGAATGAGAGAATAAAGAAATGAATGAAGAAATGAATGAAGAAATGAATGAAGGAATGAATGAAGGAAGGAATGAAGGAAGGAATGAAGGAAGGAAGAAAATAAAGAAAAAGAAAGAAAGAGGAAAGAGGGAAGAATTGATGAATTAAGGAAAGGATGAGTGAAAAAAGCCTGTCGGGAAGAGAGCGGAAACAGGTATATTTTTTCAAATATGGCGATATAAAGAAAAAACTTAGTATATTTGAAATTTATTAACTGCCGGGGATATTACGGCTCATTTTAATGATATAAAATTATGTCAAAATCAGTTATCATTATACCTACATACAACGAGAAAGAGAATATTGAAAAGATGATAAGAAAGGTATTCTCTTTGCCGGAAGGGTTCCATATACTTATTATAGATGACGGTTCTCCCGACGGCACCGGCCAGATTGTAAAAGACCTCCAGAAAGAGTTCCCTTCAAATCTCCACCTTATTGAGAGAAAAGGGAAGTTGGGTCTTGGTACGGCTTACCTTACCGGTTTCAAGTGGGCATTGGAACACAACTACGATTTCATATTTGAGATGGATGCAGATTTTTCACACAATCCGGATGATCTGCCAAAATTATACAATGCATGCGCAAATGAGGGAGCGCATCTTGCAATCGGCTCAAGATACTGCAAAGGAATAAGCGTAGTCAACTGGCCTATTGGAAGGGTTATAATGTCATATTATGCATCCACATATGTAAGGACAGTGCTTGGCATGAAGATTTATGACTGCACAGCGGGATACAAATGCTATACAAAGGAACTTTTGAACACCATAGACCTTGACAAGATACAGATGAGAGGTTACGGATTCCAGATAGAGATGAAATATAACGCATACAAGTTGGGATTCAAGATTCAGGAGGTACCTATTATATTTATAGACCGTAGGGAGGGTACATCCAAAATGAGTTCAGGAATATTTGGAGAGGCATTCTGGGGCGTACTCAAAATGAAATTCAGAAAAATAAGACCGCGCAAGAGCATTTAGTCACCCACCGGGAGTGGTCAAAAATAATCCGAAAAGAAAAGTTTATTGTAAAAGAGATATAATGGCAATATTTATAAAAAACGGAACAGTTGTAAATGAGGGGCTATCTTGTAAAGGTAGCCTTTTGATTAATGGATACACCATCGATAAGGTAATCCTTGCAAATGAGTTTGCCACTGAACAAGAGTACAACACTGCTGTAGGCGTGATGGAAATGAGTCTGAAGGCACATAACCACAAGATTATTGATGCCAGCGGACTGCATGTGATTCCAGGTGTAATTGATGACCAGGTACACTTCAGAGAGCCTGGCAATACGGCAAAGGCAACAATCTGCACAGAGAGCAAGGCTGCTGTACTTGGAGGGGTAACCTCCTTTATGGATATGCCAAACAACAATCCCCCAACAGTAACTCTTGAGGCCTTGGAAGGAAAATATTCCAATGCAGCAGAAAACTCTTATGCCAATTACTCCTTCTATCTTGGCGCGACAAACACAAATCTGCAGGAAATAAAAAATATAGACAAGCAGAAAATTTGTGGAGTAAAGGTATTTATGGGCTCTTCTACGGGCAATATGCTGGTAAATGATCCGCAGACACTTGAACATATATTCAAGGAATCACCTGTTCCCATTGCCACTCATTGTGAGGAGGAGGAGATTGTCAGAAAAAATTTGGAGGAGTACAAGTGGCACTTTGGAGATGAGATTCCTTTTAAACTCCATCCGGCAATAAGAAGCAGGGAAGCCTGCATAAAATGCTCTGAAAGGGCACTCAAACTTGCAACAGAAAGCAATGCACACCTTCATATACTCCATTTGAGCACTGCAGACGAGATTGAGATGATAAAAGAGGCAAAAAAGATCAACCCTAAAATCACCGGAGAGGTCTGCGTACACTATATGTGGTTCAATGAGAATGACTATGAACAGTATGGTTCAAGGATGAAATGCAACCCTGCAATAAAAAAAGAGTCTGATATGCTTGCCATACGCAATGCAGTTAAAGATGGAATAATAAGGGTGGTTGCCACTGACCATGCTCCACACCTTAAGGAGGAGAAAAATCAGCCATACGTTACTGCTCCAAGCGGACTACCTTTGGTGCAGCACTCACTTCAGTTGATGCTGGAACTTGCAAACAAAGGTATCTTTACAATTGAAGAGGTGGTCGACAGAATGAGCCACGGGCCGGCCGAGTGCTTCAATATAGAGAAGAGGGGCTTCTTAAGAGAGGGATACTATGCCGATATAGCAGTTGTAGATACCGCTCTTCCCGACAGCACTACAACTACCACCCCAGCCTACAAGTGCGGCTGGAGTCCATTTGAGGGTTACACATTCTCGTCATCGGTTGTACATACGTTTGTAAATGGATGTCAGGTTGTAGAGAACGGGGCTCTAACCGGAAACCGCAACAGCATGCGCCTGCAATTTGAAAGATAAGTGATGAACGGAGAGAAAAATAATTCAGCGGCATACATTGCCGCGACTGTTGCCATAATATTATGGGGCTTCTCGTTTGTGTGGACCAACAGTCTGCTCATAAATGATGTTCCTGTATTTACATACCTGTTCATACGTCTGGCAATAGCAGGTTTGCTGCTGCTTACGGTCTCAAAGGCTATTGGCAAACTACAACGCGTATCGGCCAAAGATATGCTGTGGATGGCCCTGATGGCATTCTGTGAACCATTCATATACTTTCTTGGCGAAACATACGGAATGCTCGCTACCGGATCAGCCACAATCGCAGCCGTAATAATTGCCACTATTCCCGTCTTCTGCCTGATTGTAGAAAAGATTGTATGGAGAGTTCCGTTCAATATATATAAGGTATGCGGAATACTCCTTACCATTCCGGGTATAGTCATGGTTGTGTTTCAGGATGGTGCTATAAGCATAGAGCATGCGTATGGAATTGCCCTGCTGTTTATGGCAGTCTGTGCAAGTATAGGCTATTCAATGGTAGTAAAGAGACTTACGGCAAAATACAATACAATTACAATCACTACCTACCAGTTTGTACTTGGGGCACTCTTCTTTCTGCCGTTCTTCATGTTGTTTGGCATTGAAGGTGTGACACCAAAACTCCTCTCATGGGAAATACTGCTTCCTCTTTTGAGCCTTGCAGTCCTATGTTCATGCCTCTGCTTTGGATTATGGATCTCATCAATAGGCAAATTGGGAATAACAAGGACCAACATCTTCTCAGCCCTGATTCCTGCAGTTTCGGCAGTGGGAGCATTCGCTTTGGGGCAGGAAGAGTTGTCGGGATTGAGAGTTGCAGGTATAGCAATAGTAATAGCAGGAGTCATCCTTGCACAAAGGGAGATAAAATAGAAAAGGGGCCTGGAAGCCCCTTTTGCTATAGAAGTTTCAATTGTATCCTTTGTCTCTTCAAATCTACCTCAAGAACTTTTACCTTCACATGCTGATGAAGTTTTACAACCTCTGAAGGGTTTGATATGAACCTGTCGCACATATTTGATATGTGTATCAGTCCGTTCTGCTTGATTCCTATATCAACAAAGGCTCCAAAATTTGTGATGTTTGTTATTATACCGGGCAGTTCCATTCCGGATTTCACATCCTCTATAGAGAAGATTTCGTTGGAGAACTCAAGCACTTTAATGCCTGTACGCGGGTCGCGCCCGGGTTTTGCGAGTTCCTGCACAATGTCATTCAGAGTTGGAAGTCCAACCTCATCTGTAACAAAATTCCTTATATCAATTGCTTCCACCTTCTCCTTGTTGCCTATAAGTTCCGACAACGGCACCTTTACCGATGCTGCCATCTTTGAAACAAGTGCATATCGCTCGGGGTGCACAGCCGAGTTGTCAAGCGGGTTGTCTGCCCCGGGAATCCTCAAGAAACCTGCCGCCTGCTCGTACACCTTCTCTCCCAGCCTCTTGACCTTAAGCAACTGTGCCCTTGATGTAAAGGCTCCGTTGGCATCTCTGTAATCAACAATGTTCTGTGCAAGAGCAGGGCCTATACCTGAAATATATGAGAGAAGATGCTTGCTTGCTGTGTTCAGATTCACTCCCACGCTGTTTACACAACTTACAACAACATCATCAAGTTTCTCCTTGAGAAGAGACTGGTCAACATCATGCTGGTACTGGCCAATACCCAATGATTTAGGATCAATCTTTACCAACTCTGCAAGCGGATCCATCAGACGGCGGCCTATGGATACCGCCCCCCTTACTGTAACATCATATTGAGGAAACTCCTCGCGTGCAACTGCAGAGGCCGAGTATATCGAAGCGCCATCTTCACTTACAGAGTAAACCTTTACCGGATGCGGGAATGAGAGACGCTTGATGAAGGCCTCGGTCTCCCTGCTTGCTGTTCCGTTACCAATGGCAATTACCTCAATCTTATATGACTCAACCATGTTGGAGAGTTTTTTCATGGCCATGATCTTCTCATTTACCGGAGGATGAGGATATATTGTATCATTATGCAGCAAAGCGCCCTGCTCATCAAGACAAACAACTTTACATCCTGTTCTGAACCCTGGGTCAAGGGCCAATGTCCTCTTTTGGCCGACAGGTGGTGCCAACAGCAGTTGTCGCAAATTCTCTCCAAAAACCTTTATGGAATCGAGGTCTGCCCTCTCCTTTGCCATTCTGATTGCCTCATTCTCAATTGAAGGATGCAGAAGTCTTTTGTATGAATCAGCCACAGCCTCCTGCAACTGTTCATAAAGTTGGAATGAACTGCACCTGTTGCCCTGATAGAAGAGCCTTGATATTATTTTTACAGGAATCTCCTCATCAACATCAAGTTTTACCGACAACATTCCCTCTTCAACTCCCCTCAATACAGCCAGCACCCTATGGGAAGGCATACGGGAGATATCCTCACAGAAATTGAAATAGTTGCTGAACTTCTCAGCATCATCCTCACTCTTGCCTTTTGCCAGTTTTGCCTGAACCTTTGCACTCTTTGTGTAGTAAGACCTCAATTCCTGTCTTACATCCTGCCTCTCTGCAATTGCCTCTGCAATTATGTCACGGGCTCCCTGAAGAGCCTCATCCACATCCTTTACCTTGTCATTTACAAAACTCTTGACATAATCTGCAAAGTGCTCCACTTTAAGAGTCATCATATTCTGTGCAAGAGGCTCAAGTCCCTTCTCCTTTGCAATTGCAGCCCTTGTCCTGCGCTTTGGTTTGTAAGGCAGATAAAGATCCTCAAGAGTCTGCAGTTCTACACACCCGGAAATCTGCGCCTCAAGTTCATCAGTAAGTTTTTCCTGCTCCCTAATGCTTGCCAAAACAGACTGCTTGCGTTTGTCAAGATCAATGAACTTCTGGTAGTGGAACTTGACCTCTGCAACCTGAACCTCATCAAGCGCTCCGGTCCTCTCTTTCCTGTACCTGCTTATAAACGGAACTGTAGCCCCCTCTTCAAAGAGTTCAATACAATGTTCAACCTGCCACTCCTTCACGCCAATGGCAGATGCAATATAGTTTATGTAAAGTGGATTCATCATATCAGTAATTTGATTGAAAAGAGAGTTCTAATCATGCGATACCTGTTGGAGTTGCTCCCTGTAGGCAGAGAATATCTTTGATTTGGATACAAAACCCAAATATCTCCTCTGCTCTGATATTACAGGAAGATTCCATGCTCCTGTATACTCAAATTTCTGCATTACGCTCTCCATGCTCTCGTTGTTATAGACAAAATCAGGAGCCTCATGCATATAGGTGTATACGTAAGTATTGTCATATTTTGAAATGTCAAACATCACCTCCCTGATATCGTCAAGGTAGAGAATTCCCTGAATGATATTCTCTCCGTCAACCACAGGAAAGATATTTCTATGTGAATGGGCAACCACTTTTGTCAGTTCCCTCAATGAATCCTCAAGCCTTACCGGTGAAAAATCATTCTCCACCAGATCATTAGTTTTGAGCAGGGTCAACACCGCCTGGTCAGAATCATGAGTCAAAAGGGCTCCCTCCTTTGCAATACGTTTGGTGTAGATTGAATAAGGCTCAAAAATTCTTATGGTGGCAAAAGAGATTGCAGAGGTAATGATCAATGGCATAAGAAGCGAATAACCTCCTGTAATCTCAGCAATGAGGAATATTGCGGTAAGAGGTGCCTGCATTACGCCTGCCATAAGGCCAGCCATGCCCACAAGCACGAAATTTGTTTCAGGCAATATTATGTATCCCGACAAATTTACAGTCCTGGCTACTACAAATCCCAAAAGGCCACCCATGAAGAGAGTGGGACCAAAAGTTCCACCAACACCTCCTCCTGCATTTGTAAAGGACATGGAAAAGACCTTTGTAAGGAAGACTAAAAGAAAAAATAGCGGCATTACCCAAGGCTTGATGAGATACTTGGTAAAGAAAGATGTTCCGATTGCATCAACAGCATGATGGTTGAGAAGAGATGTAAGCACATCGTAACCCTCGCCGTACAAAGGCGGAAATATGAAAATGAGAAGACCCAATGATGCAGCACAAATGAACCAGCGCCTATAGGGGCTGACTATACTCTTGATCTTGTCCTCCATCTTCAACGTCATGCGTGTAAAGTAGAGCGACCCAAATCCACATATGATACCGAACATTACATAAAATGGCAGATTGCCAATTGCAAAGGGTGAAATAGTATTTGGAAATGCCACCGTCTCACCAAGGAAGAGATATGACACAGTTGTTGCTGTGATGGATGAGAGCACAAAAGGCAACAGGGATGTCATTGACATATTGAAGAGAAGTATCTCCAATGTGAAGAGCACACCCGCCATAGGGGCTTTGAAAATACCTGCCACCGCACCTGCAGCGCCGCATCCGAGCAAAATGGTCATGTTCTTGTATGACAACCCCATAAAACGTGCAACATTTGAACCGATGGCTGCACCTGTATAGACAATTGGAGCCTCCGCTCCTACCGAACCGCCAAAACCTATTGTTGCAGAACTTGCCACCAAAGATGACCACATGTTATGGCTCTTTATCTTTGACTCGTTTTTTGAAACGGCCAAAAGCACTTTTGTTACTCCATGACCAATATTATCCTTGATCAAATACCTTACAAAGAGCATGGCCATAAGCATACCTATACCCGGATAAACAATATAGAGGATGCTGTCTGCAGGGGTATTGAACCATCCGGTAAGTATCCACTGGAAAAAATGGATGAGATTTTTGAGGAAAACTGCAGCAAAGCCGCTGCCAAGTCCTACCACAAATGCAAGTATGAGGAGAAGTCTATCCTCCTTCATTCTGGCAGCAGACTGCTTTAGCAGTAAAATATATTTTTCAAGAAATGCTACTACAGGGGGTGTTTGCATAACATTATGTAAAATTTTCTATGCGAATATAATAAAAAAAAGAAAAAGAGCAGCCACCTGGGCTGCTCCAATTATCTTGTTCAGTCTTGATTATTCATCCGAATCATCCTCTCCAGCAAAGTTGCCGCCATCATTGTCTGGGAATGTATCTCCATCTGTACCACCATCTGCATCCACATCTGCATCACCGAACAATCCGTTTTCCACATCTTCATAATCATCTATCTTGACATCTATCTTGATGAGATATATTGCTTCAGGGATTTCAAGTGAAATTGCATAAAAGAAAGTACCGTCAGGTTTATCAACCTTAAAGATATCCCCCATGTAATCTGCATAACCTTTAGGATATTTCTCTTTAAACGCGTTTGCCAACTCCGGCGACATGTTGGCATAACTGACAACCGCTCTCTTCTTTTGCTGTCTTGCAGCCATTCTGCTTGTTCTGGTTGATTCCTGTGTATTGTTTTTCTTCTCCATAAGTGATTAGATACAATGATTTCAAATGCAATTATAATACAATTTTTTCAATTACAACCTTTTTTTTTTACTTCTTGAAAAAATATGATTTCTGCAACTTTTTACCTTGTGGATTCTTCTCTACAAATATAGGCTGAAGGGTTTTGGGATCCAATCCTGAATAATATGATACTGAGGATTTTGTCATTGGAGTGGGTGTAAAATCCTGCACCTGGTCCATGTAGACACCCCTTAAAACGCTTTTTTGCGACAAAAGTTCCATCTCCTTTATTGAGCATCCAGGATGCGACGAAATGAAGTACGGAACAAGTTCACACTTGATCCTGTTCTGCTTCACGACCTTGTCAAACTCCCGTTTAAGGGTCTCAAAAAGTTTGAATGAAGGCTTGTTCATCTGCTTGAGCACAGAGTCCTGCGTATGCTCGGGAGCAACCTTCAGACGACCGCTTGTATGGTTTACAATCAATTCATTGAGATACTTCTGTGAAGAGTTGTCCAGGAAGCCCTTCTCGTCAAGAAAAAGGTCATACCTGATGCCGCTTCCTATATAGGCATGCCTTATGCCCGGAATCTTCCTTATCCTTTCATAAAGTTTGAGCAGACGCCAATGGCTGTGGCGCAAGTTGGGACAAACTTTAGGGAAGAGGCATGACTTTCTGAAACACTTTCCGCACACAGTCTCATCCATACCGCCCATACCATACATGTTTGCCGTAGGCGCTCCAACATCCGATAGATTGCCAGCAAACCCCGGCATGGCTGTAAGTTTCTCTATCTCATTGAGAATTGACTCCTCACTTCTGCTCTGGATATGCTTGCCTTGATGTGCTGCTATAGTACAGAAACTGCATCCGCCAAAACATCCCCGATGTGTTGTGATGGAGTATTTTATCATCTCATAGGCAGGAATATGCTTCTCCTTGTACCTTGGATGCGGCAGTTTGGTATAAGGCAAAGCATAATACGAATCCAACTCCTCGGATGTAAGCAGAGGCTGTGGTGGATTCACATATACATATTTGCCGTTATCAACAGGTTCAACGAGTTGCGAGGCATTCACCCTGTTTGCTTCTGTCTCTATCTGATTGAAATTTTCAACAAAAGCCCTCTTGTCCTTCAGCAGTTCCCTGAAGGGACGTAGTATGATTCTTCCGGGTTTCTGCTGTGGTTTCCGGCTGCTGAGCCATGCTACCTGACGGAGTTTCTCCAACTCCGCTTCGGCACACTCCCTGGCCGCAACATCATCGCTTTTGAGGGCAGAATGGTATTTTTTTATGTAGGATGCTACCTCTACAATGCTCTTCTCGCCCATACCATATATCAGATAATCTGCCTTGCTATCTACAAGAATGGAGGGCAGAAGTTTGTCCTGCCAATAGTCATAATGGGCAAAACGGCGCAAAGAGGCCTCGATGCCGCCAATAACAACAGGAACATCAGGATAGAGTTCCTTCAAAATATTTGTGTAGACCTTTACAGCATAATCAGGTCTTTGGGAAGGAGTTCCATTGGGAGTATAGGCATCATTGCTTCTGAGCCTCTTGGCTGCAGTATAGTGGTTGACCATGGAATCCATTGCTCCTGAATTGACTCCAAAAAAGAGACGGGGCCTGCCCATCTTCTTGAAATCACGCAAATCATCCCTCCAGTTGGGTTGGGGCACAACAGCCACCCTATAACCCTCCCGCTCCAGTACACGCGCTATTACGGCTGTTCCAAAAGCGGGATGATCTATATAGGCATCGCCAGTGAATAGGACAATATCAACATTTTGCCATCCTAAAGCGGCCATCTCCTTTTGGGAGGTCGGCAAAAACCTGCTCTGTTCCCTGGCCATAAACTACATTCTTTCAGGCAAAGTGATACCTAAAATACCCATAGCCTTCACAAGAACCCTTGCTATGAGGTCAATCAATGCAAGTCTCTGGTCCCTTAAAGAAGCATCCTCCTCTTTGAGGATTGTAACATCGTGATAATATTGGTTGAACTCCTTGGCAAGTTCATATGCATAGTTTGCCACAACTGCCGGAGAGTGGGCATCACCTGCCTCCTTTATTACTGTTGGGAATGTATTGAGCAACTTGATTATCTCTATCTCCTTAGGCAAAAGTATCTCTGAAGCACTCTCTTTAACACTCTCTGGATCAACTACAGCCTTCTGGTACCCCTCTGCTGCAGCCCTTCTCAAGATTGACTTGATACGCGCATGGGTATACTGTATGAAAGGACCGGTATTGCCATTGAAGTCAATTGACTCCTTAGGATCAAATAGCATTGTCTTTTTAGGGTCAACCTTAATGATGAAGTACTTCAATGCACCCAAGCCCAACATTTCAAACAAAGCCTCCTGCTCATCTGCGCCCATATCCCCCAACTTGCCAAGTTCCAATGAGGTCTCCTTTGCAGTCTGGTACATCTTCTCAACAAGATCATCGGCATCAACGACTGTTCCTTCACGCGACTTCATCTTGCCCTCAGGCAACTCAACCATTCCATAAGAGAGGTGGTATATGGAGTCTGACCAGTCAAATCCAAGTTTCTTGAGAATAAGTTTCAAAACCTGGAAATGGTAATTCTGCTCATTGCCTACAACATATATATGCTCATCAAGTTTATACTCCGAAAATCTCTGGTGAGCAGTACCCAAATCCTGTGTCATATAAACCGAAGTGCCGTCACCCCTCAAGAGAAGTTTCTTGTCAAGGCCATCACCCTCAAGGTCACACCATACAGAATTGTCATCGTGTGTCTCAAATATATTTTTCTTCAATCCCTCCTGAACAAGAGCCTTTCCAAGAAGATATGTCTGTGACTCATAATATGTTCTGTCAAACTCAATTCCAAGTCTTTTATAGGTCTGTGCAAATCCGTCGTAAACCCATCCGTTCATCTTCTCCCACAATGCAACAACTTCCTTGTCGCCATGCTCCCATTTTAGAAGCATCGCCTGAGCCTCTCTGAGGATTGGAGCCTTCTTCTCCGCTTCATCTTCAGAAATGTTCTCCTGTGCTGCAATCTCCTTTGTCTGGCGCTTGAGTTCATTGCTGAAAGCAACATAATATTTTCCTACAAGATGGTCACCTTTCAGGCCCGAACTCTCCGGAGTCTCGCCGTTGCCCATAAGCAACCATGCCAACATAGATTTGCAGATATGAATACCTCTGTCATTTACAAGGTTAACCTTAAGTACTTTGTGTCCATTAGCCTCAAGAAGTTTTGAAACCGACCAGCCCAAAAGGTTGTTTCTGATATGACCCAAGTGAAGAGGCTTGTTGGTATTGGGAGAAGAGTACTCCACCATTATTGTCTTGCCCGACGGTGCAAGTTGTCCAAAATCCTCTGTGGCAAACATACCATTGAAGATCCCCTGCCAGAACCATTGTGAAAACTTGATATTGAGGAAACCTTTGATCACATTGAATGACTCAATTTCAGGAGAGTTTGCCTTCATCCACCCGCCAATCTCCTGGGCAGTAATCTCAGGTGATTTTTTGCTTGTCTTGAGCAACGGGAATGTTACCAATGTAATGTCACCTGTAAACTCTTTCCTTGTAGCCTGAGTCTGTATCATCTTTTCGTTGACTTCTGCACCATAAAGTTCCTTTATGGCAGCCTTGGCCTTTTCAAATATAAATGTTTCGGGATTCATCTGAATAATCTAAATCTGTAATAAATCTGTTAAACAACTATTTTTCCTTGGCAAAATAGACCTTCATTGCAGCCTTTACCTTAGGGGCAAGAATGAACAATGTAATCATTGTAGGGAATGCCATAAGTGCATACGCAAGGTCAATAAGACCTACAGCAGCCTTCAACGGAATCATGGCTGCAACCACAAGCATGACAAGGAAGAAAAGATTATAGTATTTTGAATATTTTGCTCCAAAAAGAAAACCTGTACATTTCTGTCCATAGTATGAGTATGAGAACATGGTTGAGAATGCAAAGAAGAAGAGCATCACAAGCAAGAAATACTTGCCCAAGCCCGGAATTGAAGCATCAAAGGCCTGAAGCGCAACACTCAAACCGGCAATTGAACCGCTGATGCCGTCACCCAAAGGCAATACATCCCTCTGGATAAGAATTGCTATTGCTGTGAGTGTACATACAAGTCCTGAATCTATTGAAGGACCTATCATTGCAACAAGGCCCTCCTTTACAGGCTCGTTGTTCTTTGAAGCACCATGCATCATTGAAGCGGTACCTACACCTGCCTCATTCACCAATGCTGCACGTCTGATACCTATGAGGGCAATTGAAACCAATGCTCCAATACCGCCTCCTACACCAGCCTTGACAGTAAATGCATCGGTAAAGATAGCAGAAAATACACCTGGAACCTCATCAAGATTGGTAAGGATAACGTAAAGCACCAAAAGGAAATACATTATGACCATAGCAGGTACAACCTTTGTTGCAACCTTTGAGATTCTCTTGATACCGCCCAAAATCACACATGCAACTATTACGCAAATTATCATACCGATTATAAACCTCAATGTAATGGTATTCTGCTCCGGAGTAAAGAATACTGTGGTAATTGCCTCGGTAAACTGGTTTGCCTGCATGATACAGAGTGTACCAATAAGACCGAAAATTGAGAAGAATACCGCCATAGGTTTCCATTTTGGTCCCAATCCCGACAGAATCATATACATCGGACCACCCTGGACCTCACCTGCATCATCCTTGCCTTTGTACATGACAGCCAATGTTCCTTCAAAGAACTTGGTTGCCATACCCAAAATGGAACTGACCCACATCCAGAAGATGGCTCCGGGACCGCCTATAGATAGTGCTATTGCAACACCTGCAATGTTTCCCATACCTACAGTAGCAGCAATGGCACTCGCCAAAGCCTCAAATGAACTTATTTGTCCCTCTGCCTTGTCATCCTTTGACTTCAAGGATTTTATGGCTCTACCGTAATATCTCAACGGTACAAAGCCAGAATAAAAAAGAAAGAACAATCCTCCACCTACAAGAAGTGTAAAGAGCGGATACCCGCATACAAAATCACTCACTGCTGTTATGCCATTCGATATGGCAAGAAGTATATCACCCATAATCGTAGAGTTTTCTTATAAAATTATTTCAATCCCCTGTTTTTCAAAAGTGGATCGATGCCAGGCTCCTGACCTCTGAAATTTACATACAGTGTCATGGCATCATCCTCACCGGCACGTTTGAGCAACTCGTTCAAATACTTGGCAGCAACCTCCTGATTGAAAATATCACCTGTGTTCTTGAAAGCCTCAAATGCATCCGCATCAAGAACTTCTGCCCAAATATAACTGTAATATCCGGCAGTATAACCGCCACCGAATGTGTGGTTGAAATACTGGCTCTTGTATCTTGAAGGAATTTGTCTGATCAAACCTCTTTTGGCAAGAGTTGCAGTCTCAAACTCCGATACGTTCAAGTTCTCTGGAATTGATTTCAGAACGTGGAAATCCATATCAAGATATGAAGCAGCAAGATACTCTGTAGTAGCAAAGCCCTGGCCGTATTTGCCTGATTTGTCCATCTTCTCAACCAACTCTGCAGGGATAACCTCACCTGTCTTGTAATGTTTTGCATAAACCTTAAGGACCTCAGGTTCAAATGCCCAATGCTCGTTCAACTGTGAATGCAACTCCACAAAATCACGTGGATAACCTCTCAATCCATTATATTTCACATCTTTTGACAAATTGTCAATTCCATGGCCGAACTCATGGAACATTGTCTCAACCTCATCAATTGAAAGAAGTGCAGGCTCGTCACCAACAGGTCGTGTGAAGTTTCCAACAATTGTTACAATAGGGCCAACCCTCTTGCCATCCTCGTAGGTCTGGCCTTTGAAAGTGCTGCACCATGCTCCGCCTCTTTTTGCTCCTGGACGCGCAAACATGTCAAAGAAGATGACACCCTGTTTGCCGCCATCCTTGTTCAAAACCTCATAGGCAACTGCCTCTGTGCTTGGAAGCGGAACACTCTCCAATTTGTTGAAAGAGTACCCGTAAAGTCTGTTTGCAACGTGGAAAATTCCCTGGAACACATTCTCAAGTTGGAAATATGGAGCCATTGCAGCCTCGTCAAGATTATAAAGTTCAGCCTTTACCTTCTGCGCATAATATCTCCAGTCCCAAGCCTCAAGTTCTTCATTCAAACCCTCTCTCTTCATGTATTGCTGCATCTGTTCAGCCTCCTGTTTTGCAACTTTAAGAGCAGGCTCCCAGATCTGGTCCAAAAGATTGTAGACAGCCTCCTCGGTCTTTGCCATCCTGTTGCCGAGCGCAAACTCTGCATAATTCTCACAACCCATAATCTGGGCCTTCTTCAAACGCAACTCAACCAGTTTCTTTATAACCTCATTATTGTCCTGGTCATTTCCGTTGTTTCCTCTGTTAAGGTATGCCTCGAGTATCTGTTTGCGCAACTCCCTGTTGTCGGCATTTGCCAAAAACGGCATTACGCTCGGATTGTCGAGACCAAATACCCATTTTCCTGCCATACCGGCCTTCTCAGCCCTCGATGCGGCCTCTGCAATCTGGTTTGCAGTAAGGCCCGACAAATCCTCCTCCTTGTCTATCACAAGTTGGAATGCAGCAGTCTCCTGCAAAAGATTCTGCCCGAATGCAAGTTGCAATGCAGCCAACTCTGCATTTACAGCCTTAAGTTCCTCTTTCTTGTCGGCAGGCAAATTTGCGCCATTTCTCTCAAAACCCTTGTACATCTCTGTAAGAAGACGCATCTGGTCTGGTCTCAAGTTCAATGAATCCCTCTTCTCGTATACTGCCTTGACTCTCTGGAACAAGCCGTCATTAAGGCTTATTTCACTGCTGTGCGCACTTGTAAGAGGTGAGAGTTCCTTTGCAATTGCTCTCAACTGGTCATTTGAGTTGACGCTGTTGTCGCTGCTGAAAATTGAAGAAATTATATTGAGCAATTCTCCTGAATTGTCATATGCAACAATAGTATTTTCAAATGTAGGCTCATCCGGATTGTTTACTATAGCATCAATCTCAGCCTTTTCCTGCGCCATTGCCTCAAGGAATGCAGGCATGTAATGCTCAGGTTTTATCTGTTCAAAAGGAGGTATTCCATAAGGGGTGTCCCACTCTGCCAAAAGAGGATTCTCTGTCTTGGCATTATTGCACGACACAGCACATACCCCTGCCAAAAGTAGAGATAATAGTTGTTTTTTCATATTTGTAGATTTTTAAGTGATTACTGCGGAAAGAGAGGTTAACCCAAATAACTCTTGAGCAGTTTGCTCCTTGCACTGTGGCGCAAACGTCTGATGGCCTTCTCTTTGATCTGTCTTACCCTTTCTCTTGTAAGTCCAAAGTACTCGCCAATCTCCTCAAGTGTCATCTCCTGTGTTCCAATTCCGAAGAAATATTTTACAATATCCCTCTCCCTCTCTGTCAAGGTAGACAAAGCACGCTCAATCTCCTTGTTCAACGACTCATTCACAAGGCCTCTGTCGGCATTCGGAGAATCGGAGTTGACAAGGACATCAAGAAGGCTGTTGTCTTCGCCATCAACAAACGGAGCATCCACTGAGACATGTCTGCCGGACACTCTCAAAGTATCTGCAATCTTCTCTCTTGGAATATCCAAAAGTTCAGCAAGTTCATCCGGAGAAGGCATTCTCTCGTTCTCCTGCTCAAATTTGCTCAACGCCTTGTTGATCTTGTTCAACGAACCTACCTGGTTCAAAGGAAGCCTCACAATACGTGACTGCTCAGCCAATGCCTGAAGAATTGACTGGCGGATCCACCATACTGCGTAGGAGATGAATTTGAAACCTCTTGTCTCATCAAATTTCTCTGCAGCCTTGATAAGTCCAAGGTTACCCTCATTGATAAGGTCCGGTAGACTCAGACCCTGATTCTGATACTGTTTGGCAACAGAAACCACAAACCTGAGATTTGCTCTTGTAAGTTTTTCCAACGCCTCCTGATCTCCTTTACGGATACGCTGGGCCAACTCCACCTCATCCTCAACGGTTATAAGTTCCTCTCTACCAATTTCTTGAAGATATTTATCCAGAGAGGCACTCTCTCTGTTTGTAATTGATTTTGTTATTTTTAACTGTCTCATACGGCCGATTTATCCCGCAAAAATACACTTTTTTTTATATTCCACCAATTACATGGAATATTTTAAACACCCACTCCATAATAATAGACAGCACCATTGGGATATACACCCTCAACAAGTACAGATCTTCTTGCCCTGCCTACAAGTTGCACAATCTCATCAGGCGTTGATACTGGTATCTGGTTAACATGGGTTATTATGAGCCTCTCCCTTATGCCTGCATCCTTGAATTTACCCTTTTCAACAGATGAGACCAATACACCCTGCCTGATTCTCAATCTCTTCAGCATATCCTGCGGTGCCTTCTCCAGTACTGCGCCCATCAGTTGCAACTTGTCACCATTTGCACCTGCAGCAACAGCACCGTCGCGACCTTGAAGAATAACATTCATATCAAGACGCTCTCCTCTCCTGAAAACGGATACAACAATTGAATCTCCCGGCCTGAATGCATTTATCTTCTCCTGAATGTCAGACGGGCTTGAAACTATACTGCTGTCTATGGTCATTATTACATCACCAGCCTTTATTCCCGACAAATCTGCGGCACCGCCACTCTCCGTATCATGCACATAGACTCCAAAGAAATCGCCCTTCATTCCAACCTTATCCGCTATCTTATCACTCATCTCAAGCATTGATATGCCAAGCATTGCCCTCTGGACAGAACCGAACTCCTTAATGTCGGCCACCACTTTCTGCATGATTGCTGTTGGAACTGCAAAAGAGTATCCAGTATATGAGCCTGTATTTGAAGCAATTGCCGTATTAATTCCAATGAGTTCTCCTCTTGTGTTTACAAGAGCGCCGCCACTGTTGCCCGGATTTACAGCAGCATCAGTCTGAATGAATGATTCTATTTTGAAATCACCCGACATGTCGGGCAATGACCTTCCCTTTGCACTCACGATTCCGGCAGTGATTGTACTCTTGAGATTGTACGGGCTGCCTATTGCAAGAACCCACTCGCCAAGTCTGAGGCTGTCTGAACTTCCAATGGGAATCACAGGCAGATTGGCCGCATCAACCTTGAGGAGCGCTATGTCAGTTACAGGATCGCTTCCCACAATCACAGCATTGAAACTCTTGTTGTTGTTCATTGTTACAAGTATCTCTGAAGCGCCTTCGACTACATGGTTATTGGTTACAATATAGCCGTCGGGAGCAATAATTACACCTGAACCCGAATTGACACTCTCCCTCGGCAGGGCCTGTGGCACCCCATATCCAAAAAAATGCTGGAGAATAGTGGCCTCACGCGGAGCCTCCTCTCTTCTGAGCACCTTTACATACACAACGCCATTCACAGAATTTTCTGCCGCATAGGTAAAATCAGGGAACATTGTCCCGTTAAAATCAACATTCTTGTAGACTGTCTCCCCCGACTGATATACATACGGACTTTTTGTCATATAATATCTTGAAACCAGAACGGCACTTAAAGTGCTGAGCAGGACAGCAATGGCAACACATACAAAATTACGCTTCATAACATTACAATTTTAAATCCATTTTAATTGGACAAAACTCAAAATATATGCCAAAAAATTGCTACATTTGTAATTCTAAAATTTGGATTTATTATGAAGTTTATTGTTTCAAGTACAGACCTATTGCAAGGATTATTGTCAGTTTCAAGAGTTATCGCATCAAAGAATGCACTTCCTATTCTGGATAACTTCCTTTTTGTATTGGAAGGCAATTCATTAACGGTTACAGCCTCGGATTCGGAGACTACTCTTAAGACCATAATCAACATTGACGAAGTTTCAGAGGGTGGAGAGATAGCAGTACCTGCAAAACTTCTTACTGACACTCTTAAAGAGTTGCCTACACAACCTATAGAGTTCTCCACAGAACCTGAGAAAAGCATTATAAATATTGTATGGATGAGCGGAAGTGCCCAGATTCCTTACCTCTCTACCGAGGATTATCCGCAGATGCCGCAATTGAGCGAGCCTGTAAACCTCTCATTCAAGGCAGAGGTGCTTTCTGACGCAATCAACAATACAATTTACGCAACTGCAGATGAGGAGTTGAGACCTGTAATGAACGGTATTTTCTTTGATATTACACCAGAGAGTACAACTATGGTGGCTTCAAATGCGCACAAACTTGTCTGCTACACCCGTACAGATGTAAAGGGCAACGGTACACAGGGGTTCATCCTTCCTAAAAAACCGGCCAACATACTCAAGAACAATCTTGCCAAACTCTCTGATTCCATTGTTGAGATATCTTTTGACAAGAAGAATGCATATTTCAAATTTGACAACTCGCTGATGGTATGCCGCCTTGTTGACGGTACATATCCTGCATACAGAAGTGTGATACCAAAGAACAACACAAATATTGTAACTATAGGAAGAAGCGAACTTCTCAATGCAAGCAAACGTGTTGCAGTATGTTCAAACCAGGCTACCGGACAACTCATCTTCAAGTTGAGCCAGAACACCATTGTAATATCTGCCCAGGATGTTGATTTTTCAATGAGCGCACAGGAGAGAATCAATTGCGAGTATGACGGCACTCCTATGGAGATCGGATTCAAGGCTGTTTTCCTCAACGAGATATTGAGCAACCTCCCTTACGACCAGATTTGCATCAAGTTGGCAGATCCAAACAGAGCGGCACTCATCCAGCCTGCTGTCCAGAGCGAGCCTGATGAGGAGATTTGTGCTTTGCTGATGCCAATGCGCATAAGCCAATAGATATTTGATTCAATATTAAAATTACAGTCATGCAGTTGAATCTTAAGAATCCTCTGCTATTCTTTGATATCGAGAGCACAGGATTGAATGTAGCCACAGACAGAATTGTTGAGATTTGTGCAGTGAAGGTCATGCCCAACGGCGACCAGGAGATAAAGACAAGAAGGCTTAACCCCACAATTCCAATCTCTCCGGAGGCACAGGCCGTACACGGCATCTCAGATGAAGATGTAAAGGACTGCCCTAAATTCAAGGAGATTGCAAAGAGCCTTGCACAGTGGATATCGGGTTGTGACATTGCCGGATACAATTCACTCAAGTTTGACATTCCCCTTTTGGCTGAAGAGTTTCTCAGGGCCGGTGTTGAATTTGATTTCAGGAAACGCCATCTTGTTGATGTGCAGAACATCTTCCACAAAATGGAGCAGAGAACACTCTCGGCAGCATATAAATTCTATTGCCACAAGGATCTTGAGAATGCCCACAGCGCCGAGGCCGATACTCTGGCTACCTACGAGATACTCAAGGCACAACTTGACATGTATCCAGAAACCCTGAAGAATGATGTGGCAATGCTTGCAGAGTTCTCTACCCGCACAAGATTCCTTGACTATGCAGGAAGAATTGTACTCAATGACAAGGAGCAGCCTGTAATAAATTTTGGCAAGCACAAGGGCAAACTTGTAGAGGATGTGCTCAGGAGCGAACCGAGTTACTACTCTTGGATGATGAATGGAGACTTTACTCTTGACACTAAAAAAGTGCTCACAGAGATAAAACTAAAAATGAAATAGAACGTTGAATATAACAACAACTACATACAACAGTAATTTCTTCTATGTCCGTCCGGACATATCCTTGAACAGGGATAGTAACGACTATTTCTGCCCGGATGATATAACAGAGATTACTGTTGCTCCATTTTTATATGTAAGGATGGAGAAGGCGGGAAAGGCTGTTCAGTCAAAGTTTGCATCAAGGTACTACAGCAATATCGGTTATGGCATTAACCTTACAGCCAAGTCACTTATAGATGCAGAACACCCCGAAAGTTTTCTGATGGCCAATTCCCTTGACAACTCTACATTTGTATCACAACTCTACAAAACCTGCGCATTTCCGCTTGAAATGGTCAAAGAGAGCAGAATCAAGATAAACGGCACTGCCACAAAGGTTGGTGGTGCAGAGTTTGATGTTGCAACCCCAGACCCCATAGAGAGAGTACTTGAAATGTTCAACCAAAAGATTGAGGCAGTTTCACGGCTCTCATCATTCAAGACCGGAGATTACATTGCAATTGAAACAGCACCGCACCAACCGGTACAAATTGGCGATTCAATTGAGTTTGGAGAGTTGAAGTTCCGCATAAGATAGGAACGCCGGAACACCAAATCACCCTATAAAATTGATTTTGCTGCAGAGACTGCGGCCAGCGCGGCTGTAGAGAAGGCTATCTGAAGGTTGTACCCGCCTGTATCTCCATCAAGATCAATCACTTCACCGGCAAAATAGAGCCCTTTATGGAGTTTTGATTCCATTGTCTTTTGCGATATTTCAGCCAAAGAGACACCTCCGGCAGTTACCACACAACGCTCATAACCCACATATGAGGAGATTGGGAAGTTCCATCCCTTAAGTTTTTGCGGTAGATTTTCCAGTGTTATTCCATTATTGGCAGCGACAAATGGTGCTATAAGTGCTTTGGGCATGAGTTTTGGCAACAGAATTGAAGAGATTGCCTTTGTACCTTCTGTCTTCAGTCTCGATTGAAGAGGCGGGGTCATCTGACCAATTTCCCTTTTAATTCTACCTGCCAGTTGCTCCAGTGTTACAGCAGGCTTGAGGTCAAGTTTTACCGACACCTTTTGCCCGTTAATGAGGTTATACACCGCTTTACGGCTGATTTTAAAACCAATCGGACCTTCAATGCCTCCATTGGTAAAATCAAGGTCTCCAAAGTGACTCATCACCTCATCGCCATTTACAAAGAGGGTCAGTTCAACATTTTTCAATGATATGCCATGATATTGCTGAGAATAGTTAGAGGGCACAACCGCAGTCAGCGACGGAAAGCAGTTTGTAACCTTATGTCCCAACTCTCTGGCGAACCTGTAGCCGTCGCCAGTGGAGCCTGTAACAGGGTATGAAAGGCCTCCGGTAGCAATTATTACGGATTGGGAAGTGTATGATGTGCCCTTTTTGTCGGCAACACAGAATGCAGGGCTCTCTCCTGCCCCATCAATGCTCTTTGTGATTGAATCAACCTCCGCTTCAGTTATGACCTTTACCCCTAATCTCTTGAGATGCGCCAAAAGCGCATCAGTAACATCCTGGGCTCTCATGCTCTGGGGAAAGACCCGCTCACCCCTCTCAACAGTCAAGGGGAGACCAATTCTCTCAAAGAACTCCATTACCTTAATGTTGCTCATTGCATAAAAGGCATTCTTTAGAAAAATGTTCTTTGGATATATATGTGTTGCAAACTCCTCCCAAGGCTTGGTATTGGTCAAATTGCAACGACCCTTGCCCGTGAGGGCAATTTTGCGTCCGCATCTTGCATTCTTTTCCAGCAAAATAACCTTAAGGCCTGCCTCGGCGGCTATGGCAGCAGCAAACATTCCGGCTGCTCCACCTCCTATTACTATAAGTTGTGAGTGAATCATGCTGCAAAGTAAAATTAATTTTTTGATTGTCGGGAAGAAAAATAGGAGAAAGGAAAAATTTATTGAAAAAAGTGCGAAAAGAGTTAGTTTTGCAGTGCGAAAAAGAGTTAGTTTTACAGTGCGAAAAAGAGTACCTCTGCGAAAGGGAGTGCTGTAGCGCAAAACGGGAAAGCCATAGCGTAAAACGGAAAAGCCATAGCGCAAAACAGAAAACCATAGCGTTAAATTTATAACTATAGTTTAAAGGCCGGAATACACAGAATAAAAAGAATTTCAAAATATGAAGATAAGAGGCATAAATAATATACTACGCGTATTGCTGCCAATATTGGCTGTTGTTGTTTCAAGTTGTACAAACAATGGAAAAGATGGTGTAAAACCGGCGCAAACTATAAATACCCGTATGGATTATGCACAACTCTACGCCATTGAAGATACTCTGGGAGATATAAAAACAATAATCGTCAAGAATCTCTGGAATGGAGCAGAAAAAATTGACAAATACACTCTTGTACCACGGGACTCTCTCTCTCTGCTTGAAGGGGATGAATGGGCAATACCCTATCCCGTAAAAAATGTAGTGTGCATGTCATCTTCACATGTTGCCCTGATGGCCTCTCTAAATGAACATGAGAGCATTTCTGCAATTTCAGGAACTGGGTTTATTACAAATGAAAAGGTAAAGGAACTGATTGCAGAGGGTAAAATTGCCGATATAGGAACAGAGGAGTTGCCAAATTATGAAAAAATAATCTCATTGAGACCAGATGTTGTTATTGCATACGGGGTAGCAGGAAACAGCAATGCCTATATAGAGAATTTGAAGAGGTACGGAGTTAAGGTGCTTACCATTGGGGAATATCTTGAGAACGATCCTTTAGGAAAACTTGAATATATAAAACTCTTCGGACTGCTTACAGAAAAAGAGCAGATGGCAGATTCTATATACAACTCTGTTTGCAGAGAGTATTTGCAGACAAAAGAGCAGGTTGCCGGCATAATCGGCAATAACGCAGCAAGAACTAAAGTGCTGATCAATGCACCATACAAAGGTACCTGGATGATTCCTGGCCAGGAGAACTACATCAGCAGACTTGTATGGGATGCCGGTGGTGTAATCCTTGGATCAAAAGAGGGAAAGAGTCTCTCAAGCCAGATGAGTTTTGAACAGGTATACCAGATTGCCCTTCAGGCCGACATCTGGTTGCATACGAACGCCATAAATACAATGCATGAACTTGCCAATGAGAATCCGCTATACAAAAACATACCATCATTCCAGCAAGGCAAGGTATACAACAACACCCTCATAACATCAAATGGCGGAAGCGCTTTCTGGGAGACAGGCATTGTTGAACCTCATAAGATTCTGCAGGATCTTGCAACCCTCCTGCACCCCGAACTCTTTAAGGATGCCGGCAAATTGAACTATTACGTGAAATTGAAATAAAAGTGCCCGGGAGTTGCCGCTCCCAGGCACTGAGTTTTATTATCAGGCAGTAAGAAAATTAAATCTCACCGCCACCCTCCAAATCGCCGTCGCCGCCTTGATCAAAGCCATTACCACCGGTAGTAGCAAAACCTGTTTCTACAACAACCTCCACCACATCAACTGAAGGCTCCAAATACTCATTAAATTTCATAATCGTATAGTTTTTTATTTATTCAAGTTAATCTGTAGCAAAATCGGTTACCCAATAGTAATATCAACCTTATCGTCATCCATTGAGTCCTCATCTTCAATCTCAATATCTACGTTTGTATCGCCCTGGCTTGACTCTGTCCTGAAATTATTGAAATAATCTTTCCAGCCGTCTGCAGCCTGGTAGGCTGATACAGAATCATCTGAAACCACAAAAATAAGTTCTCCAGCCTGACCGGTAAAGACATTCTGACCCAAAACCGGAGGCACAGAGGGTTTCAAAATTACCTTTACCAAACTGGTGCAACCATTAAACGACTCAGATGGTATGAGAGCAATCTGCCGAGGTAGAGTTATGGTCTGGAGTTGAGTGCAATTCTTGAATGATGGAAGTTCTGTCAGCCCATAAAAATATTGCAACTCATTGAACTCTGTCACGTCAGTTGGCAGAGGATACATCGACTGGTCAGGGAATTTTGTAACACCCGCAATCTCTACCATTGAGAGTTTGCCATCACCATTGGAATCAAAATGTTTGAGGCAATACTCGCGCATGGAGTCATCTTCAATGGTCAAATCATCATTGAGAAAACCCGACACATTTGTGTTGTACGATGAACCGTTCTTGATGTTTGCAGTTGTAAATGGAGCCGAAAATGTTGATGTACCGGTCTCAAGAACCACAAACCTCTGCATTGACGACGAAGCCGGCACAGCAGCATAAACCGTTTTGTTTCCGGAGGCTGAAGCCACAGTTGATGGAGAAAGGAGTATATCTCCCGTCTGTGGAGTGAGCACATAACCTGTTCTGGCAGCATTTAGCGCAAACTTGAATGAATTGGTAACATTCGTAAGTTTTACCGTTTTTATGAGGGCAGATGCAGGAATGTCAGACAATCCAATCATAATGTAACTCATAAGGAACTGGAAAGTCACACTCATTTTGCTGAAGGTCGCACCATCTGCTGTAACTACAGAATAGCAACATATAGGCACACCTCCCATAGTACCGGGCTGCGATGAAAAATCAATCTCTGCCCCGGTAAAATCCTCCTCTACGCTATTGCTTTGCCCCGGATAGAAATACATTATCTGGTCACCGGCATTAATTGTACCGTTCAATTTGCCTGAAAAGGTTGTAACAGTACCGCTCACATCAGAAGTAAGATTTCCTCCCAAAATCTTTCCGGTAGTAACATTTATAACAGAAAGTTTGTCACCCAGGGCCCACTTGATCTTTACTGTATATTGGGTGGCAGCCCTGGTATCAAAGCCTGACGAGTCATCAATGACCTGCATTTCGGGCAACTCCGCACTCAGCGACAAATCAAAATTGCCTCTTGCAATTGTACCCGGGTCCTCACTTTCACAAGCAAGGAGAAGAGGCAACAATGATATGAAAATCAAAATTCTCTTCATAAACCAAATTTACTCTACAGGTATATCAGTTGTTGAACTGCCTCCATAAGTGCTGTCTTCCTCTATATTCAACGACAGGCCGGCACCCTTGTCATCACTGCCCAAAGTAATTCTGATGTTGTTCAAACAGTTCCTCTTGACCTGGATGGTCTTTGTACCCAAATCCTGGTTGACACCAATACTCCTGAGCCAACTTACAGAAACGGTCATATTCTCGGAATAGTCATCGGCATACTCCCATGCACTCTTTGCATCATCAAACGCAATGAACTGCTCTCCGCTCTCGTATGAAGATGTATTGGTTGTGTTATCTATAAATGTTCTTGAACTGTTATATACCTTTACAGTAACCTCACCATCTGTAACTCCCGACAACTCATATTTAAGTTTGAAACCAACCCTTTTCAAATCCATATCAAGTGTCTGGTAATCGCCGGTTGGGACATAATAAACCTCTTCACCATAAAACCAGTCATCGCAGACAGGGTAACGGACACCTTTGAAGCAAGTCGTTGAAATGTAGGGAAGATAGAAGTTAGAACTTTTATTTCCCGAAATAATAGTCCACTCTGAAAGTGACGTACTTGAATTATAAGAGTAATAAGTCAAATTGGTTCCATGCAAATTATAGTAAAATGTATTCAATGGAAACCAATATCTCTTTTGGATCTTGTTTAAATCAGTCAACGAATAGGCATTATCCAAATAGTTTGAGTATATTGAGTTCTGCGTCAAACAGAAATCATCTCCCAAAAGGTTTTTTCCATTCTTGATTACAGATAATATAATCCTGTATGTGTTTCCTTTCTTAAGGAAGAGTTTCATGCTTTGCAGATTGTCAAAATAACCGTATGCAAATGACTCTTCAGTTGATGATGTGGTATTGTAAACCTGCACAATATAAATATCATCAGTCATTATAATGCTGCTTTTTGACAAAGGCTCATCGGTTGTTATAATCTCTCCAATAGGGTTTAACGAGACTTCACACAAGCCATCTTGTATCTCATTGGCAGTATTATCCAAATCTTTGTCATTACAACCTGTAAAGAGCAGGGCGCTGCACACTGCAGCAAACAATATAAATATTCTTTTCATTTTCAATTAATTTTCAGGTTTGACAACAATATCTATATAGCCATCTGTATTTATTCCCAAATCAATGGTATTCTCCTCGTCAAAAGGCTCTTCAACAATTTCAAACAGGGCTCCGGAGAGGTCTGGATTGAGTTTTACATTAACAGTAGTCATGACATTCCTTTTGAAAGAGATATCCTGGCTCTTTGAAATGTCCCACAAGTCGCCAGGTCTGTCGGATGTATACTGCAAATTTATGGTTGTAACAAACGGCGTCTCCTTTTCCCAACAAGTATAAACATCAGAAAAAGTATACAACTGCTCAACACCAGCATCATCAGCCGAATAGGTTTTATTGAAAAATGCTCCGCAAGCGACATTGAGAGTTCCCTCTTTTACTCCGGTAACAACAAACTTTGCCCCAAATACAACCCTCTTGAGATATACCTCAATTGTACCGTTTGGTACGGGCTCATACTGGTCTGTGACTCCATAAAATCTGTTTACACTTGCATTTGGAGTAGAATTATTTACAGATGGATTTGTGGTTGTAATAATATGGGCATTACCGCTTCCCATTCCGGTAAATTTTGTTTCTGTACCAATAATGAACTTGTTGTTCAACAGTGTTGAGTTTGAAACATTGGTTTGAAACGGATATGCATAGCCGGTATAGGTATTGCCAAATGCCTGACCAAAATAGAGTTTGTTCTTTGCATCCTTGACAAGAGTGCACTCAACTTTATATTTGTGGTTTGAGAGCATGGTAATGGTCATGTCGGCCACATTGTCAAAAAGGCCGTAGGCATACATATTGTCTGTAACCCCGTCAGACTCCTTATCATAATAGACATTGATTGCATAGGCATCGGCAGAGGATGCCTTGGTCATTGACTCCTGAGTAATGTCAAGATTAAAATCTCCTTTAAGACTCAAGGAGACCTCCATTGGCTCACCCTCCATTACAGGTGATTTCTCTTTTTGGCATCCACAAAAAACCAGAAGCGGAAGCACAAAAAATGAGAGTTTGCAGAATAGATTTTTCATATTACTTCGATTAATTTGTATATCTTTATATTTATATCTGGGTCTATATTTTAATGTCCCGACAAATTGTGCAGGTATAATTGAAAACTACTTCTCCAACCAACAGGCACTTTGTAAAACACAAGCATATGCATATTTATAATATGCTGATTACAAGCATAATACAAATATCAATTACAAATCAAAAAAACTAAACAAAGAAAAAAAAAAAAACGAAAGTTCCAAGAAATTGGGTTGGAATAAGTATATAATTATACAAAAAAGAGGGCGTCACTTTTAAAGTGACACCCTCCTGTTATATTGGAATGTTTTACCGCTACGAGTGGTTGCGGAAAAAGTTCCTCTGCGGAATTATTTTAGTACTCCTTTACCTGCTCTTCGCCAGTGAGAACTGCAAGACCATTGCCGGCCAAAGCACCCATCTCATCCTCTCCAGCATAAATCTCTACAGGAGCGATGAATGAAACTTTTGACTTGATCTGCTCCATCAACGGTTTGTTGTAAGCAATACCACCAGTAATGATGATTGCATCAACTTTACCGTCAACTACAGTGGCCATAGCACCAATCTCCTTGCAAAGTTGGTATGCAAATGCATCTGAGATAAGAGTTGCTTTAGGATCTCCTGCTGCAACACCGTTCTCAACATCCTGGAAAGAGTTTGTACCAAGATAGGCAACAACACCGCCTTTGCCAGAGATCATTTTTCTTATCTCAGCCTCGGTATATTTGCCGCCAAAGCACATGTTTACAATCTGTGCTGCAGGAAGTCCGCCAGAACGCTCAGGAGAGAAAGGTCCCTCACCGTTCAAAGCATCATTCACATCAACAACTTTTCCATGGTTGTGGATACCTACAGATACACCACCACCCAAATGGGCTACTATAATGTTGAGATCTTCGTATCTCTTGCCATGCTCCTTTGCATACAATTTTGCAATTGCTTTCTGGTTAAGGGCGTGGAAAATTGAAATTCTCTGGAATTCAGGATGACCTGCAATTCTTGCAACAGGCGCCAACTCATCAACAACAACAGGATCTGCAATCAAAGCAGGGATGTTGCCTACCTCTGCTGCAAGATCTTTTGCTATAATAGCGCCAAGGTTGCTTGCATGCTCACCGTTCTTTCCGCTCTTAATATCATTTATCATGGCATCATTAACCTGATAAACACCAGATGGAATAGGTTTTACCAAACCGCCACGTCCAACAATGACATCCAAAGAGTTCAAAGGAATATTGTTCTCCTCCAAAGCAGCCTTGATTGTCCCTTTTCTGAAATCGAGTTGCTCTATGACATTTTTATAGGGAGCCAACTCCTCGTTGGTATGCCTCAATGTCTTTGTAAACACCTCTTTCTTATCTTCATATACCGAGATCTTTGTTGAAGTAGATCCGGGATTTATTGCAAGTATCAATTTTGCCATAATCTGATATATTAAATTATTTTGCAGTAACAGCAGCCAAAGCGATTGAGTTCAACTTGGTATCAACGCTGTCGGCACGGCTTGAAAGCACGCATGGAGCCTTTGCACCAGCCACCATAGCAGCCATCTTGGTACCAGGGATCAACTGTGTATTTGTTTTGTAGAATACGTTTGCAGCCTCAATGCTAGGGAATACAAGACAATCTGCATCACCTGCAACCTCGCTTACAAGTTTCTTGATCTTCACAGCCTCAGATGATAGGGCAACATCAATAGCCAAAGGACCGTCAACAACGCAGCCAGGGATCTGGCCTCTGTCGCTCATTTTTGCAATCATGGCAGCCTCTACGCATGCAGGCATACCTTGCAACATCTGCTCGGTTGCAGCAATCATGGCAACTTTTGGTTTCTCGATGCCAAATGCTTTAGCAGTATTTGACACATACTGAACCATAGCAAGTTTCTGTTTGAAATCAGGAGCAGGAATAACAGCGATGTCTGAAATCATCAACAATTTGTGGTAGTTAGGGTTCTGGATAACCACAACGTGGCTCAACACTGCTTTAGGAGGAAGAAGACCCTTCTCCTTGTTCAAGATGCCACGCATATATTTGTCGGTGCTGCAAAGGCCCTTCATAAGAATGTCTGCCTCACCATTGTTTACCATCTCAACAGCCTGCGCAATTGATTTCAACTCATTCGGATTGTGAACGATTCTGAAGATTGAAGGATCAATGTTCTCTTTTGCACATACCTCCTTAATCATGTCCTCATCACCTACAAGAGTACCGTCAACGATACCTGCCTTAATGGCCAAAGCCACAGCGCAAATTGTATGGTCATCTACAGCCCATGCGGCTGCCAATCTTTTTTTAGGTTTTGATCTCAAATGATCAAACAGTTGGTCAAAATTTGTAATCATATCAAATAAAATTAATGTTGTTTTTGTTATGTCGTTAGGGGATCCTCTTTATTTAGCCAATTTCATTGTATCGCGTGCAATTACAAGTTCCTCGTTTGTAGTGATTGCTGCGATCACAACCTTTGAGCCCTCTTTTGTAAGTATAGCATCCTTGCCTCTCAAACCGTCATTTGCACTCTGGTTGAACTCTGCGCCCAAATATGAAATTCTTTCTCCAATATATTGGCGTACCGACGGATCATTCTCACCAATACCGCCGGTAAATACTATAAGGTCAACACCATTCATCACGGCAGCATAAGAGCCGATATATTTCAATACACTATATTTGAACATCTCCATTGCCAATGCTGCACGTTTGTTGCCTTCTGCCGCAGCACCCTCAATATCACGGGCGTCAGACGACACGCCTGAAACTCCCAAGAAACCGCTTTTCTTGTTGAGTACAGCATTTACACCTTTGAAATCAAGGTTCTCCTTATCCTGGATGTAGGTTACAACGCCGGCATCAACGCTTCCGCAACGGGTACCCATAACAACACCCTCAACCGGAGTAAAGCCCATTGATGTATCTACCGACTGGCCATTCTTGATTGCAGTGATTGAACCGCCGTTGCCCAAGTGGCAAGTAATGATCTTTGAGTTGTTGAAATCCAAACCTGCCAACTCTGCACCCTTTTGTGCTACAAACTTGTGGCTTGTACCATGGAAACCGTAGCGGCGGATTTTATATTTGTCATAATACTCATAAGGTATAGCATACATATATGAGTAGTCAGGCATTGTCTGGTGGAACGATGTATCGAATACTGCAACCTGCGGTACATTCGGCATAAGGGTCTCAACAGCCTTAATTCCCAAAAGGTTTGCAGGGTTATGAAGGGGAGCAAGTTCGCAACACTTCTCAATACCCTCAATAACAGAAGCATCAATAAGTCTGCTTGAATTGAAATATTCGCCGCCATGGGCAACCCTGTGGCCTACAGCCTCTATGTCTGATAGAGACTTGAGCACACCATGCTCAGCATCTGTAAGCAAATCCAAGACGCCCTTGATACCCTCAGTATGGGTTGGGATAGGCTGATGCACCTTGTGTTTGTCTTTACCGGTAACGCTATGGGTAATGTCACCCATTTCCAAGCCAATTCTCTCTACAAGACCTTTAGCCAACAAAGAAAATTCAGACTCGTTCTTCATATCAAGCACCTGATACTTCAAGGACGAGCTTCCGCAGTTCAAAACCAATACAATCATAGTAAAAATTTATCTTAAGTATATAATTATTTCCAATATCATACAAAGATAAAAAAATATACCCTTTTTACACATAATTTTGTATAAAAAAAATAGTAGGGAACTGCAAAATGTGAGACTACAGTTCGGGGATTCTCGGCAACATCTCCTTGAGTTGCGGAACTATATACCTTGTGAATGCCAAAGGGTCATTGTCGGCAGGAACCATAACTTTTATTGCATGCTCCAGAACTGCCACTTCAATATCCTCGCCCATATAGCGGCTTTCACCGTCAAATTGAATGAGACCAGGCTTGCGCCGCCTGATTTTCACAGACTTGGCACGGAAGGTATCAACAAATTCAGAATACTGGATAGTCTTTAGCAGAAGTTCCGCTGCAAGAATGGGCATAGAGACAAGCGGTGCCCTTTTCCAGATGACCATATCAATCATACCGTCAGATATGCTCGCCTCCGGGGCAATGAAGACATTGTTTCCCCACTGGGCACTATTGGCAAATGTTATGAGGAATGCCTTGGAATCATATACCTTTCCGGCAATCTCAATAGTATAACTCTCCCTTACATATTTGACATACTCCTTTGCACAATACTCCATATAGGTTATCAGGCCCCTCGTTCCGGCAGTGTTGAACCTGTCGCCAATCACAGCCTCAAATCCAAGTCCCGCAGTGCAGAAGAATATCTCATCATTGATGCGGGCAGCATCTATCTCAACTGTATTGCCCTGCAGTATGGTGTCAACCGCTCCAAAATATGAGAGCGGCACCTTAAGATGACGTGCAAGCCCGTTGCCGGAGCCGAACGGGATAATGGCAAGCCTTGTATTGCTGTACAGCAACCCCTTTGCAACCTGGTTTACGGTTCCGTCGCCCCCCACAGCCACTACAATGTCAAAACCTTGCTCCACAAAGCCCTTTGAGGCCTCATAGGCATCCTGGCTCCCTTTGGTCATATGATATATTGCCTCATACCCCTTTGCAGGGAGAAACGTCTCATGGAGATACTCAATGAGGTGTTCCTTATTCCCGGTGCCCGAAATGGGGTTAATTATGAAAGCAATCTTTTTCATATATGCAAAGATAATCCAACTTTTGTTAACTTTACCCAAAATTTTGTGAGAGGGCATGAGGGGTGATATTCTTTTACTGGCATTCTGCATTGGCAATATTGCAATGTTGCCATTCAATCAAAGTGGTGATTCAATCGCCTTGTTTCTTCTCTTCACCATAACTGTACTTATAACAATAACCGGTCTGATAGGGTTCAGGTCAAATTGGAAAATGCGCCTTTATGGCACTACATTGATAATTTTCTTTCTGCTTGGACTCCTTAACGGCACAAGGACAAAATGTACCTCTGATTACCTCTCCCCCAACAAAATAGAGACCCTCAACAAAATGGAAAATGCAACTGCAGAAAACAGAGTCATTGAAAGACTCAGGCTCAGGAGCAGGGAGCGTTTCATCTCAAGAAGCGAAAAGATAATAGGGAACAAGGAGTCACTCGGGGTTATACTTGCAATGACCATGGGCGACAGGAGCCATTTGGACCACCCTACTCTAAATGCATACAGGAATTCAGGAGCAATGCATGTTCTTGCGCTCTCCGGGCTACATGTAGGCATCATTTATGGCATGGTTACAACCCTGCTCCTTTTCATGAATTTCAAATATGCTTCCCGACGGCTCAAACCCTTTGTTGCAATCTGCATAATCTTCGTATATGCAGCATGGACAGGATTCGGCGCATCGGTAATGAGGGCAACAATCATGATAACACTCTATCAGATTATGAAAATTTACCGCAGACAGGGCAGACGATGGAGCACTCTTACATATTCGGCAGCAATAATGCTTCTGACCTGGCCGGAATCTCTCCGGAACGTAGGATTCCAACTCTCATACTGTGCAGTGGCAGGAATTATCTTCATATACCCCGAATTGAAGCAGGCTGTGCCATTCCTGAAGGGATTTTCAAAAAAAATCATTACCCCAATATGGAAGATGATTTCGCTCTCTGCGGCATGCCAGATTGCCACTTTACCTCTGGTCTGGTACTATTTCAACACTGCCCCGCACTTCTTTTTGATTGCAAACCTCTTTGCAGTTCCACTGACCACACTGGGAATTTACACATTCATTACAGCATATATCATTTATGACATTCCTTATATTGGAGAGTTTGCGGCAGTTGCTTCAGAAAAGACAATAATGCTTCTTAATGCACTTATAACCATGTTTGAATAAGTGTAGCCAAATTTTATAAACTATTTTTTATTAACGCAATGTGATTATTTAGTTATAAAATGAAATTATGTAACATATTTAAATTATAATTTATTTTGCAGTTAACATTTTTCTACTTACCTTTGAGTAAGAACTTTTAAAACGTAACACAACAAAAAACAACCAAAAAAATATTACACATGAATATTTTTGTATCAAGTTTAAATTTCAAAGCAAGAAAGGAAGATCTTATTGCGCTATTTTCTCCGTACGGTGAAATTACAACAGCCCGAATCATCTTGAGCAAAGAGACTCACAGATCGAAAGGTTATGGATTTGTCGAAATGGCAAATGAAGAGGAGGCACTGGCTGCAATCAATGCCCTGAACGGGACTGAACACATGGGCCGTACAATTAATGTTGAGGTTGCAAACGAGAGACCCGAAAAACAGTAAATACTCTTAAATACCTAACTTTAATTCATCAAAAATTCATCAAAAAAAGGAGTATCCAAGCGGATACTCCTTTTTATTGATCTCATCAGCCGTTTTGGCGGCATCATCCTATTTTATAATCTGCATCTCATCAAGAAGGTGCTGCGCTCCAGCCAACCTGTCTATAATGAACAATGCATACCTGATATCAAGGGCTATGTTCCTGCACACATCAGGGTCAAAGACAACATCACTCATTGTACCCTCCCACACTCTGTCAAAATTCACTCCAATAAGGTTTCCGTTGGCATCGAGCACAGGGCTTCCCGAGTTTCCGCCACTTGTGTGGTTTGTTGCAATGAAAGCAACGGGAACAGAACCATCCACCTCCCATACACCATAATCCTTGGCTGCATATATATCCCTTAACTTCTGAGGAATATTATAATCATATATTTGAGGATTATCCTTTTGCATAATACCCTCAAGTGATGATACAGGTGTATAATAGACAGCATCTGAAGGTGAATAACCTTTTACTGAACCATAAGCCACACGCAATGTTGAATTTGCATCAGGATAGAATACTCTTGTTCCCCTGTTTGCCTTATTGTACTCGATCTGGCCTCTCATATATGCCCTATAGAGAAGTGCGAGTTCATAGTTGATACTGTCAATCTGCGGTTTTATATTGTCATTGAAATATCTGTTTGTTTCAACATAAACCTGCGCTGCCTGTGCAAGGGTAGCATCGTTGAAGATTGCTTCTGCCCACGCCTCAACAGAGCCATGCTTTGCCAGTGTCTCCTTGAAATAAGGCGCTTTATACTCATCGGCAACCGATTTGTCATACTCGTTGAAGAGCGCAATGAATATATCCTTGTCTATAGGCTGGAAATAATCCTTATAGAATGCCGCCGAATCCTTTTTAGGATTTGCCGCATATGAGAGTATCTCCACAGCATTGATTGCCTCTTTCTGATAATCGGCCACAAACGCAAGCGGCTCAAGGGCAGCATAGAGTGCAGAAAATCTCTCTACAACACCCTCATACTCGGGTTTTCCCTTTGACCACTCTGCAAATTTTGCCTCAAACTCACGTTTGTTTTCAATTGCCTTCATCTTGTAGATACCCTTCATCTCACCCTGCCATTTCTTCCAGGCATTTGAAACATTGGCATTTTTTGAGGCATACTGGATTCTTACAGCGGGATCTTTTTCCATCTCACGTTTCTGGATATCAAGGCGCAATGTCCTCAACTTTATTTTATGAGGATTCGACAATTCTGCTGTGAACTTTACCGCATCTGACATCAGATACTCGTTTGTTCTTCCAGGAAAACCGTATACAAGTGTAAAATCACCCTCCTTAATGCCCGAGGCATTTATTTTGAAAGCCCTTTTTGGTTTATAAGGGAGATTTTCAGGAGAATACTCTGCAGGCTCATTATCTTTGCCGGCATAGATTCTGAACAGGCTGAAATCGCCTGTATGACGTGGCCACATCCAATTGTCGGTATCTCCGCCGAATTTGCCTATTGATGAAGGTGGTGCTCCAACAAGGCGCACATCTGTAAAGACTTTATAAACCCAAATGAAATATTGGTTGCCATAATATAAAGGTGCAACACGCGCCTGAAGTCCCTTGCCCTTTGACTCAGCATCCTCCTTGATCTGTGCAGAGTTTTTCTTTACAAGCGCCTCACGCTCCTGCTCTGTCATTGAAGGATTGTAACCCTCGAGAACTTTGTCGGTAACATCCTCCATATACTCAAGGAATGAGACTTTGAGATTTTTATTGGGCAACTCTTCAGCACGTGTCATTGCCCAGAAACCATCCCTAAGATAATCATGTTCTACCGAACTGTGCGACTGGATCTGACTGTAACCGCAGTGGTGGTTTGTAATCAGAAGGCCCTCATTTGAAATAATCTCACCGGTACACCCTCCATTGAAATGTACAATTGCATCCTTGAGTGATGAATTGTTTATTGAATAGATATCCTCAGCAGTAAGGTTAAATCCTTTTGACTGCATGTCGGCTATTCTCTGCGCAATTTGCGAAGGAAGCCACATACCCTCATCAGCAAACGAGAAGAGTGAACCGAACAACAAAAAGATTGTAATAAATAGTTTTTTGGTCATATATGTAATATTTAGAGTTATCAATAAAATGGAACTTTTACAAATGTAAAAAAAGTTTTACTACTTTTGAATTCAAATTCAACATTGGAGATACCTTTTATGAACAAACTTGCCAAATATATTATCATTGCTTCTGTTTCTGCAATTGTACTCTTTCTTGCATGGTACTTCAGTTCCGTGCTTACAAGCATACTCATTTCAGCGGTACTTGCCCTTATAGGCAAACCCCTTGTGGAGTTTCTTACATCGCTCAAAATAGGCAGGCGCCCCATCAGCAACTCACTTGCAGCAGCCTTTACATTGGTGCTTATTGTTGCCTTGTGCATATTCCTTATCCTCTTTATAGTTCCTTTAGTGGGCAGCATATTCAGCGATTTGAGCAATATTGACTGGGATGGCATAAAGGCAAAACTTGCAGTTCCGCTAATGAACTACAATATAAAGTTACATCAGATGTTCCCTACATTGGAGAGTGATATTACCATTGAATCACTGGTTATGAACAAGATGCGTGAAATAATCAATTTTGGTGTCTTTGCAGATACTTTCGGTTCAATAACATCTTTCATAGTAAGTTTCTTCATATCTGCATTTACAATAGTATTTGTAACATTTTTCTTTCTCAAGGACAAGGATACTTTTACAAATATGATTCTTGCAATTGTTCCAACAAAATATGAAGAGAACACAAAACGCGCTATGGAGAGTGTAAACAGATTGCTTGTAAGGTACTTTGGAGGAATATGCATTGAGACACTGCTCATTACAATTCTCAACACAATAGGACTCCACTTTATTGGAGGATTGTCATTCCAGATGGCTGTAGTGCTTGCTTTTCTGTCGGGAGTATTGAATGTGATACCTTATATAGGTCCTCTGGCGGCCGGTGCGTTTGGAACAATTATGGGTATGATATCACTGATAGGAACATTCAACGAGGTTGCACTTGGATTTGTTATCCTTAAATTTATAGCAATATTTGTAGTTACACATCTTATAGATGTATTCATTTTCCAACCATACATCTACTCAAACAGCGTTAAGGCACACCCACTTGAAATTTTTATTGTAATCCTGATGGCCGGACATATTGGAGGCATTGTTGGAATGCTGGTTGCCATACCTGCTTACACAGTCCTCAGAGTCTTTGCAAAGGAGTTTTTCTCAAAATTCAAAGTTGTGCAGAAACTTACCGACAGAATGGAATAAGAGAACGGCAGCAGTGAATGGTGCATACAATAAAAATCCTCGCCAGAAAAATCTGACGAGGATTCGTTTATTATAAAGAGTTGCCTCTTTGCTGTTCTTTGCAGCGGATTGACTATTTGTTTGAGTTCTCCTGTACAAACTGGTTATACTTCTCGTAATTTGCCTGGAACTGAGGATCCTCTTCACGGAATCTGAAGTATACGTTCTTTAGAAGTTCAGCAACATAAGTCTGAAGTTCAACATCATCAGTTAGAGTAAATGCCTTCTCAAGTGGCTGAAGTGAACTCTTCAAAGTCGCATCCAACTGTTTTAGCAACTCGTTGTATTTTGCATCGTCAGCCTCAAGGTTAGCCTGGTTCTGAATATCAACAGCCCAGTCATAGTATGTTTTACCCTCGCTGAATGGAGCCCAGAAATAGTTAGGATCAACCTCTGCTGATTTCTTGTAAGCCTCAATAGCCTTCTCATACTCAGTCAATTTCACATATACATTACCCTCTGCATAGTACAAACTTGGATTCTCAGGCTCATTGCTCTGTGCAGTTTTCAAAAGTTCAACCAATTTTGAAGGCTCTTCGTTTGTCTCCATGTAAATGTTGATAAGACCAACCAAGATGCTCTGGCTTAGAGGATATTTGATGAAACCGTTGTTCAATGTCTCCTTTGCCTTTACTGTATCGCCACCCTTCTTGTAGCAATCTGCCAAAGATGCAAATACATCACCTTCCTGAACGTAGTCAATGCTTACACACTCCTCAAAGAATTTCTTTGCTCTTTCAGTGTCACCTGCCAAAGATGCGGTAACTGCAGAGTAATAAATCATTGTGCTGTCAATTTTACCTATAAGCGGATGCTTTGCAACATTTGCAGCCTGCTCAAACATTTTTGATGCATGTGCATTGTCTCCGATGGTATAGTAAGACATACCCTCTGACATATAACGGCTGTGAACACCATTCATGCTCTCAACCAATACTTTGTTCTGAGCGCCTTTTGTATCCAACTCGTTTGCTTTAGAGAATGCAGCATAAGCCTCCTCAAGGAAGTTCACACCCTCTACAGCAGGTTTAGTTACAATCCAGGCAGCCAACTGGCCGTTTGCATCGTAGTAAAGTTTTTTGTCTGCATACTCATCTACGTTGTAGACAACACCGTTAATCTCCTCCTGTCCGGAAGCAAGGATCTGATGATCCTTCAATAGCATTTTAGCCTCCATTTGAGTCATTCCGCCCCATACACCCTGTACAGGAGCATCGTAACACTCGGCATAAGCAGTTCCCAACTTAACCCAAGTTGCAGGATTTGCCGATTTTTTTGGATTCTCTGACTCAACTCTTGCTTTTGACAATACTTTAAGAGCATTAGCCACACTTTGTGATTGGGCATTCATCTGTACTGCAAAAAGCACCAATGCCAATGAAATGAATAATTTTTTCATGATTCAAATATTATTAATGTTAATTGTTCTCTTGTTCTGCAACAGGTTCATCCTGAACTTTATCTTCGCTCTTGTTCACAACACATACCGCTGCAATGCTGTCGCCCTCCCTTATATTTATAAGTTTTACGCCTTGTGTTGCCCTTCCAGCCACTCTGATTGATGATACAGCGAGTCTGATTGTAATGCCTGACTTGTTTATGATCATCAAGTCATTGTCATCATTTACCGACTTGAGCGCTATAAGGTTACCGGTCTTCTCTGTTATGTTGAGGGTCTTTACACCTTTGCCTCCCCTGCTGGTTATACGGTAATCCTCCAAATCGGATTTTTTACCGAAACCGTTCTCACTCACAACAAGTATAGTATTGTTCTTCTGCTCCTCATTTTGAGGGTCTACACAAATCATACCAATCACTTCATCCTGGTCTGACAATGTGATTCCCCTTACTCCGGCAGCAGTTCGTCCTATAGCCCTGCAATCATCCTCGTTGAACCTTACGCACTTGCCGTCCCTTCCGGCAATAAGGATCTGGCTCGAGCCATTTGTAAGCATAGCCTCAAGCAGTTCGTCACCATCCTTGATTGTAATGGCATTTACACCATTTACCCTAGGACGTGAGTAGGCCTCCAACGATGTCTTCTTGACAACACCCTGTTTTGTACCCAACACAATGTAGTTGTTGTTGATGTAGTCATCATCTGCAAGAGTCCTTACATTTATATATGCGCAAACCTTGTCTTCAGGCTCAATATTTATCACATTCTGGATAGCCCTGCCTTTTGAAGTCTTTGTTCCCTCCGGAATCTCATATACCTTCAACCAGAAACATTTGCCGTTCTTTGTGAAGAAGAGCATGGTACTGTGCATGTTTGCCACATATATATGCTCTATGAAATCCTCCTCCCGTGTAGTTGAACCCTTGGCTCCCACGCCACCCCTGTTCTGAAGTTTATATTCAGAAAGAGGAGTTCTCTTGATATAACCAAGATGTGATATTGTAATTACAACATCCTCGTTAGGATAGAAATCCTCCGGATTGAACTCGTCTGCAGTACGCTCAATGGCAGTCCTGCGCGGATCTCCATATTTCTCCTTGAGGGCTGTAAGTTCATCACAAATGATATCCATCTGAAGAGCATAGTTTGCAAGAACCTCCTTCAAGTGGTTGATCAACTGCATGATTTCATCATACTCACCCTGAAGTTTGATTCTCTCCAGACCTGCCAACTGGCGCAATCTCATCTCCACAATCGCCGAAGCCTGGATCTCAGTAAATCCAAAACGCTCCATGAGTGCAGTTTTTGCGTCATCGACTGTTTTGGAAGCACGTATGATTGCAATTACCTCATCAATGAAATCAAGCGCCTTGAGCAATCCCTCAAGTATATGCGCCCTTGCCTCAGCCTTCTTCAACTCAAACTGGGCCCTGCGTACAACAACTTCATGTCTGTGGCGCACAAAGTATTTGATAAGTTGCTTGAGGTTGAGCAGACGCGGCCTGCCATCAACAAGAGCAATGTTGTTTACTGAAAAACTTGACTGCAATTGTGTATACTTGAACAATGTATTGAGAACAACGTTTGCAACTGCACCCATCTTCAATTTGATAACAATGCGCATACCTTTACGGTCACTCTCATCGTTCACATACGATATGCCCTCTATCTTCTTCTCCTCAACAAGTTCTGCAATCTTCTCAATAAGTTCCCTCTTGTTTACCATGTAAGGAATCTCGGTAACAACAATGGTCTCCCTTCCGCTGTCACTGACCTCTATCTCTGTCTTTGCCCTTACAACAATTCTTCCTCTACCAGTCTCAAAAGCATCCTTAATACCCTGGGTTCCAAGGATAATTCCACCTGTAGGGAAATCCGGACCCTGAACATGCTCCATCAACTCCTCTGTTGTAATGTCATTGTTCCTTATGTATGCTATAATTGCATCACTTATTTCGGAAAGGTTGTGGGGTGCCATATTTGTGGCCATACCTACGGCAATACCCGAAGCACCGTTCAACAAAAGCAACGGTGCCTTTGACGGAAGCACAACAGGCTCTTTAAGAGTATCGTCAAAGTTGTTCTTGAAATCTACTGTATCCTTGTCAAGATCCATGAGGACCTCTTCAGCCAACGGATTGAACCTTGCCTCTGTGTAACGCATGGCAGCAGCAGAATCTCCATCAATCGAACCGAAGTTACCCTGACCCTGCACAAGCATGTAGCGCAAACTCCAGTTCTGGGCCATTCTTACCATTGCTTCATATACACTGGAATCACCGTGAGGGTGATACTTACCCAATACCTCACCCACAATACGGGCAGACTTTTTGAATTGACCTCCAGAAGTCAAACCCAGTTCGCTCATTCCAAACAGAACCCTTCTATGCACAGGTTTCATACCGTCTCTTACATCAGGGAGCGCACGGGCTACAATAACAGACATTGAATAGTCGATGTAGGCACTCTTCATCTGGTCTTCAATGTTTATTTGCTGTATCCTTCCTTTTGTTTCTTCTGTTTCCATCTATTAAAATTTTATGTACAAAAATAACAGCCAAAAGTACGCATTTTTTTTGGAATAGTAAAGCACCGTTAGTATTTTCGCAAAAAAATAATCAGATGCAGTTACAGTTGTCAGAAGAATTGAATGATATTATAACGTATGCCAAGGAGGAGGCCATAAGACTTGGCAGTTATACCATTACTACAGACCACCTGATTCTGGGCATTTTACGGCATGGTGAGAATTCAGCATCAGCCTCTTTGCACAAAATGGGAATCAATTTGTTTGAAATGAAGAAGAGCATTGAAGAGAAGATTAAAAAGAGCGAAATAATTCCTCTTGACAATGCCCATAGGATAGTTTTGTCAAAGGCAAGTGAAAATGCACTCAAAGTAATGTATCTTGAGGCTCGCGCCATGCGTACCTCCCAGCCGGAAGCCGCACACCTGCTTCTTGCAATACTCAGGGGACACGACTGGAGTACAGCCATAGAGTATCTTGAAAACAAAAACATAACATACGGTTCATTGAAGAGCCGGTTGGAGAACAGCATGAAGGATTCAGAGAGAAACAATGACGGTTTTGGCCTTGAAGAGACCCCTTCTGATGAAGGGAAGCCCAACAGCCGTGAGCAGTCAAAGGAGAACAAGAAAGAGAAAGGCGATGAGGTGGCAGGCAAAAAGGCCTCCTCTACCCCTGTGCTTGACAGTTTTGGCTTTGATCTGACCAAAGCGGCCCTTGAGGAGAAACTTGACCCGGTTGTCGGGAGGGAGAAGGAGATAGAGCGTCTTGCTCAAATTCTGGGAAGACGGAAAAAGAATAATCCGGTGTTGATTGGAGAGCCCGGTGTCGGCAAATCTGCCATAGCGGAGGGTCTTGCAATAAGGATTGCCCGCAAGAATGTCTCCCGCATACTGATGAACAAGAGGATCATATCACTTGACATAGGATCGATAGTTGCCGGAACCAAGTACAGGGGCCAGTTTGAAGAGCGCATGAAGGCCATTCTGAATGAAATGGCAAAGAACCCCAATATAATACTCTTCATTGACGAGATGCACACTCTGGTTGGTGCCGGAGGTGCTGCGGGCTCGCTTGATGCCGCAAACATGCTCAAACCGGCATTGGCCCGGGGAGAGATCCAATGCATTGGAGCAACAACCCTTGACGAGTTCCGTCAGTTTATAGAGAAGGACGGAGCGCTTGAAAGGCGCTTCCAGAAGGTTATGGTTGAGGCTACAAATTTTGAAGAGACACTTACCATTCTCCAGAATATAAAGGAGCGCTACCAGAAACACCACAACGTACTCTACACCGATGAGGCCCTAAAGGCGTGTATAAGTCTGAGCGAGAGATATATTACTGACCGCTGTCTTCCCGACAAAGCCATTGACATCATGGATGAGGCGGGAAGCCGTGTTCACCTGAAAAATCTTAAAATTCCTAAAAAGATTCTTGAGGCGGAGTCTGAAATTGAGGCAGTAAGGGAGAGTAAACGCAGTGCGGTAGCACAGCATGATTTTGACAGTGCCGCCCACTATCGGGATCTGGAGAAGAAGAAATTGCAGGCACTCGAGGCGCTTCAGGCAAAATGGTCTGAAAAGCAGGCTCATAATCCAAACCGCGTTGACAAGGAGGATATTGCAGAGGTTGTAGGAATGGCCACAAACATTCCGGTCAACAGAATTGCAGAGAGCGAGGGCAACAAACTGATGAGCATGGCCAAAATTCTTGGGGAGAAGATTATCGGACAGGACGACGCTGTAGATAAGGTTACACGTGCAATACAGAGAAACAGGGCCGGATTGAAAGATCCCAACAAACCTATCGGCACATTCCTTTTCCTTGGTCCTACAGGTGTTGGAAAGACGCAACTTGCCAAGATGCTCGCCCAATATATGTTTGATACCCAGGATGCCCTTATAAGAATTGACATGAGCGAGTATATGGAGAAACATGCGGTGAGCAGGCTTATTGGAGCGCCTCCCGGCTATGTGGGTTATGATGAGGGCGGTCAACTGTCGGAGAGGGTAAGGAGAAAACCCTACTCAGTTGTGTTGCTTGATGAAATTGAAAAGGCACATCCCGATATCTACAATCTTCTTCTGCAAGTGCTTGATGAAGGAAAACTTACCGACAGCAACGGGCGCAGAATTGATTTCAGGAATACACTGCTTATCCTGACCTCGAACATAGGTACAAAGGAACTCAAGGATTTTGGCAAAGGAATGGGCTTTGCCAACTCAAGCAAAAGGGATTTTGCCAACAACAATGGTGAAATAATACAAAAAGCCATTCAAAAAACCTTTACACCGGAGTTTATAAACAGGATTGATGAACAGATACTCTTCAACTCGCTTACAAAAGAGGATCTTGAAAAAATAATTGACATTGAACTCAAGGGGCTTTATGAGAGGGTCAAACAGGCAGGATATGCTCTGAAACTTACACAAGGGGCAAAAAAATTCGTTGCTGAAGCAGGCTACGACCCGCAATATGGCGCAAGACCCCTAAAGAGAGCCATTCAAAGATTTGTTGAAGATCCTGTGGCAGAGGCCATAATTTCAAAAAGAATCAAAACAGGAGGAACAATCACACTCACATTGAGCAAGGACAAGAGTACCACTCAAGTGAAAGAGTAGTGTTACCCAATGGTAGAGCAACTTTGAGCCGGCTCTGTGGCCGGCTCTTAAATTTTGGTAATGTGGACAAAAATGGTTGGTAATAGTGACAAAAGTGGTTGGTGGCTTTCATTTTTTAACTCTCCGTTTTGATTCATGAAGATTGAAGTATAAATACCATTTGACAAACTTACAGAAGTGTT
>SUYU01000031.1 GCA_015060245.1 Bacteroidales bacterium | reverse complement strand
GCTGAGGCTTTGAAAATGTACGAAGAGATCAAGACCAAATACCCACAATCTGCTGAGGGATTTGAGATTAACAAATACATTTCACGTATCCAGGCAACAAAATAAGTATTATGGGAAGAGCATTTGAGTTCAGAAAAGAGAGAAAGTTCAAACGTTGGGGCAATATGGCCCGCGTATTTACTAGACTTGGTAAAGAGATTACAATTGCTGCCAAGGCAGGTGGACCAGATCCTGCAGGCAACCCTCACTTGCGTTCACTTATCCAGACCGCAAAGAGTGAGAACATGCCTAAAGACAATATCGAAAGGGCAATCAAACGTGCTGTAGAGAAAGATACCGCAGATTACAAGGAGGTTGTATACGAAGGTTATGGTCCTCACGGCATTGCATTCCTTATTGAGACTGCAACAGACAACCCTACACGTACAGTTGCCAATGTAAGAAGTTATTTCAACAAATTCGGAGGCTCATTGGGCACATCAGGCAGTGTTGATTTCATGTTTGAGCGCAAATGTGTTTTCAAGATGAAATCAGAGAATCCTGTAGACCTTGAGGAACTTGAGTTGGAGTTGATTGACTATGGTGCAGAAGAGGTATTCAAGGATGAGGAGGATGAGAGCGTAATCGTAATCTACGGTGCATTCGAGTCATATGGCCAAATCCAGAAATTCATTGAGGAGAACGGATATGAACTTAAATCAGGTCAATTTGAGAGAATCCCTACAACTGAGTTGAAGAAGGTTGCCAAAGAGGATAGAGTTGAACTTGACAAACTTATTGACAAACTTGAGAATGATGATGACGTTCAGAATGTTTATCACCTTCTTGACACTTCAGAGGATTAATCCTGTAACAATTCTATAGAGAATATAGCCGGGCTCTACAAAAGTCCGGCTTTTTCTTTTGCAATATGCCACCAATGCTTCCAAAAGCAAAAGATGCACCGGAAAATAACTGCAAGTCCCGGGAGATTATATAAAACGAAGGAGGCCGGCAAACATTGCTGATTGCGGCCTCGGACGATTTAATTATTCAAACTAAGAAAAAACTATTTCAACATAACAACACTTTACTGTTGGAAAAGTTCAAATGAGTTAAAACGAGCCTCTTTCAAACCGCTAATCTACTGTAAGTTTGTTCTCAATAAGCCTGTTGACATATTGTTGGATCAGCGCTTTGAAATATGCATCCTGAGCCTGAAGCGTTGGAGAGGCCATCAACTCCTCACCTCCCGGAGCCTCAAGTAGATTGTTTTTCAAAAGCGGATCATCGGGCAAGATATATACTCCTTTCAACTCCTTGTCACTGCGGAACAGAAGGGTATCCCCCATTACCAACTGGAACTGTCCGGAAGTATAGTTCACGGCAAACTGGGGCGATGCATCGGAGTTAATATCCCTTCCAAAGGCAAAGAATGGCTCATTGTACCCCATCATGCCAAGGAGTGTAGGCATAATGTCAATCTGCTGTGTCACGCCATCATAGATGCCTGGCTGTATATAACCGGGTGAATAATATATCATAGGTATGCGTGTATTGCCTATTGATGTGCCGTACTCGGGACTTATTCCCCACAGTGTAGAGTGGTCAGGAACTATTACAAATATGGTATTCTTGAACCACTCCTGGGTCTCTATCTTCTTGAAGAATTTGTTCACTGCCATGTCGGCATATGCAATTGTTTTCTGGAGAGGAACATCTCCGTCGGGAAGAAGATCTTTCCACTCTTCAGGAATTTTGAAGGGATGATGTGATGAGAGAGTAAAGATATTTGCCATAAAGGGTTGAGGCAATTTAGGGAGTTCATCCCCCACAAACTGAAGGAAATGTTCATCCCAGATACCCCATGCTCCATCAAACTTTGAATCATCTCCAAACTCATCTTTGCCAAAATAGTTCTCAATACCGCAAAGGCGCGATACAGCCCTGATACCCATTGAGTTATTGGGTGCGCCATGAAAAAATGCGGTATAATATCCAAGTGAATCCAATATTTTTGGCAGACCATGAATTCTGTTGGTAGAGTATGGAGTTACTGCATAAGAATTAATCATGCAGGGAATGGATGCCAATATGGAGGGTACAGCATCAATTGATTTTCTGCCGTTTGCAAAAGCATTTGTAAAGAGCACACCCTTTTTGCTCAAAGAGTCAAGAAATGGGGTATAGTTTGTCTTCAGATTCTTGTTCAGGAACTGCATATTTTCCGCACCAAAACCTTCAAGAATAAGGATTACTATATTTTTACCCATTGCGCTCTCCCCTGTTGTAACTATGGCCCTTGTTGAATTATCCGACTCAGGGTCGGCCGTTTGAGCACTGTCAGTCAAAGGAGTATGCAGAGGCGTATATATGCCGGCCATGGCATCATAGTCAGGATAGAATTTCTGTAGTTTATAGTCGGCCTTTCCAATTGTCCTGATCAACGAGAATGGGGTGTTCAAAACCGCAGCAGTATGTATTGCCTTATCGGTAAAATCACCCGCATTGCTTATTGTTATAGGCCTTATTGTCCGTGTAACGCCTCCCCTGACACCTATTATAAATATAGGAGCGGTAATCAGAAGTGCCACACATTGGCAAATATAGAATCTGTACCCAAATCTTGAGTTAAAATATTTCACATTGTTGTTCAGGTTCCTGTCATATAATTTCGATGATTTTGTGCAGTCTCCCGACAGATATACAAGTGCAAGGAGAAAAATAATTCCCAACAGGAACACATACCAGTAGAGCAAGATGCTCTGGAAGAATATCTGGAAGAAGTTGACGTCTCCGGTAAACTCGCTAAAGAAGGTCATGCTCGTTCTGCGCAGAGTAAACCTGAAATAGACACAATCGGCGAGATTGATTGATATTGCAATAAAGTTTGTGACAACATAAATCCACTTGAGAATCTTCTGATATAATCCCTTCTTTACAAAAGGAACAGGAAGAAATGATAAAAATATATACAAAATGTTGGTATACAGAATTGCAGAGGTATCAAACATGAGTCCTCCCCACATTATTCTTGTCAACTGGCTTAAAGAGATTGTGTCAAGAAGATGGTTGTTGAAGAGAATAAAAAAGACTCTGCAGAGAGTATAGATTATGTATATCAACAAAATTCTCCAGACTACAAGAAGATAATAATTATTGATTCTGCTCTTCATATTCATGCAATAAAAACAAAGTTTTTAAACTTTTTATCAAAAATTTTAGGCAAAGATATAATATTTAGTAATTTTGTAGTTTAAAATGTAAAAGTATATTCACTTAATTTAACAATAAAAACTTATTACGATGGAATTAACACATATCGAGCACATTGGTATTGCAGTTAAGTCATTGGAGACTGCCATTCCTTACTATGAAGAGAAACTTGGTCTAAAATGCTACTCTATTGAAGAGGTTAAGGACCAGAAAGTTAAAACCGCTTTCTTTAAAATTGGCCAGACAAAGATTGAACTTTTGGAGAGCACTGATCCAGAGGGCACTATAGCAAAATTCATTGAGAAGAAAGGTGAAGGCGTTCACCACATTGCTTTTGCTACCAACGGTGTACAGGCTGCTTTGGATGAACTTTCAGAGAAAGGTGTACAACTTATTGACAAAGCCCCTAGAAAAGGTGCTGAGGGCTTGAACATTGCATTCCTTCATCCAAAATCAACTCTTGGCGTATTGACTGAGATGTGTGAGGATCCTTCAAAAAACTAGTAATCTCAATTTAAAAACTAAAACCAATATAAAATGAGTCAACAACTCGAACAAGTAAAAGCGCTTATTGCTCTACGTGAGAAGGCGCGTTTAGGTGGCGGTCAAAAAAGAATTGAATCGCAACACGCTAAAGGCAAATATACTGCCCGCGAAAGAATTAACATGCTATTGGATGAGGGTAGCTTTGAGGAGTACGATATGTTCGTGACACACCGTTGTCAGAACTTCGGAATGGAGAAGACTACTTTCCTTGGTGATGGTGTTGTAACTGGTTACGGTACAATCGACGGCAGATTGGTATACGTTTTCGCTCAAGACTTTACAGTATTCGGTGGTTCATTGTCAGAGAGTTTCGCAATGAAGATCTGCAAGATCATGGACCAGGCAATGAAAATGGGTGCTCCAGTTATCGGTCTTAACGACTCTGGTGGAGCACGTATCCAGGAGGGTGTTAACGCACTTGCAGGTTATACTGAGATTTTCCAGAGAAACATTCTTGCTTCCGGTGTTATTCCTCAGATCTCTGCAATCTTCGGTCCTTGCGCAGGTGGTGCTGTATATTCTCCAGCGCTAACTGACTTCAACATCATGACAAAAGGTTCAAGTTACATGTTCTTGACAGGTCCTACAGTTGTAAAATCAGTGACTGGTGAGGATATCACTCAAGAGAACCTTGGTGGTGCGAGCGTACACGCAAGCAAGAGCGGTGTTGCACACTTTGCAGTAAATACAGAGGAAGAGGGTATCCAGGTTATCAGAGACCTTTTGAGTTATCTTCCACAAAATAACCTTGAGGAGACTCCTGTAGTTCCTACAGAGGATCCTATCGACAGACTTGACGACGTTCTTAACGACATCATCCCTGACAACCCTAACAAACCTTACGATGTTTACGAGGTTATCGGCGGTATTGTTGATGATGGCAAATTCCTTGAGGTACACGCAGACTACGCTAAGAACATTGTTGTAGGTTTCGCACGCTTCAACGGTCAGGCAGTTGGTATCGTTGCCAACCAGCCTAAAGTTCTTGCAGGTGTTCTTGACATCAACTCTTCAAGAAAGGCTGCACGTTTCGTACGTTTCTGTGACGCATTCAACATTCCTTTGGTTACATTGGTTGACGTACCTGGTTTCTTGCCTGGTTCACAGCAGGAGTATGGTGGAATTATCCTTCACGGTGCAAAACTTCTTTATGCATATGGCGAGGCTACTGTTCCAAAGATTACAGTTGTATTGCGTAAAGCATACGGTGGTGCATATTGTGTGATGAGTTCTAAACATCTAAGAGGTGACATCAACTATGCATGGCCTTCAGCAGAGATCGCAGTAATGGGTCCTTCGGGAGCAATTGGCGTTCTATACGGCAAAGAGATGAAAGAGGCTGCTGATCCTGCAGCATTTGCAGCAGAGAAAGAGAAAGAGTACAGAGATGCATTCGCTAACCCTTACAATGCAGCAAAATATGGCTACATTGATGACGTTATCGAGCCTCGTAACACTCGTTTCCGTATTATCAGGGCACTTCAACAAGTTGCTACCAAGAAATTGTCAAATCCAGCCAAGAAGCACGACAACCTTCCTCTATAATTAAAACAACTTAAAAGATGAAGAAATATTTTAAATTATTCATATTGTTGGGAGTTCTGTTCTGTGCTACTTCTTCGTATGCCCAAAACATCTCAGACATGCGTTTGAACGAGGTTGTCGTTACAAACACAGAGGGTTTTGAGGATGACTACGGCTACAGAAGCGGTTGGATTGAACTTTTCAACACATCGTATGGTACAGTAAATATTGCGGGTTGTTATCTTTCAACTGACCCCGATAACCTTACCATGTACATGATTCCAAAAGGAGATGTACTAACTCAGATCAAACCTCGCCAGCACACCTTGTTCTGGGCTGATGGTGTGAAAGAGAGAGGTACTTTCCATGTAAGTTTTAACCTTGAAGGTGCAAAAGAGGTATTTTTTGTATCAACAGACGGAAAAACTATTGTAGATAGAGTTGCCATTCCACAATTGGATACCAACCAGTCATACGCAAGGAAGGTTGACGGTGAGGGCAGCAACAAAGTTGAGAGTATTGTATACAAATCAATCAACAAGAGTATCAAAGCGAAAGCAAATGAGGCTGATCCTACAGTTGAGGGATGGGTTGTATGCAATGCACCTACCCCTAGTACAAACAACCTTACATTGGATGGAGTATCCAAAGGTGCACAACTTAAAGAGGTTGACCCATTTGGAATCTTCCTTACAATAAGTGCAATGATGGTTACTTTCTTGTCATTGATAATTTTGTATTTCATCTTCAAGAGAATTGGTAAATTCCATATCAAGAAGAAATCAGAGAATGCAAAAGAGGCTACCAAAAATGTTGCCAACAGCGCCAAAGCAGATACTTCAGGACAGGTTTCTGCTGAGATATACGCAGCAATTTCAATGGCTATGCATTTGTACAAGATTGACAATGAAGCACATGATTTTGAGAACACAGTTCTTACAATCCACAAGGAATCAAAATCTTACTCACCTTGGAGTTCCAAGATTTATACTTTGAGAGAGACTCCACAAGTAAACAAAAGAAAATAATTTAATTAAGAAAAACTGATGAAAGAATATAAATTGAAAATTAATGGTAACGACTATGCTGTTTCCATTAACGAAGTAGATGATAATGTTGCGGAGGTTGAGGTAAACGGAACTCCTTTCAAAGTTGAATTCGAGAAACCAATTACCAAAAAAACCGTTACTACCGTTATTTCAAAACCAGCGCCTAAGGCTGCCGGTGCTGCTCCTGCAGCAACTGTTTCAAAACCAGCCGCTGCTTCAGGTGCAGGCGAGACTGTAACTTCACCGCTTCCTGGCGTTATTCTTGAGGTTAGCGTTAAAGTTGGTGACGCTGTCAAGAAAGGACAGAAAGTTATGGTACTTGAGGCTATGAAAATGGAGAACGTTATTGAGGCTACTGCAGACGGTACAGTAACTGCAATTAAAGTTGATAAAGGTGATTCAGTACTTGAGGGTGCTCCACTTGTAATAATTGGATAATTATGATTTACGAAGCTAATATTTTAGATAACTTAAGCCAATTCTTTATGTATACCGGATTTGCCAATGTAACAATTGGTCATATCCTTATGATTCTTATTGGATTGGTCTTCATATACCTTGCCATTACAAAGGATTGGGAGCCTATGCTTCTAGTTCCAATTGGTTTTGGTATTGTAATTGGAAACATTCCATTGTTTTCAGGACTCCAAGTTGGTGTATATGAGGAAGGTTCTGTTTTGAACATCCTATATCAAGGTGTGAGACAGGGCTGGTATCCACCACTAATTTTCTTGGGCATTGGTGCAATGACAGACTTCTCTGCATTGATTTCAAACCCTAAACTCTTGCTTATTGGTGCTGCAGCACAGTTTGGTATCTTTGGTGCATATATGCTTGCATTAGCCCTTGGATTTGCGCCTTCTGAGGCTGGTGCCATTGGTATCATCGGTGGTGCAGATGGTCCTACAGCCATCTTCCTTGCAGGTAGACTTGCACCGGATTTGATGGGTGCCATTGCAGTTTCTGCATACTCATACATGGCATTGGTTCCAGTAATCCAGCCGCCTATTATGAAACTGCTTACTACAGAGAAAGAGCGTCGTATCAAGATGAAGGCTCCTAGAGCGGTATCTCCTACTGAGAAGAAATTGTTCCCAATCGTAGGTTTCCTTTTAACTGCATTCATCGTACCTTCAGGTATTCCGCTTTTGGGTATGTTGTTCTTCGGTAACCTCATCAAAGAGTCTGGTGTTACAAAACGTCTTGCTACAACTGCAAGCGGTCCGCTAATCGACGTTATCACTATCCTTATCGGTATTACCGTAGGTTGCTCTACCCAGGCCGACAAATTCCTACAGTGGAGTTCAGTGAAGATCTTCATCCTTGGTGCAATATCATTTGTTATTGCAACATTTGCAGGTGTATTGTTCGTGAAGTTCTTCAACTTGTTCTTGAAAGAGGGCAACAAGATCAACCCGCTTATCGGTAATGCCGGTGTATCAGCAGTTCCTGATGCAGCACGTGTTTCAAACAACGTAGGTTTGGAATATGACAAAACAAACTTCTTGTTGATGCATGCCATGGGTCCTAACGTGGCAGGTGTGATCGGTAGTGCTGTTGCTGCAGGTATCTTGCTTGCATTCCTTGGTTAAGAAGT
>SUYU01000002.1 GCA_015060245.1 Bacteroidales bacterium | reverse complement strand
TATCTTTGCAGGATATTTTCAAGAAAAGACCAAATGAATTCAAACACAGAGAACAACGAACTCTTCAAGGCTTCAGGTGCAGCAGGAAACTATACAGAGGATGATTTTGAGACGCTGAGTTGGAACGAACATATACGCCGCCGTTCAGGAATGTATATAGGCAAATTGGGCGACGGCTCAAGCCCTGACGATGGCATTTACGTACTCTTCAAGGAGATTGTGGACAATGCCATTGACGAGTTCATTATGGGCTACGGAAAACAGGTAAACATAACACTTGAGAACAATGAGGTTACCGTAAGGGACTTCGGACGCGGCATTCCGTTGGGCAAGGTGATTGAGGCTGTAAGCAGGATGAATACCGGTGCAAAGTACGGCAGCGGGGCGTTCCACAAATCAGTTGGTCTCAACGGTGTGGGAACAAAGGCGGTGAATGCCACCTCAACCCATTTCTATATCCAGTCCTTCAGGGACGGCGAGAGTTTCTATGCCAGATTCAGCAAAGGCGATCTCATTGAGAGCGGAAGTTGCACCACTACAGAGAAGAACGGTACGCTTGTAAGATATATTGCCGATGAGACATTGTACGAGAACTACAAGTACAATATGGATTTCATTGAGACAATGCTCCGCAACTATGCCTACCTCAACACTGGCCTTACACTCACATTCAACGGAACAGATTTCAAGTCCAAGCATGGATTGCTTGACCTTATAAACGACAACCTGTCGGAGACACCGCTGTATCCGGTAATTCACCTGAGCGGTCAGGACATTGAGATAGCAATTACCCATGGCACCGAGAATGGCGAGAACATCAGTTCCTTTGTGAACGGACAGAACACCATTCATGGCGGAACACACCTTGCCGCTTTCAGGGAGGGCGTGGCCAAGACCGTAAAGGAGTTCTTCAAGAAGGATTTTGATCCAAAGGATGTACGCCAGTCGATTGTTGCGGCAGTGAGCATAAAGGTGGAGGAGCCGTCATTCTCAAACCAGACAAAGACATTCCTCAACTCAAAGGATGTGGCCAAAGATGGTCCGAGCGTAAGGAACTTCATAGTTGACTTCATAACCGAGCATCTCGACAACTTCCTGCACAAGAACCAGGCGGTTGCAGATGTGCTTCTAAAGAAGGTTATTGAGAGCGAAAAGGAGAGAAAGGCAATCTCCGGCATCCAGAAACTTGCAAGGGAGAGGGCCAAGAAGGCCAATCTGCACAACCGCAAACTCAGAGACTGCAGAATACACTACCACGACAAGGACCCGCGCAACGAAGACTCCATGCTCTTCATTACCGAGGGTGACTCTGCGAGCGGATCAATTACAAAGAGCCGCAACGTCAATACCCAGGCGGTCTTCAGCCTCAGGGGAAAACCAAAGAACACATACGGACTCACAAAGAAGATTGTGTATGAGAATGAGGAGTTCAACCTGCTTCAGGCGGCACTCAACATTGAGGAGGATATTGCCAACCTCCGATACAACAAGATTATTATTGCAACGGATGCCGATGTCGACGGCATGCACATCCGCATGCTGCTGCTCACATTCTTCCTCCAGTTCTTCCCGGAGGTGATAAGGCAGGGACACCTCTACATACTCCAGACCCCGCTGTTCAGGGTAAGGAAAAAGAGACCGTCGGCACAAGGTGAAAAGAAGAGGGGCAAAGGCAAGGACAAGGATGATATGGAGACCTATTACTGCTACTCTTCTGAAGAGAAGGAGCGCGCCATTGCCAAACTCGGCAAGAACCCGGAGATTACCCGATTCAAAGGTCTTGGAGAGATTTCGGCCGACGAGTTTGCCAACTTTATAGGTGAAGAGATCCGCCTCGATAAAGTGAACTTGAGCAAGGATGACACAATACATGAACTTCTGGAGTTCTATATGGGCAAAAATACCATGGAGCGACAGAACTTCATAAGGGAGAACCTCAGGTCTGACCTTATACTTGAGGAGATTCTTGAGGAGCCCGAAGTACCGCTTTCATAGGTTCACCGGGCCAACACAACAAGTACTGAAACAAAACCAGAACATCATATGAGATCTATTTGCAAATTCCTGATGAAAATTCTTGGCTGGAAGGCTATGGAACCGCCTCTTGACGATCCTAAAGGCATAATACTCGGTGTTCCGCACACATCTGCCTGGGATTTCATAATATCATGGATATACTACACTTCTGTTGGCGGCAAGGCCAACGTTATGATCAAAAAGGAGTTTTTCTGGGGACCGCTCGGCCCGATTATGAGAAAAATGGGTGGAGTTCCCGTTGACAGAAAAAGGGGAGCGACAGTTGCCAAACAGATGATTGACGCCATGAACAAGGCGGAGCGCATGCATCTGGCAATTGCACCGGAGGGAACCAGACAACTTACCCAGAAATGGAAAACCGGCTTCCACACAATTGCACGCGCCTGCAACGTTCCGGTTTACCTCGGCTATTTTGACTGGGGCAAGAAAGAGGTTGGAAGAGGCCAGAGATTTGAACTTACCGATGATGCGCAGGCTGATCTGAAACGTATCCGCCAGATATATAAAGAGATGGGGCTTAAAGGCAAGCATCCCGAACTCTTTACTACCGGCAACGACCTTGAATAATGATATAATGGCCATCAAAGATGGGTGCCAGGGCACTTCTCTTTGGTGGCACATTTTTTGATAACTACACCGCCAAACCTACAATATTTACACTTCATATAATGAATTTTAAAACATTACGAGAGTTATTTCACTCAAAATCAAAACTTTTCAGCAAGAATAAATTTCTATGCACAATAGGTGGAGATTTTTATACTTATAAACAGTTTGCCGACAAAACCAAAGAGATTTCTGCTCTATTGCTCAACAACGGAGTAAAAGCAGGAGAGAAAGTGGGAATCCTGTCGCAGAATATGCCCAACTGGGGTGTTTCATTCTTCAGTTGCATGGTATACAACAGAATAGCGGTTCCCATGCTTCCTGATTTCTCCGAGATGGAGATTGAGAACATTATCAGGCACTCCGAGTCAAAGGCAATGTTTGTTTCAAAGAAACTCTACAGAAAACTTAATGACGCGGCAAAGAGCATGCTTGACATCATCATTGCCATTGATGATTTTTCAATAATCAAAGGCCACAGCGGTCTGGAGGAGGTATACCCCAACATTGAAGGATTGAAATCCGCAATGGAGCAGAAGGCATACATTCCAAAGGAGGAGGATCTTGCCACCATCATCTATACATCAGGCACAACCGGAAATTCAAAGGGTGTGATGTTGAGCCACAAGAACCTTTGCTCGCACTTGAAATCGGCAATGCAACTGCGTCCAAGTTTCGAATGGGATGTATGGCTCTCAATTCTTCCGCTTTCACACACATTGGAAAACAGTCTGTCATTGCTGCTCCCATTCTCGAGCGGATGTTCGGTATATTACCTCGACAAGGCCCCTACTCCAACTGCCCTGCTGCAGGCATTCAAAGTGGTAAAACCTACCACTATACTTGTGGTTCCGCTTATCATTGAGAAGATCTACAAGAACTCCATCCTTCCAAAAATAAAGGCAAAAAAGGTTACTGCAGCAATGTACAAAACAGTACTCGGGCGTAAACTTGTTCACCGGATAGTTGGAAAACAGATGACCGAAATGTTTGGCGGAAGGATACGCTTCTTTGGTATTGGAGGAGCAAAACTCGACGGCACAGTCGAGCGCTTCCTTCTTGAGGCAAAATTCCCTTATGCAATCGGCTATGGTCTTACAGAGTGCTGTCCGTTGCTTGCCGGAGCCATTCCAGGCATGGTAAAATGGCAGACCACAGGTCCTGCTGTACCTGGAGTGCAGTTGAGAATTGACAATATAAACCCTGAAACCGGAGAGGGCGAGATTGTTGCCAAAGGCGACAACATCATGATGGGCTACTACAAGAACCCGGAGGCTACTGCCGAAGCATTCACCCAAGATGGCTGGTTCAGGACCCAGGACCTCGGTTATATTGATGAGAAGGGGTGGCTCTCAATCAGAGGCCGTCTGAAGAACATGATTCTCGGCCCGAGCGGAGAGAATATCTATCCGGAGGAGATTGAGACAGTCATCAACTCACATCCTGCAATTGCAGAGTCTTTGGTTCTCTCAATAAAGGGCAAACTCATTGCAAAAGTATATCCGAGTCCCGAAAAAATTGAGTCTCTGAACAAGACCAAGGAGGAACTCTACAAGGCCTACATGGCAAAGAAGATGGAACTCATCAAGGAGTATGAGAGCAAAAAGGCAGAGATTGCCCTTGCATACCTTGAAAAAAAGGCAACGTACGAGAACTTGAAGAGCGAGTACTCACATGTCATTGAGGAGAAGAAGGCCCAGTACACAAAGGCATACGAACTCAAGAAATCGGAGTATGCCGAGCAGTACAACAACAAGCGCCGCGAACTTTTCAAGGCCTATGAGACAAAGCGTGACGAGGCTGTTGCAGCATACCACAAAAAGAAAGAGGAGATGTCGGGCAACATGAGTGCATATTATGAAAAACTCTCAAAAGAGATTGCACAATATGTAAACTCAAAAGTGAACAAATTCTCCCAGATTGCAGAGGTCTACATTCAGGAAGAGGCCTTCCAGAAGACCGCCACAAGCAAAATCAAGAGGTATCTGTACAATTAGCAGCATCTCTCTCAAGAGAGGGGTTAGCATGATTAGCCTCTCTCAAGAGAATCTTGCATGATTGGCATCTCTCAAAAGGATCTTGCACGATTGGCATCTCCCTCAAGAAGATTTTACGTGATTGCATCTCAATTGAGAGAGTTTTGCGCGATTGGCTTCTCTCTGGAGGGGCTTGTGCAATTGGCATTCCCCAGAGTGGGGCTTGCACAATTGGTAAAAACCTCATCCTGGGTACCGGGTGCAGCAAACACATCAAATCCTTAAGCATCATACGCAACCTCACCCCATTCTGGCGGTGGGGTTGTTTCTTATACTCCCAAAGAGAAGGGGCCCACAAAACTCTTCTTCACAAAACTCTTCTTCACAACAGGCGGCTGACTAATTCCGTAACAGCATGAGACTGCCCGCGAAGTCCTTAAAATGCACTATTTGTGCCCCTCGCAGAGCAAATCATCGCAAAATTCGCCATTTCCGGTATGCGAGGTCCTTAAATAACGGCTTTTACGACCTTCGCTCCTGATTGGTTCGAGGTGCACCCGCTCTGAATGCACTGTCGGGACCGGATAAAACTGAATGTGCCGTCCTGGCCGGATAAAATGAAAGTTGTTGTCAGGTCCAGATAATACTGAATGTATTGTTCCATCAGTATAAAATAGTATATTTGTAGAAAACAAGTGTCCAATTTATACCCGATTGTTATGAAGAGAGTCAAATGGTTCACTGCCACGGTTGCCAGAATTGCCAAGATTGCCATAATCACTACGGTTACCGAAATTGCCAGAATTGCAAAGATTGCCATAACTACTACGGTTACCGAAATTGCCAGAATTGCAAAGATTGCCATAACTACTACGGTTACCGAAATTGCCACAATTGCAAAAATTGCCACAATCACCACGGTTGCCAAAATTGCCACAATTGCCATGATTGCCACGATTGCTTTGCTGGCAGCAAGTTGTACCGGAGAGGATCCGGTTGACGGTAACATCAATTATGACACCTTTACTGCAGGTTTTTCAGATGCCCGGAACCAGACACTTATTGAACAGGGCTTGAACCTCCATTGGCATGAGATGGACCAGATATCAATTTTCAGGTCTACATTGAATGAGCAATACCAGTTCAAGGGGCAAACGGGCGACGACTCCGGCACATTCAAGAGGATGTCAACTGAATCAGGTACCCAAGGGGCTTCACTTGCCGCCATATATGCTCTCTACCCATACTCCCAAAATGCTTCAATTGGCATTGACGGAACCATAACCATGGAGTTGCCTGCCGTGCAGGAGTATGCAGAGAACTCATTGGGCAAGGGTGCCAACAGCATGGTCGCAGTAACAGCCGGCAAGGAGGATCTATTTTTGCCGTTCAAGAATTTGTGCGGTTACCTAAAGATTAAGGTTTATGGAGAGAATATAAACATAAGGAGCATTGAGTTGAAGGGAAATAATGGCGAAGTGCTCTCGGGCAAGGCTACCGTTACAGCAAAATACCAGGCAGATCCGCAAATGAGCCTATCACATGAGGGCGGCAAGTCTATTACACTCAACTGCAATGCATCGGGCGTAAATATTGGCAATTCTGCCGGCACTGCCACAGAGTTCTGGTTTGTAATACCTCCGGTAACATTCACAAAGGGTTTTACGCTCACAATTGCTGATGCCAATGGAAACAAGGTAACCCAATCCACATCAAAAACTTTAACGGTTGAGCGCAACACAATAGAGGCCTTTGATGTAATGTTTGTGGCAGACAATTGGGAGAACCAGATTATCTACACCACAAGCGACAACACAGCCATTACAATAAATGAATCCTTTTTTGACGCCACCATACTCTCCCATTCTTATGATAAGGCGGGCGGCAAGGGCAGAATAATTTTCAACAAGAGACTCACAGCAATAAAGGAGGGAGCCTTCAGGTCAAGGACAACACTCACAAGCATAACCATTCCCGAAGGTGTTACAACTTTGGGCTACAGTCTCTTTGCAGAGTGCTCAAGCCTTGAAGAGATAACTTTGCCGAGCACACTCAAGGCAATACCGGGTTACATGATACAAGGCTGCTCCAATTTGAAAACATTTGTAATACCTGATGGGGTGACAAGCATTGAGAATTGTGCTTTTCGTGGTGGCACCAGTCTTACAAACATTACCATTCCGGAGAGTGTGACCACTATTGGAGCCTCTGCCTTTTACGGCTGCCGCAAATTGACAGGCATTACCATTCCTGAAGGAGTGACCGCCATTGGCGGCAGTACTTTTTACGGTTGCAGCAGTTTGGCAAGCATCACGATTCCGGAGAGTGTAACCTCTATAGGAGGATCGGCTTTTTATGATTGCAGCAGTTTGACAAGCATCAATATTCCTGAGAATGTGACCAGTATTGGAATCAGCGCCTTCAAGAGTTGCCTCAGTTTGGCGAGCATCAACATTCCAGAGGGTGTAACCAGCATTGAATCCAGCACTTTTTATGATTGCAGCAGTTTGGCAAGCATCGATATCCCCGAAGGGGTGACCAGTATTGGAGAATCCGCCTTCTGGTACTGCAGCAGTTTGACAGAGATTACCATTCCAAAAGGTGTGACCAGCATTGGATACAGTACTTTTTTGGGTTGTTTGAGTTTGACAAGCGTTACAATTCCCGAAGGTGTAACCAGTATTGGAATATCGGCATTCAATAGTTGCTGGAGTTTGACAAGCATTACAATCCCCGAAGGTGTAACCAGTATTGGAAGCAGCGCCTTCAACGATTGCCGCAAATTGACAAGCATCAATATTCCTGAGAGTGTGACCAGTATTGGAAGCAACGCTTTTTCCTATTGCAACAGTTTGACAAACATAACAATTCCAGAGGGGGTAACCGAGATTGCAAGTTATGCTTTTATGAGTTGCTGGAGTTTGACAAGCATAACAATTCCAGAGGGTGTGACCAGTATTGGAGAAATGGCATTTTCTTATTGCATCAGTTTGAAAAACATTACCATTCCGGAGAGCGTAACCGACATTGGAGAATGGGCTTTTTACTCTTGCAACAATTTGACAGGCATCACCATTCCAAAGAGGGTTACCAATATTGGAGATTATGCATTTTATATGTGCACCAAACTATCGGAAGTTTGCTCCGAATCCACCACTCCAGCCACTTTGGGCGGCATAGCATTTTCATCACCCATTGCAGTTCTTAAAGTTCCCAAGGGTTGTGTAAGCACATACCAAAGTTCCGGTTGGGCACAATATTTTTCAAGCATTGAGGAGGTTGAATAAGTGGAGCAGGGTTGTACTTGCTAGAACCAGAGATCTATCCGGCCCACATACTCGCCCTTTTCGCCATCCTGTACAATCATTACGTCACGGCCGAGTTTGTTCTTGACCATAACCTTGTCTTCGAGTTTGGTGTGGGAGTGGCCGCCAATTATTATATCAACATTCTCCGACTGTGCAGCAAGGTACTCGTCGCCGGGGTTGTTCTCTCTTCCGGCGTAGAATCCGCAATGTGAGAGTACTATGATAAGGTCACATTTATGTACGTTCTTGAGTTCGAGAGCAAGCCTGTTCATCACCTTTACAGGATGAATGTACTGCGCACCTTTCAGGTATTTGCTCGACACAACGCCCTTGATATTTACGGTAAGGCCAATGATTCCAATGCGTTTCCCTGCCCTCTTTACAATTGTGTAGGGCTTCACAAGGCTATTGAGAGGACTTTCGCTAAAATCATAATTTGCGCACAAAAATTCAAAATCTGCATTCCCTATCCTGCGGGCAAGTTCCTTCTGGCCGTTGTCAAATTCATGGTTGCCAAGACACACCGCATCGTATCCGAGGGCATTCATCAGTTCAATCTCAACATCTCCCTTGAAGAGCGAAAAATATGGGCTTCCCTGGCTGAAATCACCGCCGTCGAGCAAAAGTACATTCTTTGCCTTATGCTCCTTCCTGACCTGGTTTATATAGGCCTCACGCCTCTCATATCCGCCAAGGCCCTTGCCCTCGCCTGTAACCTGAGGGGTTATCTGGCTGTGTGTATCGTTGGTATGCAATATCACAAGATCCTGCGCACTTGCACTGCCAGGCAACACCACACAAGCAAGCGCAACGCAAACTGTACAAAAACGCAAAACTCCTTTTATACTTTTCATAATTGTCAAAATCTTCATTTGTTTCCAATTCTCTTCCCGACAGCCGGCGGGCTACTCCTGCCCCATAACCGCTATCCTCTGCCTCTACTTCTTCTCCTTGATTACCACGGCCCTGCCATCCTTTTGGGCCTCAACCTTCTTGCCTTGTGCAGTAAGTTCCCTGATATGGGCAATTACCACATCCCTCATGAAGAGGCCGGTATCTTCTGCCTTTGAGGCATACTTGAGCGCAAAGACACTGTCGCCGCCACCAAGTAGGAAGTCAATGGTTACAACCTTGTAAATTCGGGAATCATCAATCGGCTCCCCTGCCACAGTACACTCCACCAACTGGTTATGGTCAATTTTAAGGCGTACACCGCCCATTGCCTCAACACGCGCACGTTTGGCAAAGTTCTCCATGAGCATACGCACATATTTACCCTCAAGGTCAAGAATCATGATCTTGTTGTCAAAAGGGAAAATTGAGATTATGTCAAATGATGTAACGGTTCCACATGGCATTGATGCCCTTATGCCGCCAAAGTTGGTGATTGACATATCGGCCTTTACATCTGCCCCTACATTCTCCGCAAGCCACTTGTTGCCGAAAGCCAGCATCACGTCTCCTGCAAAATTTGAGAGTTTGTCCTCCGGAGGATATGAGGTAAGTTCCTCATCTGTTGAACCTATGGGCAACAGAAGCGAGTCAACTGATGGCCTGTATTTGTCAATAACCTGTGTGGCCTTTCCTGTAGAACAGTTCCAGGTAGAGTCCATCTTTACCCTGCTCCATTGGGCCTTTTTGTAGTTCTGGGCAAAAAGGTTCCCGGAAAAGCCGGCAATAAGGGGCAGCAGCAAAAGTGCTGCTGCCAAATTTTTTGTCACTGCGGCAACCTTGCGGCCCGAATTGTATTTTTCCATTTCAAAAAAAATTGAACGATTTTGCAAACCTGATTCTAATTCTTGTACTTCAACCATTTGTACAAATCTTTCCAGCCAGCCTTCTTGCCGTACATAAGAATTCCAATCCTGTAGATCTTGCCTGAAATGTAGGTCAAAAGCAGGAATGTGACAACCAATAGTCCTATTGACAGCGCAAGTTCCCACATCGGCACGCCGTAGGCAATTCTGGCCATCATTACCATTGGCGATGTGAACGGTATGATTGAAGCCCAGAATGAGAGTGAACTGTCGGGATACTGGAAAGTGTGGAGCATAATGAAAAGGCCAATGATGAGCGGCATTGTTACAGGCAACAGCAACTGCTGTGTATCAGCCTCATTGTCAACTGCAGATCCCACAGCCGCAAACATTCCCGAATACAAAAGGTATCCCAAAAGGAAGTAGATAAGGAAACATGCTATTATCTGCACATAATTGATGCTCTTGAGGGCCTGCATCACTCCGGTAAAGCCATCTTCCTCCTCTGCAATAGAGTGTGCGTCGGGAAGCGCCGGTACTCCCTGCGAAGCCATGACCTCTTTCATCTGCTCCTGGTCAATGCCTGCCATTTCAGCAACCTGCGCCATCTGCTGCTGGCCGCCTGCCTGCTCCATAACGTTTTCTGTTACTTTATCGGAACCGATTGCTGCGGTAACTCCTGTAACTATTGCAACTGTAAGCACAATCCAAATAAGGAACTGGGTAAGACCTACTGCCGCAACACCGAGTATCTTGCCCATCATGAGTTGGAAAGGCTTTACAGAAGAGACAATGACCTCAACTATACGTGTGGTCTTCTCCTCTATGATACTGCGCATTACCATGTTGCCGAACATAAAGATGAACATGTAGATAAGGAAACTTGCTATGTAGCCTATGCCCATATAGATCTCAACCATTGAGGCCTTTTCCTCTCCGGTCTCCTCATCAATGGTATAGGTGTTCATCTTGACATCGCTTTTTATATCCTCAAGCACCTGGTCAAGGTCAGGGATATCGTAAGCCTTCAACTTGTTGTCCTCTACAGCCTTCTTCACGCTCTTGCGGATTGATGACTGTATCTCCATATTAATCTGCTTCTCCGAATAGGCGGTAACAGAGACATTCTTGTTTGAATCAAGAGGAGATATTCCAACCACTGCAAAAACATCAAGTTCCTTGAACCTCTCTTTCATTGAAGCGAGAGTCTCACCTGGTGCAGCCTCTTCATAAATTATCTCTTCATCACTCTCGAGATAGGGCATTACAATGCCCGACTCATCGGCAATCCTTATCTTCTGGCCCTCTTCAGCCCCTGAATAGAGTGCTATAAGAGAGGGTACAACCATAAGTGCCGCAAAGAGCAGCGGAGTGAGTATTGTTGTGAATATAAATGATTTTTTCTTTACCCTTATGGTATATTCACGTGCTATGATGATTCCAATTTTACTCTTTCCCATGACCTTAATTATTACTTACCAATTTAATGAAAATATCCTTCATGCGTGGAACAAGTTCCTGATATGAAACCACATCCACAGCATTTATGACGCTTCCCAACACTTGGGCGCTCCTTACGTCCCTCGGGATCTCAAGCACCGCACGCCAGCCGTTTTTGCCCTGCTCGTCAGAGACGATTTCAAAAGGCATCCTTGCACCCTCTGCAGAGATTCCGCCTATAATTTGAGAAAGTTTGTCGGCCGACCTATATACAAGTTCAACCTGGTTGTTGCCATACTCCCTGCGTATTGCATCGGTATTGCCCGATACTATGAGGTTTGATTTGTTTATAAGCGCAATATTGTCGCACAACTCCTCCACACTCTCCATATTGTGGGTTGAGAGGATAATTGTTGTGCCGGCCTCCTTCATGTCAAGGATCTCCTTGCGTATAAGGTTCACATTAACGGGGTCAAAACCCGAAAATGGTTCATCAAGAATAAGGAGTTTGGGTCTGTGAAGAACTGTTATAATGAACTGTACCTTTTGGGCCATACCCTTTGAGAGTTCCTCAACCTTCTTGTTCCACCATGCCTGTATACCAAACTTTATGAACCACTCCTTAAGCACCTTCGTTGCCTCCGCATTGCTCATTCCCTTAAGGCGTGCAAGATAGAGTGCCTGCTCCCCCACCTTCATCTTCTTGTAGAGTCCGCGCTCCTCCGGCAAATAGCCTATACTCTCAATATCTGACTCCCTCATAGGGTGTCCGTCAAACATTACCTGGCCCGAATCAGGCAGCGTAATCTGGTTGATGATTCTTATAAGGGTTGTCTTTCCCGCACCGTTGGGTCCGAGAAGACCAAATATCTGCCCTTGCGGAATATCAAGGCTCACAGAGTTGAGAGCCGTAAAGTCACCAAATTTTTTGGTTACGTCGGAACATGTGATTATTCCCATAATATGATTGTATTATTTGTTTTACCTTCTATTCATTTATAAATGACAAATTTAAAAACATATTGTCAAAATAGCACTTTGCACCACCATTTTTTTTTGTGCGCTACTCAATGTATGGCCACAGCCGCATGGCATTTTCACTTGAGATTATGCGCTCCTTCACAAGGTTTTCCAATGTGCATGCCGCATTGCCCAGTTTCTGGCGAAGGAGCAATATTCCACGTGCCGCATAGGCTCCAATGTAAGGATGTGCCATAAGGAAGCGTTTGCCTGCAGTATCGAGTCTGAATCGTCTTATGCTCACAGGATCTGCCACAACACTCCTTGCCAGCCCCTCAAATTTTATAGTGTCTATCCCAGGAATCTCCATAAGTTGCCCGACAGAATGGAATCCGCCCAGACGTCTGCGGTATTCAATTATCCTTTTTGCGTAAAAGGGACCGATGCCGTAGAGTTTTACCAGCGCAGCGCTGTCTGCCAGATTAAGGTCAACCACCACTCTTGCACTCCGGGGCTCCGTTTCCCGGGCATCCGGCGCATACGTCATCTGCTTGCGGCCCTGTTTCGCCGGAGCCGGTGACCCGGGTGTTTGCGGCTCAAGTGTGCTTCCCTTGCATTCAGCCACGTCTGAATCCTGTGCATCTGTTTTCTGATTTACGCCCGGCTCCATTGCAGCGCGGGTATCCGGGGCCATTGCGATGCGGCCTTCTGCGCTCATTATTGCCTTGACATTCTGTCCCACCGCGGCACGGACATCCGTTTTGATTGCAGTGCGCACATCCTGGGCCACTGCGGTGCGCACATCTGTGTTCATTGCAGTGCGCACATCTGTGTTCATTGCGGCACTGACATCCGGAGACTCTGCAGTTCCCGTTTGGGGGAGATTGGAATCAAGCCCTGCACCCGGCCGCCCGGGTGCCCCGGCATTGGCAACTTGATATTTTCTCTTTGGGTCCTGACTTTCTGAAGCAATTGCGATGAAGGGCTTTACTCTCAGATAGAGTTCTTCCGAGACTACATACATGCGCGAAAAATCCTCCGGACGCCTGAAACGTCCGCCCTTGTTCCGGTAATTGAGTATAGTTTGGGCCTGACGCGGTGTAAGGCCAAGCATGCACAATGAGTCAAGCGTTATAGTATTGGGGTCAAAGAAGAATGGAGCATTTGCCGGCTCCGACTCTTCTACGGCCACAGCAGAGCCCTCCTCCTTTTGGAAGAACTTTTCATGAACAAACATTGTAACCTGAAAAATGAAGAGGGCAAGCATAAGCACAAAGACCCCTATGTTCCTGCTTCTGGAACTGCCCTTTTCACCGTATTTGTTACTCCTGTCCGGCTTCCTGCAACTCTTTTCCCCGCTCATAATCCGCCCCCGCAATTATCATTACAATCTCACCTTTAGGTTCGTTTTTGGAGTACCAATCAAAAAGTTCCTTTACGGTACCACGTCTGCACTCCTCGTGCATCTTGGTTATCTCCCGGCATACAGCCGCATATCTGTCGGGACCAAAAAATTCTACCATCTGGCCCAAGGTCTTTACAAGCCTGTATGGCGATTCATATACTATTGAGGTCCTCTTTTCAAGCGCCATCTCCTTGAATTTGGTCTGACGCCCCTTCTTTACCGGCAAAAAACCCTCAAAGCAGAAACGGTCACAAGGGAAACCCGAGTTTACCAGAGCAGGCACGAATGCCGTTGCTCCGGGAAGTGTTTCAACCTCAACGCCCGCCTCAACGCATGTCCTTACCAAAAGAAAACCCGGATCAGAGATCCCCGGTGTTCCTGCATCTGAAATGAGCGCCACATTCATTCCGGCAAGAATCTTCTCCGTAACCGATGACGATGTCTTGTGCTCATTGAATTTGTGATGGCTCTCCATGCGTGTATGAATGTCATACTTCTTGAGAAGAACCGAACTTGTTCTGGTATCCTCCGCCAAAATGAGATCCACCTCCTTCAAAACCCTCAATGCCCTCAGGGTGATATCCTCAAGGTTGCCAATTGGGGTCGGTACCAAATAAAGTTTTGCCATATTGTAAAGTTATTGTTTGTTGAACTTTCTGCGTATTGCCATATAGAAACGGTATACCTCATCGCTCTGCTCATCCCATTGAGGGAAACGGTGCCTTATATATTCAACCACCTGCTTGAAGTTTTCCATCTCATTTATATCATCAAGGGTATCCTTGAAAAGATACTCCGCCTCACTCAAATCACCGCTCAGGTTAAAGAGTTCCTTTATGAATTCAAACCTGTCGTTGAAACTGATTGCCTTATATACATCAGCCACATACTCTGCCGGATAATCCACCTCCCAGTCATACCAGTCGGGTTTGGCCGCTTCATTCACTATTTTCACCTCATTCTCCCTCTCCAGCGTCTCTCCAATAATCTCCTCTCTCTCCTGCTGACGGGCCATCAGTTCAAACACATCACTTCCTGGAGCCGCCTCATTCGCCTTTTCGGCAAGTTCCTCTGCAAAGGCAAGCACATCGAGTCCTGACAAAGTATCAGGAATGGCGTCATTGGCCAACTCAACAGCCTCCGCAGGCGCACTCTCCCGGGCCGCCTCAATGTCTTGTGCAGGCTCTTCATCTTCTGCCAATGTCAAATCTACCTCTGACGCATCATCTTCTGTAAACTCAAAATCATCAATCCGGACTGCTTCATCGGGCTGCTCCTGCTCCCCGCCTGAAACCATAACATCTGCCGACTCAAAATCATCTGCATGCTCCTCATCTTCGGCATTCTCCAAATCATCAACACGCTCCTCATCTTCGGCATTCTCCAAATCATCAGCCGACTCTGCCTCTTCAGCAGGTTCAAGGTCATCCGCTGGTGCCGCCTCTTCGGCCGGCTCAAGAACTCTGATTGAAGCCATATCACCTGCAGACTCCTGCACCTGGATACTTTCAGCACAATCATCAGACTCCAGAGCATCTGAATTTCCACAATCATTTGAATCTACATGTTCATCTGCGGGAGCAATCTCCGCCTGCTCTTCAAATTCAGAATCTGCCGCCTTAAATCCAGGCTCCTCCTTCTCAAATTCAGGTTGTGCCTCAAATGCCACATTTTTTACCTCTGTCGCACCCTGCACCAATGCCGAAATTACAAAATCCTGCCCGGCAATACGCTTTTCCTGCTCCTGAATCTGAGCCTCCTGCTCCTTTATCTTCCGCTCCAATTTGCATATGCGCTCCTCAAGACCGGCGTTGTTGCGCTCCATAATGTCAAACGCCAAAGCAAGAAGATCCCTAAGTTTTATATCTTCAATTTTATGATTCTCCATAATCTCCATAAAGACAAACTCCTTTACAATTTTAGAAAAGTGCCCTACTTTGCCATTGCCTTGTTGAAGCAGTGGCGGCATATGGGCTCGTAGGTATCCTTTTCTCCAAGTTCAACCAATTTGTCGCTTCCCGACAATCTGTGCGAATGTTGTGCAAGGCTGCCGCACTTTACGCAAATTGCATGCACCTTTGTAACATACTCTGCAACAGCCATAAGATTGGGCATGGGGCCGAAAGGCTTTCCCAAATAGTCCATATCAAGGCCGGCACATATCACGCGCACGCCCCTGTTTGCAAGTTGCTGGCACACATCAACAATATTCTCATCAAAGAACTGCACCTCATCAATGCCTACCACATCCACATCACCTGTAAGCAGCAGAATGCTCTCCGATGTCTCTACAGGTGTGGATATAATTGAGTGGGAGTCGTGTGAAACAACCTCCGCCTCGGAATATCTTACATCAATAGCCGGCTTGAATATCTCCACCTTGAGATTTGCATACTTTGCCCTCTTCAACCTGCGTATAAGTTCCTCGGTCTTGCCTGAGAACATAGATCCGCAAATTACCTCTATCCAGCCCGATTGGCGGGCATTTTCCAAAAACATACTCTACCCTCTATAATGTATTCTGTTTCAATTTCTCCACAAAATGTGCAATTCTTCCCAATTCATTTGGAATCTTTATATCCTGCGGACAGTGTTTCACACACTCGCCGCACTTGATGCAGTGGTCGGCCTGGCGTACCTTTGGAACGGCCCTGTCGTACCCCACAAGAAAGGCCCGACGAGCCTTGCGGTAATTCTCCGACTGCGCGCTCTCCGGCACATTGCCCTCATTAACGCACTTGTTATAGTGCAGAAGAACTGCCGGAATATCAATTCCATACGGGCATGGCATGCAATATTTGCAGTCATTGCAAGGTATGGTAGGATACTCGTTTATAAGTTTTGCCGTTTCATAGAGGAAGTTGTTCTCATCCTCTGTAAGAGGCACAAGCGGAGCAAATGAACGTACATTGTCCTGAAGGTGCTCCATATATGTCATGCCACTCAATACCGTCATTATCCTCGGATGGCTTCCCACAAAACGGAAGGCCCATGAAGCCACACTCTTTTCAGGCTCACGCTGTTTCAGTCTTCCCACTATATGGTCAGGCAACTTGGCAAGGCGGCCTCCAAGAAGAGGCTCCATTACCATAATCGGTATCTCCCTTTTGTCCAGTTCCTGATACATGTACTCCGCAGTTATTGAACTTCCCTTTGGAATCTTCCAGTCAAGATAGTTTATCTGCAGAAGAACAAAATCCCAGTGATATTTTTCATGGAGCGACATCATATGATCAAAAAGTTCCTTTGAACCATGGAACGACCATCCCAATCTCCTTATGCGGCCCTTTTTTCTCTCCTCAAGGAGATAATCAAGGACACCATTCTCAATGAAACGTTTTTCAAAGGTTTCAATTCCTCCACGGCCAAGATTGTGCATCAGATAGAAATCGATATAATCGGTCTGCAGATTCTCAAGGGAGCGTTTATACATTCCAATTGAGGCCTCAAATGAGTAGTTGCTCATATTGGAGAGTTTGGTCGAGAGGTAATATGACTCTCTGGGGTACCTGCTCAATGCTATGCCTGTTGACTTTTCAGACTGGCCCTGCACATAAACAGGAGCAGTATCAAAGAAATTGACACCATGCTCAATCGCATAGTCAACCAAACGGTTTACACTCTCCTGGTTTATCACATCCTTTCCGCCCTCGGGATTGGGCATGGTTGGCCAACGCATACATCCGTAGCCGAGGATTGAAATTTTGTCGTCACCCAAAGAGGGAAAACTCCTGTATGTCATCTTGCCCTTGGGCACCTCTCCGCTCTCAGTCCCTTCAGGTGAGTATTTTACCTGTTCAGTTCCTTTACATCCATAAAGAGCCGCTACCGAGAGGGCTCCGCCAAATCCGAATCTCTTCAAGAAATTACGGCGGTTCATATCCTTATTCCTGTTTTGTTCCATAGCAATCTCCTTTAAATGTTTTTATGAACTTCATGACCCTCTACATATATTGCACTGAATGGGCGTGACGGACACAGATTCTCGCATGCTCCGCATCCTATGCAGCGCTCCTCATTAACAACAGGTATCATTGCACATCTCTTGTTGCCGTTTTCGTCACACTTCATCACACACTGGTCACAAGTGATCTTTACCATCTGTATTGCCCCTACCGGACATACACTTGCACACTTTCCGCAACTCACGCCATCTGTCACAGACAGACAATTCTTCTTGATCCAGACAGCATGGCCTATCTGTATGGAGGACTTCTCCTCAACACTGATTGGCCTTATTGCACCGGCAGGACATACATCGGAGCACTCTGTACACTCCGGTCTGCAGAAGCCCCTCTCATATGAGGATTGGGGCTGAAGCATTGACATAAGGTCAGTGCTTGGCCTCAACACACCGTTCGGACACGCCGAGACACACAACTGGCAACCTGTACAATGCTGCTCAAGATTTGCCACCGACAGTGCTCCCGGAGGAACAATCTTGCCCTGACGTTTGGGAGCCTTCTTGTCGAGGACTACAGCAAGGCCTCCGTCGACCTTATCCTCCTGTGCCTTTGCAACCGAAGCCGTTGCCAATACCGCAGTGGCAGCAAGGAATGCACGCCTGCCATTTTCTGATGAGGCCTTGCCTTCGCTGCCCTTTCCATCTGCCTTTATATTATCCTTCATATTGTCCGCCACCTTTGATACACTGCCTGCATGCCTGTAGGATATTGCCCCCTGACGGCACTTCTCTACACAATCCATACATGCAACGCAGCGGCTATAATCAATCGAATGCTCCTTGCTGCTGATGCATGAAGCCTTGCAGTTGCGTTCGCACAATCCGCAGCCATTGCACTTTGACGTATCAATTACCGGTTTGAACCATGAGTATTTTGCAAGCATGCCCAATACCGTTCCAACCGGACATATTGTGTTGCAGTATGTTCTGCCCCCTCTCCATGCCAAAAATGCAAGAATAACCAGGGTAAGCACCGCTACAACCAGTACTGGAAGGGATTTAAGCCAAATCTCTGTAGAGTAGAATGCATAACTTTCGGCACGCTCTGCGAAATATGCCAGAATATTGTTCCCAAACCGGTAAACGGGAGCAAGCAGGCTGGATGCTATCCTGCCATATGCACTGTAGGGCGCAAGGAGGGCTGTAACTGTCCCCAATCCGGCCGCTGTAGCGGCACCATACAAAAAAAGCACAATAGCCCTTAAAAGGGTCTTGGGTTTTGAGTATGAATATCTGTTCTTTTTTGCTCTCTTTCCGAACCATGCAAATATATCCTGCATAACACCCAAAGGGCATATGACAGAACAGTAGACTCTTCCAAGCAAAAGTGTAAGCACTGCAAGAACAGCCAGCACAAAGAGATTGAGTGCAAGCAATGCCGGCATAAACTGTATTTTGGCCATCCATCCGAACCACAAATGCACACTTCCCGTAAAATAAAGGAAAAGCAGAGTGATGAGTGCAAAAAAGACAATGGCCGCGGCAACTCTTATTTTACGTAACATAACTTACTGTGTATTGATGTGTTTGTAAATTAATCTTTAATATATTGATATCCAACAAGGTTCCTCTTATTCACTCCTGCCGTTCCGGGGCCAGGCAGGCAGCCGGCCAACTCTTGTTTGGCTAATGGAGGTTCACACCAATCAGCCTCATGAACTCCTCCCTGGTTCTGATATCCTTGAGGAAAGCCCCGGTGAAGGCCGATGTGGTTGTGACCGAATTCTGCTTCTGCACGCCCCTTATCTGCATGCACATATGGGCAGCCTCAATGACAACGGCAACGCCAAGAGGGTTCAAAGTCTCCTGGATGCAATCCCTTATCTGTACTGTCAGGCGCTCCTGCACCTGCAGACGGCGGGCAAAGGCATCAACTACACGCGGGATCTTGCTCAAACCGGTTATCACCCCGTTGGGAATGTATGCCACATGCGCCTTGCCATAGAATGGCAGCATATGGTGCTCGCACATTGAATAAATCTCTATATCCTTTACAAGGACTATCTGTTTGTACTCCTCCTTGAAGAGTGCCGATTTCAATATCTCCACAGGATCTGCATTGTATCCCTGTGTAAGGAACTGCATTGCCTTGGCAACCCTTTCTGGAGTCTTTATCAATCCTTCACGCGCAGACTCCTCACCCAACAGGTCAAGAATTGCCTTGTAATGTTCAGCCAGTTTTTGTGTCGTTTCCTGGTCAAACTCCTCTATCTTGTTATAAGCCATAGCCGTTGAATCATAAATTACTTAACGCACAAAGTTATAAAAACAAAACATTATGTAAAAATCCAATTTTCTTTATTCAAAATAATGCTTATTTTTGTATGCCTTATGTTAAAACCACCAAAAAACCATCTGTTATGACACAACAGCCATACAATTACAGGATATTGGTAGTAGATGATGAAGAGGATATTTGTGACATTCTGCAGTTCAATCTCCAACAGGCCGGATATGATGTAGAGACGGCCTCAAGCGCAGAAGAGGCACTGCTCAAACTCAAGGGCGGTTTCCACATGATTCTCCTTGACATTATGATGGACGGCATCAGCGGACTCAAAATGGCACAACTGCTGCGCGAAGAGTACAAGAATCCCATTCCAATAATATTTCTTTCTGCACTTGATACCGAAGCGGATATACTTGCTGGCTTCCAGAAGGGAGGCGATGACTATGTTCCGAAACCCTTCTCAATAAAGGAGGTGCTTGCCAGGGTAAATGCCCTTCTTTACCGGACTTATGAATCACCTGCCAAAGAGAATGCACAGCAGCCCCACCCGGTTAATGAGAATGAAAAAGGCGGGATGAAAGAGAGTACACAAGGAGAGGCAGGCAGGCTTGTTTTTGGCAAACTGGTGGTTGATACGGCAGAAAAGAGAGTCTACATCAACAAGGAGGAGATAATGCTCACCAAAAAGGAGTGTGAGATACTTATTCTTCTCTCCAGTCACTGCAACAAGATATTCTCAAGGGAAGATATTCTCAAACTTATATGGAAAAATGAGAGTTATGTCCTGGAAAGGACTGTAGATGTGCATATAGCAAGATTAAGAAAGAAATTGCATGAATATGGCAATTTTATAATAAACCGCTCCGGGTACGGCTACTGCTTCCAACCTCAGGAGTAGGGATTCATAACGGGAACAGTATATAAAAATACCGTTGGCAATCATGAGAGTAAAGTACCAGTACAATCTTATTCTCTATTTCCTTATAGCACTCTCCATTCTGGCTCTGGCATTTCTCACAATGTCGTACAACAAGGAGATAAGTTATAACCTCAAGACCCTCAAGGCCGAACTTGTGCTTTATAATGACATAGCCTACAAGTCAATCATGGCAAACACGCCGTATGACTCCATTCCGGCCCCGTCAAAAGTAAGGTTCACTATCCTTGACAAGGAGAAGATTGTGCTTTATGACAATTTCAACCACGATATTGAATACGATACAATCCAGCGAAAAGAGTTGACACTGGCAGACCAGTTTGGGGTTGGAACCGTGTTCAGGAAATCACACTCCGTTGACGCTGATTTTCTCTTCCATGCAAAGAAATATGACGGGCTCTACATCCGCACGGCTATTATGTGTGGAAATGAGGTGGCCGAACTTGTAGAGAACGAGCAGAGGTACATGTATCTCATTGCGCTGCTGTTTGTCATACTTGCGGGAGCGGTATTCTTCATGACCCATAAACTGTCGCGCCCGATAAGGGCCCTGGGCAAATTTGTGGAGGTTGTAAAGAGTCCCGACAAGGATTACAGCAAGATCAACTTCTCCAATGATGAGTTTGGAGAGATATGCAAAAGGGTCATTGACACATTTGACCAGTTTGAAAAGACAAAACTCTACAAGCAGCAACTCAGCCAGAATGTCTCACATGAACTCAAGACTCCCATTACGGCCATAAGGGCATACCTTGAAACCATACTCAACTCACCCGACATGAGCAGGGAGCAGATGCTTAAATTTATCGACAAGGCATACTCACAATCAATGAGGCTCTCTTCACTCATACTTGATGTATCTACCCTCAACAAACTGGACGAAAGGTCAGACACATTCCAGAATGAGGAGGTAATTTTGTCAAAATGCCTGGGCGAAATAAGCGATGAACTTGACTACAAGTTGAGACAGAACAATATAACCCTCCAGACACTCTTCAGCACCAACTTGAGGATGAACGGATGCTACACCCTCATCTACTCACTCTTCAAGAACCTTATTGACAATTCGATTGAGCACGGAGGAGAAAATATTACCATAACCATACGTGCAGGAATCAACCAGATTCCGGGCGACGGCGGTTACAGGATTGACTTTTCATATACCGATAACGGAAAAGGCATCCCTGAAGAGAATATACCCCGTATCTTTGAGAGATTTTACAGGATAGAGGAGGGACGTACCCGTAAAAGGGGTGGAACAGGCCTCGGACTTGCCATTGTACATAGCGCAGTAGTTTACCACAGGGGTGAGATTACAGTTGAAAACAGGCCGGAAGGCGGAGTGATATTCAAGTTCCATCTCTACTCGCTGTAGTCCATGCGGCACACACCACCAAATGATTGAAAAAAGAGACGACATATGAAAAGAGTATTGATAACAGCAGCCGAACCGGAAGAGATTGTATGTGCAGAACAGGCTCACAGGCTGCATGAGCATGCCATTGCAGATAAACTCGATGTTGATTTCATGCTTACCGGCATTGGCACAACATCTACATGCTACAGACTTACAAAGAGACTTCTTGAAGCCTCTGTATCGGGCAAACCGTATGACCTTGTCATAAACATAGGCATTGCCGGCAGTTACAGTTTCAATGATACCCCACAGGCCCCTGCCCTCTTTCCAATGGGCAGCACAGCGGTAATAGAGAAGGAGTATTTTGGAGACTTGGGCTTTGAAACCCTCTTCGGATTCCAGACACTTTTCCAGTATGAGATTCTGGATGCCGACGTCTTTCCATTCAAGGCCGGCGCTCTGCACCGTGTAAAACTTGATGATAACATAGAGAGTTACCTGGCAAATTACAAGGAGGGTATTGGCGTGACCGTACAGACTGTTACAGGAGTTCCACAAAGGAAAGCGGAACTTATGAGGCAGTTCGGCCCGCATATTGAGAGCATGGAGGGAGCAGCAGTCTATTATGTATGCCTGCAGGAGAATATACCATTCTTTGAATTGAGGACAGTTTCAAATGAAGTGGGTGAAAAGGAGAGGGAAAAGTGGAACACTCCAATGGCATTGGAGAGCCTACGGAGGGCAATGAACGAGTTTTTTAAAATATGGTAACAGAGAAGGGGTGTGCAGAGAGCAATGAGGTGATCCGCATCAGCGGCATCAAAAAGATTTACCGCCTTGGAGCGCAACAGGTCAAGGCGTTGGACGGTGTAGACATTACAATCCGCCGGAATGAGTATGTGGCCATAATGGGACCGTCGGGAAGCGGAAAATCAACAATGATGAACATTTTGGGCTGCCTCGACTCCCCCACTGAAGGGAGTTACATACTTAATGGCACAGATGTAAGCAAGATGGATGACAACAGGTTGGCCGATGTGAGGAACAATGAGATAGGTTTTGTTTTCCAGTCATTCAATCTTCTTCCCAAATACAGTTCGCTTGAGAACGTGGCTCTGCCTCTAATATATGCAGGTGTTCCAAAGGAGGAGCGGATGAAAAGGGCTCGCACCGCACTTGAAAGTGTGGGGCTCGGAGAGAGGATGGAGCACAAGCCATCGGAACTCAGCGGCGGCCAGAGACAGAGGGTTGCCGTTGCCAGGGCACTCATAAACAACCCGTCAATTATCCTTGCAGATGAGCCTACCGGCAATCTTGACACAAAGACCTCTGTAGAGATAATGAATTTGTTTGAACAGATCTACAACAATGGCAATACAGTAATTGTTGTAACACATGAAGAGGATATTGCACAACATGCCAGACGCATCATAAGGTTGCGCGACGGCAAGGTTGAGAGCGACCTTCCCAATTATGACAGAATTAAATAAACAACCGATTATGAAAGTATATACAAAGACCGGAGATAAAGGCACCACCTCTTTGGTGGGCGGCAAAAGAGTTCCGAAGAACCACCCCAGAGTGGAGGCCTACGGAGATATTGACGAACTAATTTCATACCTTGGAGTGGTAATAAGCGACATCTCTTACCACAAGGAGATGGAGACCCTCAGGAAGATTCAGGAGAACCTTATGGTTGTATCGGCACAGTTTGCATCCGACGGTTCATTCAAGAAACTCTCTGAACTTCCTGCATCTGAAATAGGATTCCTTGAATCAGAAATTGACCGCATGACCGGCGAGATGCCACCACAGACTGCATTCATTTTGCCAGGAGCCCCACGCGAGTCGTCGGAATGCCACGTTGCAAGAACAATCTGCCGCAGGGCTGAGCGACGCGCATTGGCTGTCATTGACACATTGTGTGAAGAGGCCAAAGATGAAAACGCACCTGAAACACAACTTGAAAGGGGTATCAGATATTTGAACAGACTCTCTGACTACCTCTTTACCCTCGGTAGATATTTTTGCCACAAAAGTGGTGTGGATGAGACATTTTGGCTACCGTAAAGATATATAGTCCAATATTTGTAGGATATATTAAAACTTTTACTATATTTGCACCCCTCTTTTTAGAGGTAAAAGACACTTAATTATCTAATTATTATTTTATTATATTATGTATTGGACACTTGAACTTGCTTCAAAACTTGAAGATGCTCCATGGCCTGCAACAAAAGATGAGTTAATTGACTACGCAACACGTTCTGGAGCACCTCTAGAGGTAATTGAGAACTTGAATGACCTTGAGGATGACGGTGAGATCTATGACAGCATTGAAGAGATTTGGCCTGATTACCCAAGCAAAGAGGATTTTTTCTTCAACGAAGATGAGTATTAATAGGTAAAAGTTAAGTTAAACTTTTAAATATCAGCGGGACAAACAATTGCAATTTGTTTGTCCCGCTGGTCTTTTTGGGGTACCGTATACCTCTCCTGCAGGCCTTATGGCACTGTGGATCTAATTTCTGGCAAGTTCGGCGTTGATTGTCTCTACCATTGAGTTGAACTCAGCCTCATCAAAAAGACGGGTAAGCATAATGATCCTGCCCTCACGGTCAAGTATGATATTACGCGTAACACCTGCTCCCTTTGCGCAGAAGAGTTCAAAGGTCTTGCCCTCAAGGTCAAGTGTAATCGGATAGGTTACAGGTATCATTTCTGCAAATTTTGCAGTGGTCTCCGCATCCTCCTTCAAATCAATGCCGTATAGTGCAAAATCGGGATTCTCCTTGAGTTTGAGCCAGATATCCTTCTCTATGAAAGGCATCTCCTTACGGCATACACCGCACCAACTGGCTGTGAACTGCAACATCACTACCTTGCCCTTGAGTGAACTTACCGGAACTTTTGTTCCGTCAAGAAGATGAAGGTCAAATTGGGGTACCATATCCCCTACCTTTACAATGTAACCTCTGTCATCGGCAACAACGCTGTCTGCCTTGGTTGTAATTTCTGTATTTTCAGCCTCCTGATTTGCCTTCTTGCCGTTGCTCTGGCCACAACTTGCCATAAAAAGAAGGGCAAGTGCCATAACCATGAAATTCAAAACTGCTCTTTTCATTTTCTGATATTTTTATTGTTAACGATTCCATTCATGCGATTTCTGCTCCAAAGCCAATATGCGCATCTCTGCAAAATGTACCAGAACCCACTATATATCGGAGAGTTCAAGCCACCTCATCCCCTTCTCATCCAGTTCATCTATGACTGCACCAATCCTGGTGGAGGCCTCTGTCAACTTTTCGACCGAGAGCGTTCCGCTTGAAAGTACCTCTTCCAATGCAGCCTTTTCGGCCTCAAGAGCCTCAAGATCCTTTTCAAGTTGCTCAAGTTCGCGCTGCTCCTTATAAGAGAGTTTACGCTTTTTCTGCTGGCCGACTTGGGCTGAATTGTCGGCAGAGCCGTTCTTTGTGGCACAAGCGCCGTTCTGGGCATCTCTTCTGGCCTGCTTCTCGGCAGCAGCCCTCTCCTCAGCCCTTCTCTGAGCCTCCTTGTCTTTCATGTATTGCCTGTAGCCCGAATAACTTCCCACAAAATCCTTTATTGCGCCATTCCCTTCAAATATGAAGAGATGGTCTGCAATCTTGTCGAGGAAGAAGCGGTCATGGGAGACAATTATCACAGAACCCGGATAGCCCTTGAGATACTCTTCAAGCACATTAAGCGTGAGAATGTCAAGGTCATTTGTAGGCTCGTCAAGAATAAGTACATTAGGATTCTTCATCAATACTGTAAGCAGATAGAGTCTTCTCTTCTCGCCTCCGCTCAACTTCTCAATCTTTACATGGTGCATTGGGGGCGGAAAGAGAAAATAGTTGAGGAATGTGGTTACAGGAACGCTCTTGCCGTCGGCAAGTGTAACTGTCTCCGCAATCTCCTGCACAGCCCCAATAACTGTATCATTGGGGTTGAACTCGATTCCTGACTGCTTGTAGTAACCGAAAACCACCGTCTCGCCGCGTTCAATCTCTCCTGATGTCGGAGCGAGTTCTCCGGTAAGGAGATTGAGGAAAGTACTCTTTCCTACACCGTTCTTGCCTACTATTCCAATCTTCTCCCCAGGAGCAAAATTGTATGTAAAATCATCTACACCAACCCATCCGTCACTCTCCCAGGTATATCCCACATGTTTGCAGTTGACAATTTTCTTGCCCAGGCGCGACATCTTCACATTGATATCGAGACTCTTTTCTGCAATTGTCTGCGAAGCCCTCTCCTTAAGGTCATAGAAGGCATCTATCCTGTATTTGGCCTTTGTACCCCTTGCACAAGGCATCCTGCGCATCCAGTCAAGTTCTGTACGGAGCAGGTTTCGGGCCCGGTCGGTCTCTGCCTTGAAATTGCTTATCCTCTCCTCCCTCTTTTCAAGGAAATATGAGTAGTTGCCGTTATACTGATAGAGGTTTCCCTCCCAAAGTTCAATAATCTGGTTGCAGACCCTGTCAAGAAAATAACGGTCGTGGGTTACCATAAGCAGTGTACAGCGCGAACGGGTGAGCATCTCCTCCAGATACTCAATAGTCTCCAGGTCAAGGTGGTTGGTAGGCTCATCCATTATGAGGAAATCGGGTTCATTGATGAGCATTGCCGCTATGGCAACCCTCTTTTTCTCGCCACCACTCAATTCACATACCCTCTTTGCGGTATCCTCCAACTTGAGTTTGTACAGGACCTCGTTTATCTTGTACTCCTCTTCCCACTCCTGCAGATGTGCGCTGCGGCTCCGTTTCCTGGCATTTTGTACCACATCATATATGGTACTGTCGGGATCAAAATTGCTCTCCTGCTCAAGGAATGAGATTGTAATGTCCTTAAGGAACTTTACGCATCCTCCCCGGTCAGAGGAGTCTTTGCCTGCAAGGATCGAGAGCAATGAACTCTTGCCTGTTCCGTTGGGAGCAATGAGTGCAATCTTGTCGCCCTCATTTATATTGAAACTGATCTTGTCAAAGAGCACTTTTGTGCCGTATGACTTTGATATGTTCTCTACCTGAAGATAACTTGCCATCTCTCTAAATGAAGAAATTGTTGACTTTTGACAATACTTGCGGAAGCGCAAACACCACAACCCTGTCGTAAGGCTTCAACTCTGTATACTCGTTTGCAATGAAACTCTCATTTCCACGGATAACTCCTCCAATGATTGCCTCTTTAGGAAACTTCAAATCCTTAAGTGGGCCTCGTGTAATGTTGCTGTCGGGGTTGACAAGGAACTCCAGCACCTCGGCATCTGATCCGTTGAGGCACTTGATTGAGCGCACTTTATTGCTTAGGGTAAAGCGGAAGATACGGCCCGCAGTAATGAGTTTCTTGTTGATTACGGCATCAACGCCCATGCCCTCCGCCAGTTTTATATACTCTATGTTCTCCACCTCCGCTATTGTCTTTGGCACGCCCATCTTCTTTGCAGCCACGCATGCAAGGATATTTGTCTCCGAACTGCTTGTAACTGCAACAAATGCATCAAAATCCTTTACATCCTCCTCAATGAGAAGATCGGTGTTTCGGCCGTCGCCATGTATGATGAGAGCCTTGTCGAGTGTCTCGGCAAGATATTCACAACGCTCCTCACGCTGCTCGATCATCTTTATTATCTCAACATTGTTCTCCATCTTGCGTGCGAGCATCTCTCCAATCCTGCCACCTCCCACAATCATGAGTTTGTTGATATCAATCTCATTCTTGCCGGAATAGGTCATGGCCTCCTTGACACCGTCGCTTGTACAGATTACAAAGACAAGGTCACCTTCAACAAAACGGGTATCACGAGTAGGAATGATAGTGGTTCCTTCACGGGCAATTGCTACAGCCTTATATGGGGTCTGATTGCCCAACGGGAGCATGTCATAGACACATTTCTGTATCAAAGGGGCACCGTCATCAAGCCTGAAAACCACCATCTGCAACTTTCCGCGGGCAAACTCCATGAACTCAGTCGTTCCGGTCTGCTTCAACAGGTCGGATATCTCATATGCTGCAATCTTCTCGGGATAGAAGAGCAGATCAATTCCCAATTCTGTAAAGAGCAGTTTGTTCTCATAATGCATATATTCATCGTTGTTGATGCGCGCCGTAACCTTCTTGCTTCCCATCTTTTTGGCAAGCATTGCACTTATAAGATTCACATCCTGGTCGTGGGCCGGACTTACTGCTATGAACAGATCGGCATCTGCCGTTCCTGCCTGTTGCAGCGTAGAGATTGATGTTGGACTTCCCAGCACTGTAACCACATCCGCTATCTGTGAGACTTTGTTCAAATTTGCCTCATGGCTATCTATAATGGTAAGGTCATTTGACTCTGTACTCAACATCTTTGCCAAATGGCTGCCCACCTCTCCTGCTCCTGCTATTATTATCTTCATATCTTAAAATATTGCAGTTTGACCTGCAGTTTACACTACAAGTTTCTTTATTTCAAACGCTTTGCCAGCGCCTCAAATCCCCGGATTGGGGACTTGGGCCTACTCTACAAGTTTCTTGTACTTGAAGCGTTTTGGCTCAACATTTCCAAGCCTCATCTTCTTGTTCTCTTCATACTCCGAGTATGTTCCCTCATAGAAGTAGACTTTAGAATCGCCCTCAAAGGCAAGAATATGGGTACATATCCTGTCAAGGAACCAACGGTCATGGGAAATTACCACCGCACATCCGGCAAAGTTCTCAAGACCCTCCTCCAATGCTCGGATTGTATTTACATCCACATCATTGGTAGGCTCATCGAGCAAGAGCACATTTGCCTCCTCCTTGAGTGTAAGTGCAAGATGAAGACGGTTCCTTTCACCACCGCTCAACACTCCGCACTTCTTCTCCTGGTCGGCACCTGAGAAGTTGAATCTTGACACATATGCCCTTGCGTTCACCTCCTTGTTGCCAAGTTTTACAAACTCCGAGTTGTCTGCTATTGTCTGGTAAACGGTCTTTTCAGGGTCAATCTGCTTATGCTGCTGGTCAATGTACGCAACCTTTACAGTCTCGCCAATTGAGAATGTACCCTTATCCGGCTGGTCATATCCCATAATCAGACGGAAGAGTGTAGTCTTGCCGGCACCGTTCGGGCCAATCACACCTACTATACCGGCAGGCGGCAACTTGAAGTTGAGACCTTCGTAGAGCACTTTGTCGCCAAAGGCCTTGGTAACATCGGTAGCCTCAATCACATTTGTTCCCAGACGTGGTCCGTTAGGGATAAATATCTCAAGTTTCTCCTCCTTCTGCTTGCGGTCCTCATTCATCATCTTCTCATATGCAGAGAGACGTGCCTTTGATTTTGCATGACGTGCTTTAGGAGCCATCCTTACCCACTCCAACTCACGCTCAAGGGTCTTTCTGCGTTTGCTCTCCTGCTTCTCCTCCATCTGGAGTCTCTTTGCCTTCTGGTCAAGCCATGATGAGTAATTTCCTTTCCATGGAATGCCCTCACCCCTATCGAGTTCAAGAATCCAGCCTGCAACATTATCAAGGAAGTAACGGTCGTGTGTTACAGCAATTACAGTTCCCTTATATTGCTGAAGATGCGCCTCAAGCCACTGTATACTCTCTGTATCGAGGTGGTTGGTAGGCTCATCAAGCAACAACACATCCGGCTCCTGCAACAATAGACGGCACAATGCCACACGTCTGCGCTCACCTCCACTCAAATTCTTGACAAGCGCATCAGGTTCAGGACACATGAGGGCATCCATCGCGCGCTCAAGTTTAGAATCAAGTTCCCAACCATTTGCCTGCTCTATCTTCTCTGTAAGTTCACCCTGGTACTCAATAAGTTTTGCCATCTCCTCATCACTCATTGGCTCCATAAACTTCATGTTTACCGCCTCATACTCCTTCATCAGGTCCACAACCTCCTGAACTCCCTCTTCAACAATCTCTTTAACAGTCTTTGTATCATCGAGTTGCGGCTCCTGCTCAAGATATCCCACGCTGTAACCTGGTGCAAAAACCACCTCACCCTGGTATGATTTCTCAATACCCGCAATAATCTTCATCAAGGTAGATTTTCCGGAACCGTTCAGACCAATGATTCCAATCTTTGCACCATAGAAAAACGAAAGGTAAATGTCTTTAAGAATAACCCTATTGTTCTGTGGCAATATCTTGCCTACTCCATTCATGGAGAAAATTATCTTTTCATCTGCCATATCTAAAAAATTTTGGTGTAAAGATACCTTTTTTGTCATAAATCTGAAAGTTCCTCACCCATTTGCCTGTAATTTTCGGCAGTTGCCTTGTTGAATGTCCTTATATCAGCAAATCCGCTCTTGAGAGCCACCTCCAGAGAGGATGGGTACCCCCCGCTGCAAAGTTCCCTGGCATGCTTGAGCCTGAAGAGGTTCACATATTGCCTGAAACCCATTCCCCGTACCAGGTGGATTGCCCTTGACATGTAGGTTCTGTTGCTTCCGACCTCCCTTGCCAACTTTTTAAGTGTAAGGTCCGACAGCAGATAGAGCCTCTTCTCCTCCATTACCCTGTCGGCCCTCTCTGCTATCTCAACCAACACATCCCGGCGCCGGTAAATCACCTCCACATTATGGATATCATCAAAAACCTCCAATTCCTGAAGCCTTTGTCCAAACTCCTTTCTCTCCAGCGAATCAGCCATACCCCTCAATGCCACAGCCAGACGGCTACGAAAAATAATCATCAACCGACACCTTTTCATTGTTTACCAGTTTTTTCTTTACCTCCCGGCACCACTCCGCAGGAGTATACCCCACATGAAGGCTGAATGCCGTACTGAATGAAGAGAGATTCTTGAAACCACACTTGTCACATAATTCAGATATTGAATTTATTGGATTATGGATATAGATTGAGCAGGCCTCCCTTATCCTGTAACCATTGACAAATTGATTGAAATTCTTTGACATGCCATGGTTCAATGCTCTCGAGACATAAGTCTTGTTGGTATAGATACGCCTCGCGACATCTTCAATCTTGAGGTCGCAGTTCAAATAGGGTTTCTCATTTTCGAAACAGAGCACAAGTCTGTCTATGATATCCTGATAATCTGAACCTTTATCCTCAAGTACGGCCGCTGAGATTTTCTCCTGATCATCCCGGCGGGAGTCAGCGGGAACCCCGTATCTTGCGGGACGCACACCATTTCTGCTCCAGTAGATGAAAAAAGAGAGCTGCACAGAGAGAAGAAGCGTGAGCGGCACTATGCCCAGAGCCTCCCTCTCCCTGAAGAAAACAGAGATGAAGAGAGTGTAGGATATAACAAGCACTACACACGACACAAAGGTAAACTTCATGAGATTCTCCCTCGTCAAGCCCTCTTTGAGACAATCACACGCCTTTATATAGACCCTGAAAAATTTAAGAAGCAGCAGCATGATTACGCAAGCCATCATTCCCAACATGGCCATAATGTGCAGATCTGCCCCCATGACCCCCATAACATAAAGGAGGTCAGCAACCAGTATGGCCATATAGAGACGGCACAGATGGCGGATAAAAAGAGTTATTCCCTCTTTAATCAGACCCGATGACTGAAGCAGCATAACTACAAAAACCGTAGATAGTATAAAGAGTTTTATTGGAATCAAAATTAACGGAGAGGCCTGCATCCTGCACTCATTTATGAAAAACGGTATAGCCTCCTGCTGCACCGACATGAGCAGGAACGATACGACAGCCGCCACAAGTTCAAGGAGCCTGAACTTGACTCTACCACCTCTTAAATAACAGTAAAAAAGATAGAGAAGTATTGAGATATAGATGGACGAAAGTCCTACAAATGTAACACCCGAGATGCTCCGGGTAAAAGACAAAATATTCATAGTCTGTGATTTTGCCGGACAAAATTACAAACTAACACCCTTATGTTCAATGCGTTAAAACACCCCAGAGAAAAATATATTCAATTATGGATTTTTCTCTGGAGAATTTCTGGAAATTTATTTCTTAATTTGATCAAAACCCTTACCGTACACGCCTGTAACGCTGCCTACAGACATGAAAGCATCTCTATCAACAGATTTTACAATTTTATAAATCATATTGATATCTGTTTTTCTTACCACCACCATCACAATCTTGCTCTCCTGTTTTGTATACCATCCCTGGGCATCGATGAGCGTTACACCCCTTCCTATATCTGAAATGATGGAATCTGCAATCTCTCCATACTTCTTTGAAAAAATAAAGAGTTGGAGCGACTGCTTGGTTCCCGACACAAACAGGTCAATGGTATAACTGCAGGCCATGATAAGAATATAACCGTAAAGGACTGTTGCCAGTCTCATACCGGTGCTTTCTGTTCCTATCAGGTTACCTGCCGCATCATAAATCTGCTTTGCAGGAAGCAGCAATGATGATGCAATGATGAATATGTCTATGATAAGAATAATTTTTCCGGCGGATATATTCCTGTACTTGGTAATCATAAGTGCGACGATATCTGTACCGCCGGTACTTCCACCCTGTGAAAAGCACAATCCTATACCCAAACCCGATACAACTCCTCCAAAGATTGCACAAAGCAGTTTGCCGTTGCTGATTGCAATCTCCTGGATAAATGCGTCAGACAAATACATTGGCAACACTTCCAGAAATATGGAAGTTACCACAATTGCATAAACTGTCTTGACACCGAATCCCTTGCCCAAAACCTTAAGTGCTATAAGCAGCAGGACAAGGTTTATTACAAAGAATGAAACACTGACAGGAATTTTGAATGCATAGAGAAGGACAGCGGCAATACCTGTAACTCCACCGCCGACCATACCGTTAGGAATGAGGAAGACATCCCATCCCAATGCATAACACAACAGACCTACAGTTATAATCAAATAGGTCTTTATTCCACCCAATACACTCTTAAAATCAAATTTCATCTCAATTTACGGTTACTCCTGAATAAACTTCATTATGCCACCTTTCTTGTTCTTCTTTGATTTCACTACGTCGAAGCCCTCGCCATAAACTCCCATGGCCGAACAGACAGAGATGAATGCCCTGCTGTCAACCTCCTTGATACCTGCAGTAATCTGCGGCAACTGAGCCTTTCTGGCAATTACTATAAGCACTTTGCCATCCTGTTTTGAGTACCAGCCCACTGAATTGAGTGCTGTAACACCCCTGTTCATCTCTGTAGTGAGCATATCTCCAATCTCCTTGTATTTTGACGAGAAGATGATTATCTGCACAGACTGTTTTGATCCTGTAAGCAACTGGTCAAGCAGATATGTGAAAGAGACCATCACAATATAACCATACACTATATCCTGCAGGCCTTTGCCTGGAAGAAAATAGATTGATCCTATGATTATGAGGTCACAATACATGAATATCTTGCCCGGCGAGTTGTCACGGTACTTCGACAAAACAATCGCTATGATATCGGTTCCACCCGTACTGCCTCCCTGCATGAATATTGCCGCTATTCCAAAGGCACTTATACCTCCACCAATAATGGCATTTATGAATTTGTCGGGAATATCAGACAGAGTGGTAATCCACTCAAACTGGGGAAGCACCTCAAACATAAGCGAGGCACACAATATACAATAGATAGTCTTGAAGCCGAAACCTTTTCCCAAAATCATAGTTCCGCCTGCAAGCAACACAACATTGATTACAAGGTAGGAGAGCGAAATTGGAATAAGTTCGTTGGTAGCATAAAAAATAATTGATGATATACCGGTTACACCACCTCCGGCAATACCTTTAGGTATAATGAATGCTATCCAACTGAAGGCGTACAGGAATACGCCCACAGTAAGGATAGAATATGTTTTGAAAATCTTTAAAATTTTACTTAGTGTCATATGTCTTCATGTTTAAGTTAAGTTCAGTAAAGTTTAGCAGACGATGTTGATAATCTTTGAAGGGACAACAATCACCTTTTTGATAGGCTTGCCTGCAAGATACTTCTCTGTATTCTCATTTGCCCTTACAGCCTCCTCAACCTCTTTTGGAGAGAGACTCTTTGACAACTCAAGTTTGAATCTCATCTTGCCGTTGAAAGATACCGGATACTCAAATGTATTCTCAATGGTATAAGCCTCAACGTACTCAGGGAAACTTGCATTTGAGATGCTCTCATTGTGGCCAAGTATGCTCCACAACTCCTCAGTGATATGAGGGGCAAAAGGAGACAACAGGATAATCACATTCTCAAGGACATGTCTGTTGCGCGACTTGAGATCCTGAAGTTCATTCATGGCAATCATGAACGCACTTACAGATGTGTTGAATGAGAATGACTCAATGTCGTCGCCCACTTTCTTGATAAGTTTGTGCAATGCCTTCAACTCTGCAGCAGACGGTTCCGCGTCAACAACAGCAAGATTACCCTCTGCATCAAAGAACATCTTCCAGAGTCTCTTCAAGAAACGGTTAACACCATCAATACCCTTTGTATCCCAAGGTTTTGACTGCTCCAATGGACCAAGGAACATCTCATAAAGGCGCAATGTGTCGGCTCCATATGAATTACAGATATTGTCAGGATTTACAACATTGAACATACTCTTGCTCATCTTCTCGACTGCATATCCGCAGATGTACTCACCATTCTCAAGCACGAACTCTGCAGTAGCATAATCAGGCATCCAGTTTTTGAAGGCCTCTATGTCAAGACGGTCATTGTTCACTATATTGACATCGACATGAATCTCAGTTGTATCATACTGGTCTTTAAGTCCGTATGAAACAAAAGTGTTTGTATTCTTGATTCTGTATACAAAGTTTGAACGACCCTGGATCATACCCTGGTTGATAAGTTTCTTGAACGGCTCCTTCTCTACAACATAACCGAGGTCAAAGAGGAACTTGTTCCAGAAACGCGAGTAGATAAGGTGGCCTGTAGCATGCTCTGTACCGCCAATGTAAAGGTCAACATTTCTCCAGTACTCATCAGCCTCGCTGCTTACGAGTGCAGAATCATTATGAGGATCCATATATCTCAAATAGTAGGCGCTGCTGCCTGCAAAACCCGGCATTGTGCTTGTCTCAATAGGATAGCCCTTGTATGTCCAGTTCTCGGCTCTTGCCAAAGGCGGTTCACCTGTCTCGGTTGGAAGGAATTTGTCAACCTCAGGCAACTGTAAAGGAAGTTCCTCAAGAGGAATAGGGGTTGCAATACCATCCTTGTAGTAGATCGGGAACGGCTCACCCCAATATCTCTGGCGTGAGAAGATTGCATCCCTCAATCTGTAGTTTATCTTTCTGCGGCCTATGCCGTGCTTCTCAACATAATCGATTGCTGCAGGGATTGCCTCTTTAACGCTCATTCCATTGAGGAATCCGGAGTTGCACATGATACCCTCCTTTGCATCAAAACTCTCCTCGCTCACATCACAACCCTCAATCAACGGGATGATAGGCAGATTGAACTGTTTTGCAAAGGCATAGTCCCTGCTGTCGTGTGCAGGCACCGCCATAATTGCACCTGTACCATAACCAGCCAACACATACTCACTGATCCACACCGGAACCTGATCTCCTGTAAGAGGGTTCACAGCATACGAACCTGTAAATACGCCTGTTACCTTGCGTGTTTCAGTCATTCTCTCGCGCTCTGTCTTCTTCTTGGCCTCCTTGAGGTATGCATCAACTGCCTCTCTCTGCTGAGGGGTTGTAAGTTTGTCAACCCACTCGCTTTCAGGAGCAAGAACCATGAATGTCACACCAAATACAGTATCGGCACGGGTGGTGAAGATTGTCATGTCATAATCACCCACTTTGAATATCATCTCTGCACCCTGCGACTTGCCTATCCAGTTTCTCTGCATATCCTTCAATGAATCGGTCCACTGAAGATCATCAAGATCAACAAGAAGTCTCTCTGCATAGGCAGAAACTCTCAACTGCCACTGTTTCATCATCTTCTGCTCAACAGGGTATCCGCCACGTACCGACAAGCCCTCCTTTACCTCATCATTGGCCAGAACTGTTCCAAGTTTTGCACACCAGTTCACAGCAGTCTCGCCCTGATAAGCAATTCTGTACTGCATAAGAATATCGCTCTGTTTCTTCTCATCAAACGATTTCCACTCCTGTGCCGAGAACTTCTCCACATCTCCGCATGCAGCATTAACTGAAGCATTGCCCTCATTCTCGAATTTTGCAACAAGTTCTGCAATTGGCTCAGCCTTGCATGTGTCATTGTTGTAATAGTGGTTGAACATCTCAAGGAATGCCCACTGGGTCCATTTGTAGTAACCTGGCTCACATGTGCGCACCTCGCGGCTCCAGTCAAACGAGAAGCCTATTCTGTCAAGTTGCTCCCTATATCTGTTGATATTGTTCTCTGTAGTCTTTGCCGGGTGTTGTCCGGTCTGGATTGCATATTGCTCAGCAGGAAGGCCAAATGCGTCATAACCCATAGGGTGAAGGACGTTGAATCCCTTCAATCTCTTGTATCTGCTGTAGATATCGCTTGCTATATATCCTAGCGGATGGCCCACATGCAGACCTGCTCCCGACGGATAAGGGAACATGTCCAACACGTAATATTTTGGTTTTGAAGAATCAGTCTTTACTTCAAATGTTTTGTTTGCAGCCCAGAACGACTGCCATTTCTTCTCAATTTCTAAAAAATTGTACTCCATTTTGCTATATTTTAACAACCCGCAAATTTATAAAAAAATCTCTCTATTTCTTTATTCCAAAGCCACCATTCTTGGATAATTTAAAATCAACAGCCACAGAAGTTTTCACCCTCACATTCTGGCCCCTGAGTTTTGCGGCTTTCCATTTTGGAGATGCGGAGATGACCTTTACCACCTCAGCATCAAGTTCATCACTTACTCCCCTGGTTATGACCACGTTCGAAACACGGCCATCCTTCTCTACTATAAACTCGGCATATACGCGGCCCCCTTCTCCGGCCCTTATGGCGCTGTCGGGATATTTCAGGTATGGATATACCCATTTCTTGAGAAACTGCACCTCATCGCCATGAAGGAACTGTGCCGGCTTGTCAACATCCCTCTGGGTATAGTAAGTATCCTCCTCCGTTGCACCTTCATGGGTTGTTATACCCACAGAGAGCCTTTCGTCCCTGTTGGCCACACTGTTTGCCAAAGCAAAGGCAAACTCCGCAATCTGTTCCATCTGGGTGTAATCGAGTTTGTCATATGTATCCCGAGGCGTGTGGTAATCCCTGTGCAGGCCTGTGGTAAAGAGGGCAATTGGAATGCCCTTTTCATGAAACATCCTGTGGTCTGAAGGGAAATAGTCTGTTCCCGAGAGAACCGGCTGTATGCTGGCCTGACGCATCTTGAGATTGTTTACTATGGTATTGAGTTCAAGGTTGCTAACACCTGTGAAGACCTGAAACCTGTTCTCCCCGTCGCTGCGGCCTATCATGTCAAGGTTTATCATCATGGCAATATTGGGCACCTCACCAAACGAGCGGTTGAGGAAATACCAACTGCCGGCCATTCCCAGTTCCTCTGCTCCAAAAAAAGCAAATATCACTGACCTGCGGAAGAGGAACTTGTTATTGGCAATCTCCCTGGCCAGTTCTATAAGAGTTGCAACACCCGAAGCATTGTCATCTGCACCGCCGTAAATCTGAAGCCTCTCCTCTCCGTTTACACTTATCCTGTTTACTCCAAGATGATCCATATGTGCGCCAATGACAATATACTCATTGCACAACTGCCTGTCATAACCGGGAACAACTCCTATTATGTTGCGGGAATGGATGGTATCTTTGAAAGGGAAGCCGTCGGAGAGTGTTCCGGCCATATAAAAATCCTCGCCATCCCTTGGCGTGAGCATCGTAACTCCTGCTGCCTCCAACTGGTCATAAATGTAATTTGCCGCCTTGAGTTCCCCTGCAGAACCGGCGCCACGCCCCAACAGGGAGTCGGCAGTCAAGAATCGCACATGACGCTCAATATCCTTCTCCAACCCATCAGCCCTGCCCTGCATGAATTGTGCAGACGCTGTAGCAATGGAGCCGCACACTACTATGGCCGCCAAAGCCGCCTTTTTCAGAAAGCCCTTCACTTTTCCCATTCTGTATCCCTTTATATTTTAAAACTTCTTCCGCTTCAGTTACAGGTTATGTCTTACCGGCAATACCTCAAGCCAGTAACCGTCCGGATCATTTATGAAATAGATGCCCATGGCAGGATTCTCAAAACAGATGCATCCCATCTTGCTGTGGAGTTCATGCGCAGCATCAAAATCATCTACTCTGAAGGCAAGGTGAAACTCATTGTCGCCCAAATTGTATGCCCTGTCCCAATCTCTCAACCATGTAAGTTCAAGGAGATGACCTGTTTGCCCGTCTGACAAATATACAATGATAAAGGAGCCATCCTCGGCCTCTATCCTGCGGCTCTCTTTAAGTTCCAGAGCCTGCTCATAAAATTTCAGACTTTTGTCAAGATCCCTTACATTGATGTTGTTGTGTTCAAATTTAAACTTTCCCATATATTTATCATTTAACTGTTTACTACTCCAATGCTCTACGTTCCGCCTCTCCGGCAAATGAGCCTGCACAATTTACTGTGCATCCCTGTTATAGTGCGGCATATCTGCAGGCAATTCTATTGACAACTCCACGAGGCCTCCCACTATGCGGCCGTCGGGAAGCAGAATGCCCTTTGCCGGCTCCTCTGTAAACCATGGGGTCTGGTGTATGAGTTTGTTTATGCCGTTCTTGGTTATTGTGTATGAATTGCTGCTGCCTGTTGAGAGCAGTTTCTGTATCATCTCCCATGATTTTGGCGAGTGGCAACCCTTGAGACTGCTACCAATAATGTTGCCATACTTTGCAAAAGTTGCCTTTGATTTCTCATTCATGTATATGACTGACGCATTGCAGTCACAGATTGTTACCGCAAAACCGCACTTTGCAGCCCAATCAAAAAGTTCATTCTCTTTCATTTCACTTACAAATTTCTGCTTTCTTGCAATTACACGGCCGCCTCCCGACAGTTATGGGAGCATTGCCCTCAATTGTTTGACTGCTTACCCTCAATTACAAAAAGGCCTGCCACACTTGCGTCCGGCAGACCTTCCTGAACCATAACCGGTCAAGTATCAATCTTTTGAAACTATTTCTTGTAGAAAGGAGTCTTTACAACGACTGCCTTCAAAAGTTTTGTCCTTACCTTGATGTAAATCTCAGAACCGGCCTTGTATAGAGGGGCTGCTACATAAGCCATACCTATAGCCTTGCCTGTGCTTGGCGACATTGTACCTGAAGTTACAAAGCCAATCACGTTGCCCTCAGCATCACAAACCTCATAACCATGGCGTGCAATGCCTTTGTCAACCATCTCAAAACCGCACAATCTGCGTGTAAGACCATCGGCCTTCTGTTTTAGCATATAATCCTTGTCAAGGAAATCACCCTTTACGTCATTGAACTTGGTAATCCAACCCAAACCTGCCTCAAGAGGAGAAGTTGTATCATCTATATCATTGCCATACAGACAGAAGCCCATCTCAAGACGCAAAGTATCCCTTGCTCCCAAACCTATAGGGCGGATACCCTCCGGTGCGCCTGCCTCAAATACACCTTTCCAAAGTTTCTCTGCATCCTCATTTGCAACGTAAACCTCACATCCGCCTGCTCCTGTGTAACCTGTAGTGGAGAAGATTGCATTCTCAATGCCCGCACAGTTCAACTTTTTGAATGTGTAGTACTCCATATCCTCAACAGGCTGGTCACAGATTCTCTGCATGATCTTAAGTGCATTAGGGCCCTGGATAGCCAACTGGCATATCTCATCAGAAGCATTGTAAAGTTCCTTGCCCGGAGTGATGTCGAATTTAGGGGCAATCTCAACAAGATGGTTCCAGTCCTTCTCAATGTTTGCAGCATTTACAACCAAGAAGTAGGTCTGCGGATCAATGCAATATACCAAAAGGTCATCAACAATTCCACCCTTTCCGTTAGGGAAGCATGAGTACTGCACTTTGCCCGGAACAAGAACCGAAGCGTCGTTTGATGTAACGTACTGGACAAATTTCAAGGCATTTGGACCTTTAACCCAAAACTCGCCCATATGGGATACATCAAATACACCGACGTTCTCTCTTACTGCTATATGCTCATCCTTGATACCAACGTACTCTACAGGCATATTGTAACCTGCGAATTCTACCATTTTAGCACCCAAATCAATATGTTTCTGGGTAAATGCTGTTGTCTTCATATCTTAAGTGTTTTTTGTTTTATTTTATTGGTTATAAATATTTTCTGTCATTCCAAGATTTTGCACCGGTGCATTATTGAAGCCGCAGCATTCTGTGCTTTCAGCCGCTTGCCCCTGAGCGCCCGCGCTACTCATGCAGTCCCTGGGCAATATCGTAAATCCACACATCGTAAGGACACAAATCATTGTCTTCAATCCTCTTCAGTTCGGCACAAGCCTCCTGAAGCGTATTGCATCCTATTGCAGCAACCATGTCAAATCCATTCTTCAAGGCAATCCTTACAGGAGCATAACCTGCCCCGTTCAATGCCTTGACCATATTTTCTGCATTGAAATCCTTCTTGAAACTGCCCAATATCACATAGAACTGCTTGTCAAGTTTTGCATACGGCAAATTCTGCTGTTCCTGCGCAATCCTTATGGAATCGAGTCTGGCCATCTCAATGGAATCCCTTATCTGCTTCTCCCTTTTGGCCTGCTGCTCCAGTTCAAGTTTCATTCTTGCAATGTCTTCTGAAGTTGCCATGCCCAAGCGGCCCTTGACCCAGTCGCATCCGCCCAATACCATGAGCATTGCCATTGAGAGAGTTACAAGTTTGAGCCTTTTAATCTTTTTCATAAATATACCCTTGATAAATGTACAATGGCCCATTTGTAAAAAAAGCACACTGTATCAGATACAAATGTAATAAATTTTCCACAAAACAAGTTGGCCGCAATCAAAAGTTTATCAATTTGGCCCCAAATGTGCTATATTTACAGAATATTACTTTGGATAACCTGAAAACAAAAGATTATGGGATCATTTATACAACAGTTCAAGAGTATAGTCAACTTTTCCGACAGCATCGACATCCAGTCTGCAAAGAACCAGATAACATCAAACATTGAATTCAGGGGAAGCAATGTCTGGATTCTCATATTTGCCACCGTAATAGCAAGTGTTGGACTCAATGTAAACTCTATACCTGTTGTGATTGGAGCAATGCTCATCTCCCCATTGATGGGCCCGATTATGGGAATTGGACTCGCACTGGGCATCAATGATACCGACCTGCTGCGCAAGTCTTTCAAGAACTTGCTTATAATGACAATCATAAGCGTAATTACCTCTACCGTCTATTTTCTCATTACACCACTCTCCATGGATGAGCCTACCGAGTTGCTGGCAAGGACAAATCCCACCATTTACGATGTCTTCATTGCTTTCTTTGGAGGTTTGGCTGTAATTACCGAGGTGTGCAAAAAAGACAAAGGAACAGTTATTGCCGGAGCAGCAATTGCAACAGCCCTCATGCCCCCTTTGTGTACTGCGGGTTACGGAGTTGCAAACGGAAGCATCACCTTCTTTTTGGGAGCGGGATATCTCTATTTCATCAATTCGGTATTCATTGCACTGGCATCGTTCCTCATGATCCGATACCTGAAGTTTCCTCTTGTAAAGTTCTCAGACCCTGTAAAGCAGAAGAAGGTCCACAGAATTATAACAATCTTTACCATAATACTTATACTTCCGAGCATCTACTCTGCAGTTACCGTAATTCAGGAGAACAAATTCAACCAGGCCGCAAAACGCTTCATTGCCGAAAACAAGACAATAGGCAACAGTTACATTTACGACCACAAGATTTCGCACCATGGCAGAAAATCATCAATCCATGTATCAATTGCCGGTGAGGCTCTAAACCAGAGCCATATCAACAAGTTGCACGAGAACCTCAAACTGCATGGCATTGACAGTGACCAACTGATCATAAACCAGAACAGCACATTTGTACCGGAGAGCATCAATGAAAATGATTTTGTAAAGAGCATCTTTGAGCAGAACGAACAGCAGTTGCGCAAACGCGAAGAACTCATTACCCAGATGGAGGAGGAACTCAAGGGTTACAGGCAGGGAGAACTCCCTTACAGCCAGATATCAAAGGAACTGTCAACACAATATCCTTCAATATCAGCCCTTACCCTTACCAAAGGAAAAAGGGTTGCCGGAACCGGGACTGCAGACAAGTATATTGCCGTTGTTGAATCTGCCGACAGATTATCTACGCATGACCTGTCAAAAATAAAGCAATGGCTCACTGTAAGGCTCAACATAAAGGAGATACAGATAATATCCCAAACCGCTCCAGTTTCCAACCCAAATTCAGATACCGTTTCTGTCAATGAATAGGAAGATTGCCATTTTTCTCTTTTTTCTGCTTCCAGTTGCCGCTGCGGGACCTCTTGCACAAGGGAGGCGTCCCGGCCCGAACGGCAACAGAGCAGCCGGCGACTCCATTACCCAAATCATTGATACCCGGGTGATTCCACATCTGCCGTCGTGGCCAAAGGAACTGGTCAAGATGTATGATACAATTGAGATTGCCTTTATAGGTGACATCATGCAGCATGGGGGACAGATCAAAAGTGCCCTGATACCGGGCAAAGATCCCTCTGACGGCAACTCCTACAATTATGAGAGCGCCTTCAGGCATACCGGAAAGTATCTCAAGGAAGCCGACATTGCAGTTGCCAACATGGAGTTTACACTCGGCACCATGCCATACACGGGCTATCCGCAGTTCTCTGCCCCGTCAGCCATTGCCTCCCAGGCAAAGGAGAGCGGCATAGATCTTTTTCTGCTTGCCAACAACCATATTCTTGACAAAGGACGGAACGGACTTGAAAAGAGTCTGAACATTTATGACACTCTGGGTGTTCCATATACGGGAGTCTACAGGAACAGCGACTCGGAGGCTATGGAGAACCCGCTTGTTATGGAGTGCAAAGGAGTGAAGATTGCATTCGTAAACTTCACCTACGGCACCAACGGTTTCACAACCCCTGAACCATATATAGTAAACAGGATGGACTCCGTAAAGGTAAAGGAGTCCATTGCAAGGGCAAAGGAGCGTGGAGCGCAAATGATAATTGCCCTGCCGCACTGGGGCAACGAATATCAGTTGCAACCCTCAAGCGAACAGCGCCGCTGGGCTGCGATGCTCTTCAGGGAGGGTGTCAGGGTAATAATCGGCACCCATCCGCATGTTCCACAGAGTGCCGAAATTTACCTTACAGGGAGCCACCATCCGCGCCGCTATGGAGAGGTTGAAAAGATGGTTTTCTACTCTTTGGGCAACTATATATCCAACCAGAGCACACCTCAATATACCCAAATGGGAATGATGGTTAATGTTGTGATAGTCAAGAACAATTTGAGTGGGGAAATTACCCTGTCGGGACCCCAATGGAGATACTTGTGGTGCTTCAGGAAGGGCGAACTTGAGCCCCACTATACTGTTGTACCCATTGAGGATATGCTTGGAAAGAGCAATGGCGTCTCCCAAGCAAATGCAGAGGCAAACGCAGGGGACGAGGATGATTCTGCCGCAAAAGGGGAGCAGCATCCTGCAATAATGGATGAGTATCCGAATATAAAAAATAACACACATTACAGACGGATGGTAAATACATTTGAGTATATTCGCACCCTCAAACCCGTAAAGGTCATCAGATAAATGTAACCTTTGGAAAATGTTGGGGTATATTCATGGAGAATTGATAAACTGACTTGCTTATGGCTGAAAAGAAGATTGAACTGCAGGAGATTGACCCTGTTGAAATATTTGGAGTTAATGACAGACTGCTTAACCGCCTGAGCGGCTACTTTCCAAAACTTAAAGTGGTTGCACGCGGCAATACCATATCACTGAAGGGTACACAGAAGGAGATTGCGCAATTTGAGTCTGCCGTAGAGGCCCTTATCGCCAAAAGGTTCAAGAAACGCAACCTGAATATAGATGACATTGATTCTCTCTTTGACAAGGACAACAATACAGAAGGAGAGGCCTTGAGCACAATGAAGGGCAATCTTGAAATGACTCCCGACGGTCTTGTCGGCTACTCAAACAACAACGCCTCCAACAGCGATATAATTGTATACGGCAACGACGGAAAGATTGTACGCGCACGCACAAAGAACCAGAAAAAACTTGTTGCAGAGTATTACAAGCATGACCTTATATTTGCACTCGGTCCCGCAGGAACAGGAAAGACATACACAGCCATTGCCCTTGCTGTGAGGGCCCTCAAGAACAGGGAGGTAAAGAAACTAATACTTACACGTCCGGCTGTTGAGGCGGGAGAGCGCCTCGGATTTCTGCCCGGAGACCTCAAGGAGAAACTTGACCCATATTTGCAGCCGCTATACGATGCGCTTATGGATATGATTCCTCCACAGAAACTGAAACTGCTCATGGAAGAGGGTACAATTCAGATTGCACCGCTTGCCTATATGCGCGGCCGTACACTGGAGAGTGCATTTGTGATACTTGATGAGGCCCAGAACACAAGCCTCGGACAGTTGAAGATGTTCCTTACACGAATGGGCAACAATGCCAAGTTCATTGTAACCGGAGATGCATCCCAGGTTGACCTTCCGAGCAAATCTGATTCGGGACTTGTAAAGGGAATGCATATACTCAAGAACATAAAGGGCATAGCATTCATCAACTTTACCAAAGAGGATATAGTGCGCCACCCTCTTGTTTCAAAAATTGTGAAGGCATTTGAAGAGAAGGGCGAAGAAGAGACCATCTAATCTCCCTGCTCCTATTTCAAAACAGCCTTGACCAGTACCGGATTGCTCTCGTCTGTAAGAGTTGCGGCAACCGCTTTCATCTTTGCGGAGTTTGAACGCTCTGCACACTCAATGAAACGGTAGGAGTCTACAACCTGATACATTGCATTACCCTCTACGGCCATCGGCAGGAAACTCATGCCGCTGCCATCAATATCATTCTCAAAACCATATTTTCGGGCAGATACATCATACGGAAGCATCTCTGTTTTGCCGCTCTGCTTGCTGTAGACCATGTAGCACATTGTCAATTTGTACTCATGCATGAACGCAAACCTGTTTGAGAATGTAAAGAGACCGAAAAGTAGTATATTATCAGACTCATAAGTTCGTACTCCATTAATTGCCACTCTTTTCTCGCCCACAAACTTGCCATAATCCAATATATACCTCGGTGTCTTTTGTAGTGAATTATTGTATGAGAATATTGTATCGGCTCTCTTGCTCAGAATATACAATTCATTATCAAAAATATAGGCTTTTGCAGCATCTCTTCCACCAAGACGCACAGGCGGCCTTTCATTTGAAAGATTGTCCGGCTCTGCAATCTGCCCGTCTACATGCACAATATTAACATTCTCATCAATAAAAATGGAGTATGCGTCATCGTTATAGTAATCGCATCCATTCATTACATAATACTTGTCAAACAACTCTACTGATGCCAAAAAGAATCCCCTCTCAGAAGCCATATCACCACAAACGACATTCCTCACAAAATTGCCGTTTCTGTCATATACGACTACCTTTCTGAAATCATATACACCAATCTCACCATTAAACGGATTTACAGATAAGTCCATAAAAATACTGTACTCACCATTTGCATTTCCAAGATCCCCCACAAAACCTTTAAAACTGCCATCTTTTCCAAACAGCATACATCTGCGGCTGACAGCATCTGCAATGACAATGTTATCACCCGGGAAGCCGAGATTGTAAACATTTCCCAGCATACAGATTGAATCGGTCTGCAAAGGAATATAGTCAATCCCCGAAAAATAGTCACTCATCTTTGCAAACTTATGACTGCCTTCAAGCGTCTCTCCGATTGGAATGACCTTAACTCCACCAATATTTTCATTGCTGCCAGAACAGGCTGCAAAAGAGATGATGACCGCAAACAGGGCCAATGAATAAAATAGGGATCTTAAAATTCTGTGCATCATAAATGGCATCAATTAACCTTTGTAAATAGAATTATTTAATCTTTTCAAAGATATAAAATCTTTCCAAAGATTAATCCACCCGAAATTGCAATGCTCTTTTATGTTGCGGCCGGAAGATTAATAGAGCCCTTAATATCTGAATGTTACAAAGCCTTTATTTCGTACCGGCAACTACCATGAACCGCCGGCACCGCCGCCGCCGAAGCCACCGCCTCCAAAGCCGCCAAAACCGCCTCCACCGAAGCCACCGCCAAAGCCTCCTGATGAGCCGCCCCATCCGCCTGACCCGCGGGAGTTTGAACCGTTGCTCAAAATGCTCAACATTATGAGGTCTGCCGCTGAGGGACCCTTATGGTTTCCACCACCCATATTCTGGGAGCCGTTGTTTCCACCTGAACCCAATAGCGCTATAAAGATTATAAATATGCATAACAGAAAGAAAACCGGAACAATGACACTGCCCGAACCGTCACCGGCAGCAAACTCATCTGTTGAGATCTCGCCTGCAGCAAGCGGCAGAATTACATTAAGGGCATTTACCACGCCGGCATAGTAATCATTGGCCTGGAAAGCCGGAATCATATACTGATCAATTATACGTCGGCATACTGCATCTGTAAGCACTCCCTCAAGACCATAACCCGTAGCAATAAAGACCTCTCCGCGGGAGTTGCCCACTTTGGGTTTTACAAGAATTACAACTCCGTTGTCAAACTTCTGTTGGCCTACACCCCACTCCTCTCCTATCTGAAAGGCCAGTTGGGCCTTGTCCATACCATAAAGTTCAGGGACAGAGACCACTGCAATCTGGTTTGAAGTTGAATCGGCAAAGGCTACAAGCGCCTGCTCCATACGTTGCTCCTGGTCAGATGAAAATATATCAGCCAAATCATTCACAAGGCGCTGGGGCTGTGGACGCTCCGGTACCTGAGCCATCATTGCTGCCGGTACGGAGAGTACAAGCATGGCCACCATGAACAACGGCAAGGCGAGCCCTTTGAGCCACAGCAATGCTCCATATCCTTTAATGCAATATTTCATATCAATAACTCTCCGCATAATTACCTCTTAAACAATCAAGGCCAAAATCAGCAAAACTCAGTATACGCCGGTAAAAAGAATCACTCTCCAAACGAAATTTCATTCGGCTGCTCATTCACATCATCTGACTGATATGGGAAATACTCCTTCAAGGAGACTCCGACCGAACGCACAGCCTCCGCTATGCCTCCAACAAAATTTCCCGCAGCAAATTCGGCAACCATCTTCTCCTTTATACCGTTCCAGAAATCGGCAGGAACCCTCTGGTTTATACCGACATCTCCTATTATTGCAAGTTTTCTGCTCTCATGAGCCACATAAACAAGAACGCCGTTACGCTGCTGCGTCTTGTACATCTTCAGGTAATTGAAGACATAAATCGCACGCGACACGGCATCTGTTTTGCATTTGGACTCTATATGCACACGTATCTCCCCGGAGGTGTCAAGTTCCGCCTCCTCAATCGCAGCAACTATCTTCTGCTGCTCCTCCTTTGACAAAAGCGCTTTCATCTCCTTGTACGGGAAAGACTAGAACTCCACCTTTGGAGCAGTCATTGCAGACTCTTCTGCCTCAAAATAAGGCTTCTTCTCAAAGCCGAACATGCCTGCAAAGATATTCTTTGGGAACTGGCGTATCATTGTGTTGTATGCACGCGCAGTCTCGTTGAATTTCTGACGCTCAACTGTTATACGGTTCTCTGTTCCTTCAAGTTGTGACTGCAAATCACGGAAATTCTCATTAGCCTTGAGTTCGGGATAGTTCTCCTGAATCATAAGCAATCTGCCAAGGGCAGAACCCAACTCGCCTTGAGCCTCCTGATACTTTGCAAGAGCCTCCGGAGTAAGATTTTCGGCATCAACTGTCATTTGTGTAGCCTTCGCACGGGCAGCAACCACGCTCTCAAGTGTCTCCGACTCATGAGCGGCATATCCCTTTACTGTTGCCACAAGATTTGGAATAAGGTCGGCCCTTCTCTGGTAAACATTCTCAACCTGGCTCCAGGCAGCCTGAACACCCTCATCAGCCTTTACCATTCCATTGTAAGCGCCCTTTACCCACATAAAGAGGGCAATTGCAACAACTGCTACTACGATCAATACTACAGCACCTTTTTTCATAATTGTATAACTTTTAAGTTTATTTGACAAACACTTAAATTCTTCTGATTCCTGTAAACAACCGCATTTACCCGACTACTCACCCTGCTCCTCAACCAGTTTCACACATCGCACTGATGCGCCAAAACTCTTCTTGTCGGTATAGTTGAAATACATGTGAGGCTGTGCAAAATAGATATACCTGTACCACGCACTGGTTGAACTTGCCTCACAGGAACTCCACCAGAAGCCATAGGAGAGCAGGTTATTGTAGTGATTGTAATTGTTTGTACAGTTTCCTCCCGGAAGTGCATTCCAGTAGAACTTGTTCTGAGGTGTGCAGTCAGGAGTATACGGCCACATCTTCACACCATTCAATTTTGCCTCAACCATAAGCATCTGGCCCAACCCTGACCAGTTTTCCTCAAACTGATGCTCCTTGCCATTGTCAAGGGCCTTTGCCAAATCCTCCCAGTCCTCATTCGTAGGAACGCTCCATCCCTCCGGACATGCACCCTGAGGACCCTGTCCCAGACCGCTGCCTGTAACTCCGCCTGTAGCATCATTCCATGTATACAACCTTCCGGTTATAGGGCCCAGTGCGTCAGCCCTTACATAGGCACTTCCTGCGCCATCCCAGTCAAGGTTTCTTGCAAACCAGTAGAGATTTCCTATTTCACTTACAGGATACACCTTACCGTCCCTAGAGTCTGTTGCATAAGTATATGGTTTCTGGTATGATATACCAGTAAGGGATCCGGAATTTATATCAGGATTTATCACAGTCACAAACTTGGTCACAGTCTTGTCATAGTAACCTTCATACTGCGCAGTAAGAGTCATGCTGAATGTTCCAAGTGTATCGGGAATAGTAAGTTTGCAATATGAACCCTTGACGGTATCTTCAAGAAGGTACTGCGACGTCCACATGTATGACACATCACTCGGATCCAATGTTCCAATTGCGTACAATTCAAATGTTTTGCCTACCAGAGCATACTCCGGAAGTTCATAATACAATTCGCCTGAAACAAATGGTTTTGTCTCTTCTTCCTCCTCTTTTTTGCACGCGCCTGCCAAAAAGGAAAGCACCAATGTGCAAATTATTAAAACTCTGAACTTTCCAAACCTTCTGAGACCTGCAGAAAATATTGATTCTGTTTCCAATTTCATCAATCCTGAATTTTAAAATAAATGCAAAATTGCATATTTTTTATACGTAAAACAACATTTTGATATTTTTTCTACATTTGTACTAAAATCATGCCACCGAATGAAAAAGTTATTTTCCCTTTTGACACTGGCGGTACTGCTATCTTCCTGCTGTAAAAAAAATGCTGAATATCTGTCAGTTGACGGTTTTGCACAGGGCAGCACGTACCATATAACATACTCTATTCCAACCCATACCAATAATCCCGACAGCCTGAAAAAAATTGTTCAGGAGAGGATTCCGCTCTGGTTTGACCAGATAAACAAGGCAGTTTCGGGTTATGACTCCACATCTGTTCTCTCCAGAATCAACCGGGGAGAGAGTCCTGAACTCAACCATATATTCGTGGATGTGTTCAACTATGCACAGCAGATTTACAGGGAGAGCAACGGTGCAGTGGATGCATCGGCGGCACCGTTGTTTGATGTCTGGGGGTTCGGATTCAAGAACAAGGTACCTGTAACACAGGAAATGATAGACAGCATAAAGCAATTTGTGGGCATGGAGAAAGTGAGCATCTCCCCTGACAGCACACTGGTTAAGTCAGACCCGCGCATATCACTCAACTTCAATGCTATTGCCCAAGGCTATACCGCGGACTACTTTGCAGCACAATTTGACGGCATGGGCATAGAAAACTACCTTCTTGAAATTGGAGGGGAGATCTATTGCAAAGGCGTCAATTCAAAGGGTAAGAGGTGGCGAGTAGGCATTGATGCCCCAAAGGATGGCAATTTCATTCCGGGACAGGATATTCAGGCAATAATAGAGTTGTCGGGAAGAGGATTGGTAACTTCAGGCAACTACAGGAAATATTATGTAACCGAAGATGGCGAGAAGTACTCGCACACAATTGATCCGGCAACAGGCCGTCCGGTACAGCACACGCTGCTGAGTGCCACTGTAATTGCCGGCAATGCAACCGTAGCGGATGCCTATGCAACATACTTTATGGTTGTAGGGCTTGAAAAGGCAAAGGAGATTCTGGCAGCGACTCCCGGAATGGAGGCACTGCTGATTTACGGTGAGCAGGAGAATATGAAGAGTTATCAGACACCGGGCCTTAAGGATATGCTCATCCGAAGCCAGAAATAGTGCGGCACCTTACGGAAAAGAATTGGACAATTGGGAAAACAACACTTAAAACAATACATTATGAGCAAGGAAAAATCAATCAACGGCATTATCAAGGATGACAAGAAGATCTCCAGAAGAGGTTTCTTGAAAACATCCATGGCTGCGGGTATGGTTTCCGGTGCCGCAATGATCGGCGGCGGCGGATTGAGCAGTTTCATTGCAGGCTGTACAACCAAAGAGCAGTTTGATACAATCATTGCAAATGGAGTAATCTACTGCGGAGACGGCAAAGCACCGATCAAAGGCAGTATTGGAATCAGGGACGGCAAGATTGCCGCTATTGGAAAAATTGGCAAGAGTTGCGACAAACTTATTGATGCCCAAGGCTTGGCAGTATCTCCGGGATTCATTGACATCCACACACATACCGACACCAACCTTTTGCAGGCTCCACTTGGCGACAGCCGTATATACCAAGGTGTTACAACCGATATAGGCGGCAACTGCGGCGACTCTCCGTTCCCATACTCGGATGAGTATTTTGCTTCAAAACAAGGCCAGTCAAGATACGGATACCCTTTCTGGCAAGATATTGACGGATTCTATGCAGCATTGAAAGAGAAGAAGATTGGCATAAACTACAAGAGTTATACCGGCCAGGGCCAGTTGCGTTCTGCCGTTGTGGGAGACAACAACGTGGCAGCAACACCTGAACAACTTGTAAAGATGTGCGGCATACTTGACAAGGAGATGGAGATGGGCAGTCTTGGATTGTCATGCGGACTGGAGTACGCACCGGGATCCTATGCTACCAATGAGGAGATTGTTGAGTTGTGCAAAGTTGTGGCAAAACATGACGGTCTCTTTGCAATCCACATGAGAAATGAGGATGACAGGGTTGAAGAGTCTATAATTGAAGCCATTGACATTGCCCGCAAATCTGGTGTACGATTGCAGATTTCTCACCTTAAGGCCCAAAATGCAGCCAATTGGCACAAAGGTCCCAATATGCTCAAGATTATTGAGGAGGCACGTAAAGAGGGTATAAATGTTGCCTTTGACCGCTATCCTTACATTGCATTCTCTACCGGCCTTACCTCATTCATTCCTTTGGATTTGAGAGACGGTTCTGATGAGGACATCTTGAAGAGATTGAACAACAAGACCTTGAGTGACAAGATAGGAGCCTATGCCGAGAGCAGGGTAAAACGCCTCGGTGGCCCTCAGAATGTTCTTATAGCAGCCTGCAGAAATGCAGAAAATGCCGCATACTCAGGAAAGAATATAGAGGAGTGCTGCAAGATTTCAGGTATGGATCCATGGCCAATGATCAGACATTTGCTCATTTCAGAGAATCTTGGTGTACAGATGGCCGGTTTTGCAATGACCGAGGATAATGTCAGGATGTTCCTTGCCCACGAACTTGGAATGCCTGCTTCAGACGGCAGCGTATACTCTCCTGAAGGCCCTCTCGGTTCATCAATTCCTCATCCACGCTCTTACGGAACATTCCAGAGGTTCTTTGGCAAATATATCAGGGAAGACAAGATTTGCGATCTTGCTACAGGTATCTACAAATGTACCGCCCTCCCTGCTTCAAGAATCGGCTTGAAAGATAGAGGTCTCATTACTCCTGGCTATGCTGCTGACATTGTGATATTCAATCCTGAAACAATCATTGACACTGCAGACTACAACAACCCTCACCAGTTCGGCAAGGGCGTTGAGCATGTGATTGTAAACGGACAGCATACCATTGAGAACGGCAAATACAACGGCTGCGAACTTAAAGGCATGATTGTATAGGCTCAACTCTCCAGACTGAAGACTGAAGACCGGAGACTGAAGACCGGAGACTGATATAAATTGGGAATCCCCACAGAAGTGTAGTTCATACACATCTGTGGGGATTCTCCGTCCTTCACAAATCCTCCTTCTAACCAAACTATATTCTCTCTCCCTTCTTCAAAAGAGGGGTCCATATAGGCATAATAATAACCAATGCTATCAATGAGAAGAGCAGACCGCCCATTGTTCCGATTGCAAAGGCAAACCAGAACGCCTCAGACGGACCATCCATCAGGAATGGAATAAGGCCAAGGACTGTGGAGAGCACTGTAAGCAATATAGGGATGATCTTATGGTTGAAGGCCCTTATATAAAGGTTCAAACCCCTATATTTCTTCTCACTCATCTGGACTCTGTACTCATTTACAACATATATACCTGCATTTACAACTATACCTGCCAACATTACCAGCGAGGCAAATCCGCCCTGGTCAAACCGGCACCCGGTAATTGCAAATATTACATACACACCTATGACTGATACCGGAATAAGGCCAATTATCACCAATGGCAACACGAGTGATTCAAACAGTACCGCACATACAAAATAGATGATTGCAACAATAAGCATGATCATGGCAAACTGCTTCAGGCCGGCCCTGTCGCCCCAACCTCTGTTTGAGGAGCCTTCGGCCTTGTAACCAATCGGAAGAATCTGTTCGTTCATCTTCTTCACCTCCCTCTTCTGCAGTCTGTTGGCCTGCTCGGTAGTTCCAATATAGTCATACGCCACAACAAGTCTGTATTGCTGGTCTTCCCTGTAGATGTCATTACCGCTGCTCACTTTAGTGATCTGGCCAATATCAGAGAAGCGCAACTTTTTGTCGCCTACCGCTATATACTCATTCTTCAGATTCCAGACATCAAAAACATCCTTATTCCTGGAAGAGAGCACAACATCCATCTTATTGCCGTTCTCATCATAATAGGCACCTGCCGCCTGGCTGTAGAGTTGCTCGCTCAATGTTGAAAAGGCATCCCTCAATGAGAGATTGTACGAGGCAAGTTTGTGTCTGTCATAATCAATCACATACTCAAACATCGAGAGTGAATTGCCCCAGCCCACTTCGCCGTAAATACCAGGATCACGCACACGGCCGTTGTTTGAGAGGCTCTGGGCCAGTATCTGGCAATACCTGTAGAGTTCATCATAATTGTAACCGGTGAGCGTTATCTGCTGGTTCTTGTATCCGCCTCCAATGACATTGCTGAACATCTGGTCATCAAGACCCCTCACACTCCAGTTGGCTCCGCCAAAATCGTTAGCCTTTGCAATTACCTCACTCTTGATCATCAGAGGAATGTATGAATTCTCAATATCCTTGTTGAAACGCACCTCGATTGATGCATTTTTATAACTTGTTATTTGAGTGGTGAATCTCTCTATCTCATCAAATTGGGAGAGATAGTTCTCCATACCCATCACAATCTCATTCAACTGTCCGATTGTACAGCCGTCGGGGAGGGAGGCATTGATTGAGAGTACCGGACGGGCAGGAGTCCTGTTGCCGCCAAAACCGGCACCGGCCGAGCGCTTATTGAAAAGCCTCATGGTACCGCCAAGGGACTTCTCCACAATATCCTTCATGTTGCTCACATAGAACTGGCTGCCGAATGTCTTGTTGTAGAGATCCACAAAGGTGCTGTCGGTGCCCTTCTCATACTCCATTTTTGTAGGGAGTTTGTCTACCGGAAGACCAAAGAGCAGTACCACAATTACAAAGGTTGCCCATTTGTGCCTTTTTCCGAACATTATGAAGCGTCCGTAGAATCTGTTGAATTTTATAATGCCCCTCTTGTTCTTCAGTCCCGAGATACTCTGTCGCTCCGAGACATGCATGGTATCAACCAGCGCAGGAATCAGCAAGTAAGAGACAACCAGCGAAATTGCAAGGTTTATAATGATTACAGCCGCAAAATCCACCAGATTTGCCTTTATATCATCAGGCAGGAAGAATACTATAGCAAGGGCGCCTATACTTGTCAATTGGGCTCCAAGGATTGCAAGGAAAGCCTTTCTGTTCTTGTAATACCCGTAGTGGGCCACCATTACAATTGAGGTGTCTATGATAATGCCCAACGAAACGGTTATTCCCGCCATTGAATAGAGATGTATCTCCAGGTCAAACAGCACATAGAATATGAATGCAATGAATATATTTGCAGCCAATGCTATGCTAATTGCAGCCAGATACTTGAAACTGCGGCTGACCGCAAGTACAAACAGGAGCAGGATTATCAATGAGAGCACAGTTCTCACAACAATCTTGTCAATCTCATTCTGAAGTTCAATTGATGTGTCATAGGCTATTATTACGGCAAACTTATCGGGGAACTTCAATGAGAGTTCATTCATCTTTGCCTTTACCTTGTCACATACATCAATGGTATTCACATAAGGCTCAGGATAGATGGAGATGTTAATGGTGTTAAGGCCATTGATTCTGCTGTACATGGTAGGCTCCTTCTCCTTATATGACATTGTAGCAATGTCCCCCACCCTTATAACACGGCCATTTACACTCTTTATAGGAATCTCTTCAAGCCTTTCGGGGTCAATGTCATTGGTCAGTAATATTCCCACATTTGATACGGAGCCCACAATCTTGGCCTCACCCATAGCGCTACTAATCACCGCCATTACATCACTTGTGGAGACTCCATAAGCATCAAGCATCTGCGGATCATATGCAAGTTCCCTGAAGAAAGGTGTTGCACCTGTAAGGTCCACACTGTTTACACCATCAATAAGGCCCAAAGCCTTTACTATATTGTCCTGACAGTAGGTCTCAATCTCCTGGGTAGGAATATCTGCATTTACAGTAAAGGTCAATATTGCCTTTGCCTCTCGTCCTGTAGATGAGGTTGAGATTGCCGGATAGGTCACACCATCAGGCAAACCTTTGTATATCTGCCTTATAAGGGTGGCCAATTCAAACCTGGCACTCTCCATATTGGTACTCTTCTTGAATACAATATCCACAGAACCCTTCTCCTTCCTTGATACAGAAGAGACCTTCTCAACTCCCTTGATTGAGGCAGCGAGGCCCTCTATCTTTGATGTAACCTCCATCTCCACCAACTTGGCGGAAGCATCAGGCCAACTGAAATTCACACTCAGGCGGCTCTGCTTGTGAGAAGGCTCATACTGGATATTCAGAAGCGGAGCCGTTCCTGCTCCCGCAACTATGAGGACCATAAATATCAGTATGACCGAAAATGACGGAAGTCTGTTCATTATTTTCTCTTTCTATAGATTTCGTAATACAAAATAGGGATAAAGAAGACACTCACGATTGTTCCCAAAATCATTCCTCCAATAAGAGCCACCGACAAAGGATACTGCAAATCAGAACCCATATCACCCCTTACAAGGAATGGAGCAATTGCAAGTATTGTGGTCAAACTGGTCATGATGATAGGCTTGAGCCTTCTGTTGCCGGCAAGCATCACCGCCCTCAACAATCCGTATCCCTGCTTCCTCAATGAATTGATTGTATCAACCTTGAGGATTGAGTCATTGATGATGATACCGCACATTACAACTATACCGATAAGAGACATCAAGTTTATGCCCGAACCGCAAATCCACAACAGGAAGAGGGCGCCAAAGAGGTCTACCAGTATCTCCGACAATATGATGAACGGCTGCACCACAGACTCGAACTGCGCCGCAAGAATGAAGAAGAGCAGCAACAGTGAAACTACAAGCACCATAACAAGTTCATTGATGAGTTCACGGCTCGAATAGTAGGCACCTTTGTACGTTACTGTATATTTCCCGTCTGCCTTTGCCAGAGCATTGATTGTAGAGACAATTGTCGGCACATCCTCATCAGAAGCAAAAATGTTCAACGGATAGTAGTTGTCATCCTTACCCGAAACGACACTCTTCAGATCCCTTACGCGCTTTTCGGTTACAAGATATGACAATGGCACATATCTGACATCTCCATTATCTGTTACACTCCTTATTTTGAGCGACAGCAGATTATTTGCACTGCCGTCGGAATCTGCAAATACTACAGGTATCGAGAATGAACCGTTCTTTATCGAGAACATTGTATTCTCACGTGTGGCACTGCTCAATGCCGAGTGGATCTGACTCTCCTTTATATTGTAAAGCGCCATCCGCTCCTGATTGGTCACAAACATTATCTGCTCCTGCCACAACACCGGCTCCAGATAGAGGTCAGGCATCTCCTTGCCAATCTCCCCAAGGAACTTGTTGAGTTCATCAGGATTGAGGGAACTGCCGTCTCTTGGTTTTATCATGGCCACAAGATCCGGCTCATTTTCTGAGAATATGAGGTTGAAGATATTTGTAGCCTGCTTGATGCCAAAAGTACCGTAAGGATATCTGTTTGTAAGATATTCAAGCATATCCTTCTCCATCTTCTCAAGCACATGCGCCGATGTTGCCTTTATATAGACTATGGCCTGCGATTTCTCTATGGCACTTGTATGCGACAACAAGAAATCCTGTGTTCCTACAAGCACATTTGACTCAACTATATTCTCCCTGAAATGGTCAAGGAACTCGGTTATTCTGGCATCACTCACCTCAAGGTTCAAAGGGGAGTTCCAGTCAATCTCCACCACGCACTCAGTATGGGTAAGAGGCGGAAGTTTGGACTTGTCAATGACTATATAGGTAAGGATAGTCAAAGGAATGAATGACAAGAATATGCACCATGACAATTTCTGATGGCGGAATACCCATTTGAGGCCCTTTTCATAAACTGCATCATAGTCAATCTGTATTTTCTTGAGATACTTGTTCTCATTCAACTCCGGATTCTTCTTGTAAAGGAATCTGTAGTACACCGGAATTGCCAGTACTGCCACAAAGAGCGATGCAAACAGACCAATTGCCACAGCCATTGCCTGGTCATAGAAGAGGGCACCTGCAATACCGCTCAAGAAGATAAGCGGAACAAATACCGAACAGGTTGTAAGCACCGAACTCAACATTGGAGAAAAGACCTCATTCGTACCCTTGACAATGGCTGTAGTGAGGTCATCACCACGCTCCCTGCGCTGGGTTATGTTGTCTATTACAATGATTGAGTTGTCAACCATCATACCTATACCCAATATGAGACCCGACAATGAAATGATGTTTATTGTAATTCCCACAAGATACATTAAAAGCAACGACACCACCAAAGCAAGAGGAATTGTTATTGAGATGAGCAACGGCGACCTGAAATCCTTGAGGAAAAGGAAGATTACAAGAATCGCAAGAATTGCACCCACAATGATGTTGCTCTTGAGGTTGTCAATCGAGTAGTCAAGAAGTTCTGTCTGGTTTCTTGTGACATTGAAAGTTACCTCGGGATACTCCACATTGAATGATGCCATGAGTTTGTCAAGTTCAACCTTGAGGTCACTCATTCTGGCATCAGACTGCTTGATCACTGCAAAGGTCACTGCTCTACGGCCATTTGAGCGCACCATTCCCGCTGCAGGAGCCGGCTCCTCAACGATATTTGCAATATCCTTTATCAGATAGAGCCTGCCATGGATATTGAGATAGATGTTCTTTATATCTTCTATATCATTCACCTCCGAGTCAAACCTGATGTTCCACTGGTAATGGCCATCCTTGATTGAGAGATTACCCAATGTTATATTGTTGTTGTCAATGGCATTCTCAAGATCATCAATTGTAATTCCCAATGACTTCATCTTGGCATTGTCGGGCTCGATTATATATCTTGAGCCGAGCACTCCACTCACATCAACCATTGCCACTTGAGGTATCTGCTCAATTCTTTTAGAGATCACCTCCTTTGCAAAGCGGCTCAACTCAAGGAAACTCTCAACCGACTGGTTATCAGATGTTATATCAATAAAAAACACCGGTATATCGGTTGCACTGGCCTTGATTACCTTGGGACGCTCCATATCTTTTGGGAATGATGAAACCGCCCTGTCGACACGCTCATTTATCTCAATGAAACTGTAATCGATATTTGTATTGTGCTCAAACTGCATGAAGATTGTTCCGCCACCGTTGTTGGCTTCACAGGTAATCTCCTTGAGACCCGGAATCTGGATCATCTCCCTGCGGAGCCTCTTCATTACATTCTGGTCAAGTTCACGGGCCGATGAGCCTTTTGAAGTCACCTGGATTGTAATCTGCGGAATATCTACATTAGGCATAAGTGACACCGGAAGCATACCAATGGCCACTCCTCCAAGAACCAGGATGGCTATGATACACATAGTCACGGCTATAGGCCTCTCTATCAATTTGCCTATCATAATTTCTACTTTAAATGGTTAGTCGTTTTATTTGCAATACGCGCAGGTATTGTTACTTCTTGAGTTCCACTCTTGAACCCTCTGCAAGGTTAAGGTTGCCGCTTGTTATAACCACAGCACCCTCATTGAGTTCGGCATTCTTCTGCTCATTGCCTCTCACAACATGCTGTGTACTGTTGGACTCAAGGATATCTACATATACCCACTCTGCCTTTGAAGTGGCGTCATTATAGGTAAACAGTACATCATATCCGTCCCTGATTACAACAGCACTCTTTGGCACTACAAGTTTATTGTGCGATATGCTCTCTATATAGATCTTCACATTCATACCCTCAATGAGTTTGCCCCCTTTGTTTGCGATAGATGCAACTATCCTCACCTGGCCCTTGTCGTCAACCATAGGGTTAACCTCCTTTACTATACCTGAGTATGTACTGTTTGCATCAATGTATGGAGTCACCTTTACAGTCTGGCCCGGCCTTACATAATTCAACTCACTCTCAAGCAGGTTGAACTCAACGTCAAAGGTGGAGTTGTCTATGATGCTGCATATCTCATCCTTGCTCTGCTCATAAGGCTTCACCTTACAGTTTGCAACCACACCGCTGAAAGGAGCAACAATTGCAGCATTTGCAAGATCCATCCTGGCACTCTCCAATTCGTGTTTTGCGGCAAGATAGCCAGATCTGATTGCAGCAATCCTCACAATATCATCAGGAATATTGGCGGTATCCTTTCCATAACCGAATCCAAGAAGGTTATCTGTAAAGTCAAGTTCGGCCTTCTCCATATTTATCTGAGACTGGTTAAGTTTCATCTTGAGGAGTTTTCTGTCGAGGGTAACGATGGTATCGCCCTTTCTTACAGCATCGCCATTCTTTTTGAATACCTTTTCAATCATTCCGGAGTTCTTGAATACCATATTGGCCTTCTTGACCGCCCTCAAATTACCGTTGCTTACAATTTCAAGATTGAAATCGGCCTTCTTGAGCAACATTGTATCCACAAAATTGCGTTCTGCAACATAATCACCCTTTGCAGCCTCAAGTTCAGATTCATTACTCTCATTCTTGCAGGCAGACGCGCCCAATAGTATCAGTGCTGCGGCTATCGCACGCATACTGAATTGTGAAATTGCTCTTCTACTTATCATTTTTCTCTATTTTTTCTCCGGTTAATCTTTCAAAATCAGCATCAAGAGGCCTGTTCTCAATATAGTCATAAAGGCTCATCTGCCTGATAGTATAGTAGTATGTCCAATAATTCTGCAGACTGGTCAGATACTGCGATGTGGCGTTGTCCATCTCATTCTGTGCCACATTGAGGTCAGTTGCACTTATTGTTCCGTTAAGGAATCTCTCCTTGGCTGACTCATACCTCATCTTTCCTACATTGTCGGCCTTCTTTGAAACCTCACATTGGGCAGACTGAAGGTTGAACTGAAGCACCTGCAACATAACGTCTTCCCTGCGCTCCTGCTCCTTCTGGATAATCTGTGACTCCATTACCTCCTGCTGCGATTTGGCAACTTTCACTCTACCTTTGCCCAAGCCCCAGTCTATGATAGGCAAACTTAAGGTAAGTCCAAAAGCCTCCTGATCCATAGGATTTTTGTAAGCATTGGCCAACTCTTCATTCACCTGGTTCAAGCCGAATCTGGCAAAAAGGCTCGCTTGGAGGCCATTGCTGGCTTTAGCCTGAGCCACACTCCTCTGCGCTTCCAATTGGCTTATCTGGTTACTGAGGCCAAAGGTTGAGTTTGCAAACGACTTGTTGAGCACAAGGTCATAATCAAGCATCAGATTTTCAGCCACACCAGGAACCTGAAGGTCAATGTCAACACTCTCATTGAAACCTATAAAGGTCCTGAGTTGTGTCATGGCCATCATAAGGTTCATTTCGGCATCACTTACCTTCAATTCATCATTGAGGACACTCAACTCCAACTGCAGCAACTCATTCTTCTGGATAGTTCCCAATTTGAACCTCTCCTGGGAGATGCCGTACATTGTCTTGTTGTTTTCATAACTCCTCTTTGCCATCTCAAGGGTTCCTTGGGCAAGAAGAAGCCTGAAAAAATATGTAGTGGCAGAGATTGTAACCGCCTCCATGCTCTCAAGATACTGTTTCTTTGCAAGTTCAAACTCCTTTGGAGCAATCTTTTTCTCCCATTTGAGTGTATTGAAAGCAGTAATCGGCTGATTATAGTAGATGTTTATTGGTTGTGAATTATAAGTTATTTCATCATAGGGAGAGAACTGGTCCAACCTCGAAAGGTTTGTATACAAAGAGACCGTACCTCCAGTAAAAGGTATGTTCTGGTCAATTGACAAATTGAGGGAGTTTGACATTGAATTGTTCTCAATGTAATTGGTCCTACCGGTCTCTGCATCCTGCAAAGCCCTCAAAGAGCGGTTGAACTGACCAAGTTGCGCACTGAGGTTCAATGATGGAAGGAACTGGGCCTTATATGTTCTATATTGCCAATATTTCACTGTAAATGAGTGCTTTGCTACCAAAGCCGCCTGAGATTGTTCCCTGGCAAGTTCAATTACATCATCCAATGTAAGCGAGAGTCTCTTCTTTACGAGGGGGCTCTCTTCCTGTCCATGTGCAACAATCGCTGAAACAGCCACTACCCATGCACACAACAATGCTTTAATGTACGCTCCTGGAGATTTCATATAATTCTTCAAATTAAGTTAAACTGCGAATTTACAATAATATGTCCTACAAAGCAACCTTTCTGTCTTCCTATCTACAATCATCATCTTTAATCCTTCAGTGTCACCTCTATTACAACCGGATTTGACTCCTCACCCAACTTTTTGGCCACCGCCTTCATCTTTGGCGAATTGCTCAAGGATGCCAAATCAATGAATGATATGGCGTCTATCACCTGGTACATCTTGTTTCCTTCAATTACATCGGGATAAAAAGGAATACCGCCATCAATGTCATTTACAAATCCTGTCATGCCGGTACGTTTGTCTTGGCTCAAAGTCCTTACCTGATATTTCTGAGGATTGTAAAGCACTGTACTTTTACTAAGAGTCTCTGAAAACTTTTCAAAATCAGGGAAATCAATAGCAGGTACAGTAATAGGGAAAAGATATGTGTCGTTTATCTGAGCAATCATTGAATTTGATATCTGCAGGTAATTTGGATAAAGTCCCTGCTCCCTTGCTGCTTTGTATACTCCGTAATCAAATACCATAAATGGAACAAGTCTGTAATCCTTGCCAAACATATATAGAGTATCTTCATGCTCAGTTCCTGCCCTTAAATAATATGAGTTGCCACCAAAATCACGTCTTAAGCCAATATTGACATTCTTCATTGCCACTCCGGCGTCAGGTCCGTTTACAAACTTGTATTGATGTGTCCCCTCTTCCATTACAGGAAATACTCTTTCAACACTTCCATCCTCACCAAATACCGGCACAACCAGGTTCTCTTCCCCATCCTTTACATTCATACGCAAACCAGCCACTGCATCATACTTGCCGTCACCAATGTAACTGTAACCCACAACAAACGGATTATATTTGCTCAAGGTGTCATAACTGACATTCTTCACATACTCATTCTCCAAAGTATAAACAGCCAACCCATTCGGACCTCCAATTGCAATCTCATCCCTGTCAAAGGATGGTATAACCACAGTGTTGTAGAGGAACTCACCCTTTGCCCTACCCTTTACACCTATTGGTCTTATAAACTCTCCATCGGGAGAAAAAAACCTTACACCAATCTTCTCCTGGAAAGTTGCTCTAAAGAAGAATCCCACACCATCCTTAACCCTGAAATCGCCAATATTATGGCCACCAACAAGAGACTCCTGATTGGTCTCAAGCGGAATATACCTCACAGAGGTGGCAAACTCACTCAACTTGACATCTTCAACATTTGCCAAAGCCTCATCAAAATCCAATACCGGAACTACCTCTTTTTTTGCCTTGCCTCCATCGGTTCCCGCACCACATGATACCGCCACTATAGAAATGGCAACAAAAGCCACTGCGACCAAAATTGAATCAAAAATCCTTTTCATAATCTATAACTTTAAAATGTTAATTCTGTAAATTTTTCAGTTTCTTTCATCACTCTATACCTCAGCACCCTACTCTGCAGGACTCTGTCTCACACACTCTTTTACACACCCAATCGCTCTTGTCGTGTACTCGGCTTTGCACTGCTTCACGTTACAAAATTAACACCTTACATACCTAACTTCAAAATTTAAAATCTCATCATAGCATATATAATTATTTGATTCTCTTATAGTTATAAAACAACAATCTCATCATCTAAAAAAAATTGCTCATACCCGTCTCTCTTGCAAATTTAATAAAGGCTCCTCCAAAAAACCACTCCACGCATGGTTGCCGGGCCATTTTGCTCCACAACAAAGCCTTTTTTGGGCATAACACTCAGATTATCAGTATCAGCAAAAAGGAGTGTTGCGCCCTTTTTACACAAAATTGCGCCAGTTTTTCCACCTTGTTAGATTTCAAAACGAGATTGGACCCGGAATTTTCTCCCCAAAACCAGGCAGCCGGCAAATGGCAACTCTCTACACTGGAACTTTCCAGCAACATTGGTATTGGCAAATGTTGCTCCAGACACTGCATCTCCCGGAAACAGGGCGAAGGAATACCTGTATAAACAGGCACCCATCTCCAAAAACAGATCATGAGCCAGATATTGCCCAATATGCAAAAGCCTCACAACTATTGCCACGTGCGGGCACACTTATTTACACGAAGTTAACTAAAATATAGTTTGACACCATAAAAAAAAGTTTGACATCTTAATTTTTTCATATCTGATTATCAATAACTTATAAAAGTGTATTTTTAAAAAGTCTTACACTCCCCAAAAAAAGTTTGACACAGGCCCAATAATTGTAGCATATTATCCCATTGCAACAATAAAACTTACATATCTTTTAAATATCTATCTTTGTTAAATACAATATCTGACATTTGTTAAAGATAGGTTAAACTTAATTCGGTTCACCATTCATTATGAGAAAAAAAATTATTGCACGACCTATTGTTCAACTATGCTTCACAATAGTAACACTCTTTATATTGTGGAGTTGCAACAGCGACTCCGGCAGTAATAGCCGGGGAATTGAAGTCATTGACATTGAAGAGGCTTTAAAAAATGCCGGGGAGGTCAAATTGAGTGATTACGCATCTGAGATCAGATATTATACTCTTGAAAGTGACACTTCTGCTCTTTTGGGCCGGATTGCCGATGTATCAATGGATGAAAATCATATTTTCATTCCAAGTTCAGATTTTATGAAGACTCTCCATGTTTTTGCCAGAGATGGAAAATTCATCAGAAATGTAGGATCCAAGGGAAGGGCAAAAGGCGAGTTTATGGCCATCAGATCAATTATTCCTTTGGAGGACAGAAATGCAGTAATGGTTGAAGGCGGCAACAAGGCCGTCATCTACTCCCTTGATGATGTCAAGACATGGGAAGATATACCATTTGACAAGTTCCTTGCCGGTCAGGAGTCAACCAGCCGTCAGTTCAATGGCAGAATGGTAACCTCATATTCACAAAATATTCAGAATATAGGCTACGATGGCAAGGGTAATTTTTATCTGTTGACCATGGATAAGAAGAACGGAGAGCAATGGTTGGTGATGACAGATTCCACTCTTGAGAAGAAGTGGGAGATGGAATTGAGGCGGCCTGTAAAGAAAGAGTTAAAAATGAAACTGCCCAACGGGGCATTGGTACAATTCCCACCTGCGTATTATTCCGGCTCACTATACCTTAATGATGGGGAGTGCGTATTTTTCCATTGGCTCAAAGATACTGCATATATTGTAAAAGAGAACTGCATAACTCCAAGATTGGCAGTAGACTATGGCCGTTTTAGAAAGATAGAGAATGCAGGAAATGAAGATGACATTTCTGCTCACATTGAATATGAATCCAAGAGCCTGATATTTTTAAGTATGCGTATACCCGAATTATTTGACGAGTACGCAGACAAGAATGGCAACGGTCATTTGATTTATGACAAGATAAAAAACAGGGCAATCCTCCTTAAACCTTATGAAGATGCAACAGACGAAAGTCACGGAAATGTCTGTGGCGCGTTTTACAATGATCTTGACAACGGAATGCCTTTCTGGCCTTTGGCCATTCAGGGCAAAAGCATGTTCTCTTTTTGTGATGCCGGGAAATTCATGGAATTGAGCCGTAAGTACAATTCACCAAAGATGAAGGAGATTGCATCGCGCATTAACGAAGAGTCCAACCCTGTGCTCATAGAGGTCGTTTTGAAATAACTCTCTTCCCGACAGTTTTATCCACAAAAAGCGGTGGTTCTGTGGAGGAACTCTCTCTGAAACCGAAGTCATCCACAAAAAGCGGTGGTTCTGTGGAGGAACGTCTTCTGGAACTGGGTTCGTCCACAAAAAACGGTGGTTCTGTGGAGGAACTCTCTCTGAAACTGAAGTCATCCACAAAAAGCGGTGGTTCTGTGGAGGAACGCCTTCTGAAACCGAAGTCATCCACAAAAAGCGGTGGTTCTGTGGAGGAACGCCTTCTGAACCGGGCTCGTCCGCAAAAGAGGGTGGCTTTGTGGAGGAACGTCATCTGGAACTGGGTTCGTCCACAAAAAGCGGTGGTTCTGTGGAGGAACTCTCTCCGAAACTGAAGTCATCCACCAAAAGCGGTGGTTTTGTGGATGAGAATGCTATTGGGGAAATGGTGTGAAAAAGGGAGGAAGGAAAAGAGAACACCCCTGAAGTACGTTGGTTTGTAACTTCAGGGGTGTTTCATTTATCTATATATGCCTGCCTTCGGGAATCCTGCATAGAGATAACCGCCATGGGAACTCATCCATCAAAGTGCGGCAGGCCACAGGCATGTTCTATTTGCAGCAGATTGGTTTGATCTGGGTAAAGAAGTCATTGCCCTTGTCATCTACAAGGATGAATGCAGGGAAGTTCTCAACCTCAATCTTCCAGATTGCCTCCATACCCAACTCAGGATACTCAACACACTCCACACTCTTGATATTGTCTTTTGCAAGGATAGCGGCAGGACCTCCGATACTTCCAAGATAGAAACCGCCATGTTTCTTACATGCGTCAGTTACCTGTTGGCTGCGGTTTCCTTTTGCAATCATGATCATGCTTCCGCCATTTGCCTGGAACAAATCTACATAACTGTCCATACGGCCTGCTGTTGTAGGGCCAAATGAACCGCTAGGCATTCCTTGAGGAGTCTTTGCAGGGCCTGCATAGTAGATTGGATGGTTCTTGATATACTCAGGAAGACCCTCACCGTTGTCGATACGCTCTTTAAGTTTTGCGTGTGCGATATCTCTACCAACTATGATTGTACCGTTCAAAAGCAACTGTGTTGATACAGGATATTTGCTCAACTCTGCCAAAACCTCGTTCATAGGACGGTTAAGGTCAATCACAACACCGTGTGAATGGGTAGAGTTCAAATATTTCTCAGGAATCAATCTTGCAGGATTGCTGTCAAGAGTCTCCAACCAGATACCGTCTTTGTTGATCTTACCCTTGATGTTACGGTCTGCGCTACAACTTACACCCATACCTACAGGGCAAGAAGCACCGTGACGAGGCAAACGGATAACCCTTATATCATGGGCAAAATATTTGCCGCCGAACTGCGCACCTATTCCAAGGCAATGCGCCGCTTTCAAAAGTTTCTTCTCCATCTCGATGTCACGGAAAGCGTGTCCGCCCTCTCCGCCTTCAGTTGGAAGTGCATCGTAATATTTTGCAGAAGCAAGTTTTACAGTCTTGAGGTTAAGTTCTGCCGATGTTCCGCCAATTACAAAAGCAATATGGTAAGGAGGACAAGCGGCTGTACCCAAAGTCTTCATCTTCTCAATAAGGAAGTTCTCGAGTTTCTCTGGAGTCAAGAGAGCCTTTGTCTCCTGGAAAAGGTATGTCTTGTTTGCAGATCCGCCACCCTTCGCTACAAAAAGGAATTTGTACTCGTTGCCATCAACCGAGAAGATGTCAATCTGTGCAGGAAGGTTGTTTCCTGAATTCTTCTCCTTGTACATGTCAAGGGCCAAAGTCTGTGAATAGCGCAAGTTGTCGGTTGTATATGTATCATAAACACCGTGAGAGATTGAAGCCTCATCACCACCGCCTGTATATACATTCTGACCCTTCTTTGCAACAATTGTAGCAGTACCTGTATCCTGACAAAGAGGCAACTGTCCGTTAACTGAAACATTTGCATTCAAAAGGAATGTAAGTGCGACAGCCTTGTCGTTCTGGCTTGCCTCCGGATCATTAAGGATCTTTGCAACCATCTCATTATGCTCAGGTCTGAGCATGAATGAAACATCATGGAAAGCCTGACGGGTAAGAAGTCTTATACCCTCCTGCTCCACCTTCAAGATCTCATTGCCCTCAAAGTTGGCAACAGAGACATAATCTTTAGTCAAAAGATGATACTGTGTAGTATCCTGTCCCATAGGGAACATCTCATGATATTTGAATTCCATAGTATATTATTTTATTATGATATATTTAATAAATCTCTAAAATCATTCCTTTTTTCGCAAATCTTCCTGTGCATTGCTCTCATACCCTGCATTACATTGCTCGTAATCTGCCATAGCATTACTCTCAATACCAGCATCGCATTTATTGCAAATCACACTTCGCATCACACTCAAACCATTGTTGCATCTCTTGCAAATCTGCCAGTGCATTGCCCCCAAGCCAAGCATTCCTTTTTTTCGCAAATCTTCCTGTGCATTGCTTTCCGGCACAAGGTTCCTGATGCTCTGCCGGCCCCAAATCCGGTCTGCTTCCAACACCCCGAGCAGAGCCTGCCTCAACTACTGCCGTGTATTCTCCAGCAGATACCGGCGCATGAACTCGTTCAAATCGCCGTCAAGCACAGCCTGGGTATCTGAGGTCTCGCATCCGGTCCTCAAATCCTTGACCATCTTGTAAGGATGGAGCACATAACTGCGAATCTGCGATCCCCACTCAATCTTCTTCTTCTGCCCCTCAAGTTCGGCCTGTTTCTCACGCTTCTTTGCAAGTTCAATCTCATACAAGTGAGATTTGAGTATACGCAAAGCATTCTGCCTGTTGTCCAACTGTGAGCGCGTCTCCGTATTTTCAACCACAATTCCACTCGGGATATGCCTTACCCTCACACCTGTCTCCACTTTGTTTACATTCTGTCCTCCGGCACCGCTTGAACGGAAAGTGTCCCACTCAAGGTCTGCAGGGTTTATAGTAATCTCTATTGATTCATCTACAAGAGGATATACAAAAACAGAAGAGAATGTTGTCTGTCTCTTGCCCTGGGCATTGAACGGCGATATGCGCACAAGCCTGTGGACGCCATTCTCAGCCTTGAGATAGCCGTAAGCAAAGTCACCCTCGATCTCTACGGTAGCAGACTTTATTCCTGCCTCATCACCATCAATAACATCATATACAGAGACTTTATAGCCATTGCGCTCTCCCCATCTGGTATACATGCGCAAGAGCATCATGCTCCAGTCATTGCTCTCTGTTCCACCTGCGCCAGAGTTTATCTTGAGCAGGGCTCCGAGATTGTCACCCTCCTCTCCCAACATGCTCTTGGCCTCAATCTCATCAATCTTTGCTACAAGCGAGGCATACTCCGCATCAAGTTCCTGCTCCATGGATGCATCCTCCTCCATCTGCGCCATCTCATACAGCACCTCCAGATCCTCCACACCCGACTTGAGCGAATCCAGGGCAGTTACCCAATACTTGACTCCGCTCAACTCCTTGAGGAACTTTTCGGCTGCCTTTGGATCGTCCCAAAAATCTGCAGCAGTTGACCTTTCTGTACCGCGTTCAACCTCAACTACCTTTGCATCATAGTCAAAGAGACCTCCTTAAGGCCTCAATCCTCTCTTTACAATCCTTTATCTGTTCCTGTTGAATCATATCCTGAAAATATTCTGCTAAGGTACGCATTAAACCCTAATTAAACAATGTTATTTAAACATTTTAGAATCTCCTCATACTCAAACCCTCTACTTGTTGCAAAACGCAGGACCGCCGCCCTGCGTGCCTGTATGGCCTTATATTCCTGCTCCGCATTGCCTCCGCTACCGAGTTTGCGTTCATCCCTTCTGCACAGGGAGTTCCATTTGTTTGAGACAAGTTTTTCAAGCACCTCTGAGACGGTACCCGCCCCTTGTCCGCCATAGTAGTTTTGGTCTATGGCCTCCGAAATTATGCTCTGCTCCACTCCCAATGAACGCAATTTGTAAACTATCTTCTGTCTGCCCCATCCGTTGAACCTCAACTTGTCACGCACAAAAGCAGCGGCAAAGCGCCTGTCATCAACAAACTTTTCCCTTACAAGTTGCTCCACTATTCCGGCCACAATCCTCTCACGGCCATTGTGGACTTCCTGCTCCATTTGACCGGTCAGAGCCGCTTGCTTCCCGACAACAGCATCCACCACTTGATGCTCCGCTGTAGCGGCTCGGGCACCAACGGTCTCCTCCACTTGGGATCCTGCCGCAGCAACACCTTTGGCTCCGCACTCCTGCGCCACCTCCCGGTCGAGCCAACGGCGGGCATAGGCGGCAACCTGACCTGTAGAGTACTCAGCCCTGCTGCAACGGGCCATCAAACGGTTCAACAACTGCTCCCTGTCCATAACTCTCCTGTAAATATTAAACCAAAACTTAAAGCGGTTATCGTTTTTAAAAATAGTATCCGAGATTAAGATAGAAGCCAACCTTATTGTTGTAGTCAGACCAGTGACAGTTGGCGCTTATTGGCCCGAGCGGTGTCTGATAGGCATACTTGATTCCCGCACCCCAATAGCCATGCCCATGATTATTGAACAGATAATCAAACGATTCGCCATTGCGCATATAATTGACAATGCCATAGAGATAGTGGTTCTTTCCTATGCGCCCGCGCAAATCAACCCTGCCCACAATCATGTTTGATTCAAACATGTCCGCATAATTGATTCCTATAAAAGGAATCTGCTGGGAGATATAGCGTCCCGGCTCCGAGCCTCCGGCGTAATTCATATAGGGCAGATACTTCTCATCTCCAATCATTGATCGGTAGTAGAGGCTTGGCAACATTGTCAGCCTTCCAGTGAGAGGAATTGCGCCTGTAAGATTGAGTTTTAGATTTGTAAAGTAACTGTTTCCCTTGTTGAATCCCGGCTGGAAAAATGCCACCTCCGCATCAAATGCCATACCCCTTGCCGGGAAGAGTTTCTTGTCGCGGCTGTCCATACGGGTATTTATAAAATAACTCAGGAAGTTCTCGGCATCAAGGTCATCCTTTGATATCTCAACCGAACTCGACAAATAGTGCTTGTAGTTGAACGACTCATACCTGACGCCTCCTGAAAAATCAAAATTCCTCAAATATATGTTTGAAATTGACGCCTCAACCTTGTTGTAGTTGTATGACATATAATCGGAGAAGACTCCCTTTTCATATATGTTCATATCGGTAGACTTGAACATATATGAGAGATTTACCTTTGGAAATCTCTTGAAGATGTATGAATAGTCAGCCTGGACATAGGCATTGTAACTCAACCTTGTTGTGATTGCAAGTCTTGAACCGAAAAGATCCCTTGTATGAATTCCAAGATGAAGCAGTATGGCCGCGGCTTCCTCGCTGTCAAAGCGGGCACCAACAGCCAGAATGTTGGCAGGCCCCTTTACAAAATCTATTACCAGCCTGTCCCTTCCCAATCTTGTCTTCTGCATCCTGTAACTTACTGAAGCAAAAGCGCCTGTTCCGTAAAAGATATCTATGGCATTGTTTATGTCATCTCCCGAAACCACACTCTGCTCCTTAAGTCCGGCCCTACGAAGAAGCCATTTTGCATCTGACTGGCTCACTCCATTGACAACAATCTCCTCCACCCTGTAACTCTGCCTGTTGATCTCTTCTGCCGGTACAAACTTCCTCTGCTCACCCGTTTGGGGATATTTCTGCTGCAGTTGCGCAATGGTGTCAAAAATTCCGCTTGCCTGCACACCTGCCGCATAACCGTTTGTTATGAGGGAATCTATTGCACTGGGGGTAAAACTGAACATCCCGTAATCTTTGACATCGGGCTTTACAAGCACATCTGCCAGTTTAAGATTTGTCTCAAAACGCTCATTGCCCATAAGACCTATTATCTGATTGAATATCTGCGGAAGCGAATTGAGTTCTTCTGTACTTCTGAGGTCATTTTGGATATCAACGCCTATAACTATGTCGGCGCCCATTGATCTTGCCACATCGGTAGGAAAATTGTTTACCATACCGCCATCTACAAGCACCTTCCCATCTATTGTTACAGGAGTAAAGTAGCCGGGAATGGCCATTGTTGCCCTTATGGCACTCGGAAGGTATCCTTTATCAAGGACAACCTGGTTGCCGGTAGCAAGGTCGGTAGCCACACATGCAAACGGCACCGGAAGATCTTTCTGGAAATCTATTGAATCCTGGTATCCTCCCGACAGAGTTGTGAGCAGATTGAAGACATTCTGTCCGTTTACCAGGCCGGCAGGGAACTGGGTTACAGCGGCCTGAAGGTCATCTTCACCCATCTGTTTGCGCTGCTCCTTGCTGTTCCTGTCATATAAGGTGGCAAATGGCAACTTGAACAGATACTTGTCATCCATCTGTTTCTTGTCAAAAGAGAGATCCTTTCTGGGCACATTGTTGCTCAGAAGATATGACCAGTCAACACTCCTGAAGAGGGAGTCCATCTTTTGGGAATCATACCCCATTGCAAAGAGACCGCCCACAATACCTCCTATGCTGGTTCCCACCACCATATCAACCTTGACTCCCGACTCCTCCAGAGCCTTTATCACACCCACATGGGCAGCACCCTTGGCACCGCCACCGCATAGCACAAGCGCCACTTTGGGTCTTCGGCCGGGATCCCTGACTGTGGCGGCTGAGTCAGCCTCCTGACACACCATACGGTAATCTTCGGGCACCTCTCCGCTATAGGCAAATAGGGGAAATGCTGAGAATATGGCCAGAATGCAGCAAAGAATATTTTTCATATAGAATCCGTTTCAAATTATGTCACAAAAATAACACTTCCAGGAAGAGCATTGTAACCCCAAATGAGCCTTTACTGCTTCATTTTTCCCATTTTGCGGACTCTTCAACAGAGTTATGCAGTTACAGTTCCTGCTCCTTTTTACCGCTCAACATTCCGCATGCGGCAAGTATGTCCTCACCTCTCGAGGCTCTGATTGTCGCAGTTATTCCGCTGCTGTTTATCCTGTCGCGGAACTGCTCAATTGTTGCCATTGGCGACGGTGAGAGCGGAGAGTCGGGGATTGCATGGAACCTTATGAGGTTTACCCTGCACTCAAGGCCCTTCAACATCCGTACCAAAGCATCAGCATGCTTTTTGGTGTCGTTCACGCGGTTGAACATCGTATACTCGAAACTCACCCTGCGCTGGCCTGTAAAGTCATACTGTCTGATGAGTTTTATGACATCCTCTATGTGGTAGGCCTTCTCCATTGGCATAAGCGACAAGCGCTCCTGCGGGAAAGGATCATGAAGACTTATGGCAAGATGGGCCTTGGTCTTCTCCAGAAACTCCTTGAGTGCCGGCATCACACCTATACTGCTCAAGGTTATTCTCTTGGGACTCCAGGCAAAGCCCCAGTCCGCTGTAAGTATCTCAATTGCACGGAGCACGTTTTCGAGGTTGTCGAGCGGTTCACCCATACCCATGAATACAGTATTGGTCAGTTCATCACTCTCATCAATGCTCAGGTATTGTGAAATGATCTCTGCAGTCTCAAGGTTGCCTTTGAAGCCCTGACGCCCTGTCATGCAGAACTTGCAGCCCATCTTGCAGCCAGCCTGCGAAGAGACACAGAGTGTGGCCCTGTCATCATCGGGAATCATCACCGCCTCAATTGCACTGCCGGTATGGCAAGGAAAGAGGTACTTTTTGGTACCGTCAGATGAGGCCTGTATGTCAATAGCCTTGTCTATACCTACAATGTAATTCTCATTGAGTTTTTCACGTGCGGCCTTGGAAAGGTTTGTCATTTCATCAATCGACCTTACCTTTTTCTTGTAGAGCCAGTCCGCCATCTGCTTGGCAGTAAAGGCCGGAAGGCCCAATGAGAGTGCTATCTCCTTGAGTTGGTCCAGGGTATTTCCCAATAATTTCTGCTTTGCCATACTTTATATTTTTTATATCCTTTCCGCAGACTCCTGCTGTAGTCAGGGAAAGATTTCCATTGCTCCATGCCGTCTGGAGAGACCAGTTCGGCAGCAAGGTGCAAATATAATGAATGTAAAAATCATTATGGCTCCAAACCTGTAAAATTCTTCAAAAGATTTACAGAATAATGAAAGGAATTTCTTAAGTTTGTAGGCGCATTTATTAATTTTTTAATTCAAACACATTATGGCAAAAGAGAGTGTAGAAGCAGGAAAGAGTGTAGAGGTTAATGTAGAGAAATTAAAGGCCTTACAAGCAACGTTAGACAAGATTGAGAAGGATTTTGGTAAGGGAACCATCATGAAACTGGGAGACCAGCCCAACTGGGAGGTTTCAACAATACCGTCGGGTTCAATAGCATTGGACCATGCCTTGGGAATAGGCGGTTATCCAAGAGGTAGAGTAATTGAGATTTATGGCCCGGAGAGCAGCGGTAAAACCACATTGGCAATACACGCCATTGCCCAGGCACAAAAGGGAGGCGGCATTGCAGCCATCATTGATGCCGAGCATGCATTTGACCGTACATACGCAAAGAAATTGGGTGTGAATGTAGATACACTTCTAATCTCACAACCGGATAATGGTGAGCAGGCTCTTGAGATTGCAGACAGCCTTATCCGTTCCGGTGCAATCGACATCATTGTAATTGATTCTGTTGCGGCCCTTACTCCAAAAGCAGAGATTGAGGGTGAGATGGGTGACTCAAAGATGGGTCTCCAGGCCCGCCTTATGAGTCAGGCGCTCAGAAAACTTACAGCAAACATAAGCAAGACAAACACCTGCTGCATCTTCATCAACCAGTTGCGTGACAAGATTGGCGTTATGTTTGGCAACCCTGAGACAACAACCGGCGGTAATGCCCTCAAGTTCTACGCAACAATGAGGCTTGACGTGAGAAAGACCACCCAACTGAAAGATGGCGAGGATGCAACCGGAAACCGCACCCGCGTTAAAGTTGTAAAGAACAAGATGGCTCCACCTTTCAGGAAGGCTGAGTTTGACATCCTCTTTGGCGAGGGTATCTCAAAGATTGGTGAAATTATTGACCTTGGCGTTGAGTTTGGCATCATAAAGAAGAGCGGCAGTTGGTTCAGTTACGGCGAGAGCAAGATTGGCCAAGGCCGTGATGCAGTAAAACAGATGCTTCTTGACAATCCTGAGCTTTCAGAAGAGATAGAAGCAAAAATCCGTGAAGCCATCAAAGAGGTTACGGATTAAATGAATTTTATCCTTACAGAATGAGAGAGGCTGACCCAAAGGTCAGCTTCGTTTGTTATTTACACGAAAATGAAGATTCAATCAGCAATAAGATTTTTAGCATTCCTGATACTTGCTTTCCTATTTTTAGAATGCAGGAGCACAAGTAACCAATCTAACAATCATAAAGCTATTCCAATTATTGATATTGGGAAACAGGCCGATAATAGAGAGATTGAATACTTGAGCAAATATTCAACCAATATTGACTATATTCCTTTGGAAACGTGTCAAGAAGGCATGATTGCAGATGCTCTATACACAAAAATGAGAATCCACGACAACAAATTTTACTTTTTTTCACCAACATCAGACACACCAATATTATGCTTTGATTGTAATGGAAAATTTGTAAAGGAGATTGGAGTTAAAGGAAGATCAAATAATGAATATATAGGTAACATCTGGAATGTAATAATTAATACTGACAATTCTGATATTACATTAATAGAAAAATCCAAATGGTTAGTATACGACAGTACTCACTCATATAAACAAACACTACAAATAAATCATAACAATTTAAATCCTACTGAAGCCTATTACTTACGAAATAATCAATATGTATATTTAAATAGAGGCAACGAAAAAGAATTTTATTTCAATAAAGGCCGCATTAATAATATTATTGAGGATAAACTTATCATAATAGATTCATCAGGAAACAACTTACAGACAATTGGCATTGGTTATCAATTCATTGCCAACACTACAGATGCCAACACTATATCAAGCCCTTCAATTATACAATCTCATCTATTCAGTACAGACGACAAAATAACCATTGTATCCAATAATGATACAATTTACGAATTGACTTCAACTCCGGTTCTGTTAAAACCAAAGTACAAGTTAAATTTTGGCAAGTACAAGAAGAACTTGAAATTTGTAGGCGCAAATATGAATCAAAGCAATTTATACTTTGATACAAAAGATTTTATATTCTTCACTATGTTGTTCCCAATCAAAAGTTTCCCGGAATTTTCACCAAAGTATACATACTCCTCATTTATATATGATAAAAACAATCAAAAAATCAAATCATTATTGTATAATGACACATTTGGATATATAGGGCTCTATAATGATTTGGATTATGGCGCACCTTTCTCACCTCACTATGTTAAGAACGGCAAAATGTATCAAATTGTAAATGCCGACGAATTTATCACTATGGCCCAACTGAGCAAATCTGACAAAATGAAAAGTATTGCCAATAAATTGACTGAAGAAAGTAATCCTGTAATTATATCAATAACACTAATTTAAAATCATTATAAAAAAAGCATTTATCGTTAAAAATCTATTTTTAATTTTATTTTCTATTTCTCTGTTCAGCATTATTTTTACAACAGCCAAAGTTAATACAAATACGTGCAGCGTATCAGAAAATGAGGAAATGGTAGTAAGAGCCAAACCTTGCCCACTTTGCGGATGCTATAGTTGGTATGTAATAAGGGAGGATATGGGACTAATTGCATGTTATAAATGCATAAGGTGTGGCGAACCTGATTTTGATGTATGGTAAAATTCCATGAGATGAGGCCGGGTCAAAATTTTTGATCCGGCCTCATACACATTTTTGGATTACTCCCATTAGCCTACGCAGGCTCCGTTGTCCACTACATCTGCAGGGGTAACAAAACGCATTCTGCCATTCTCATCCTTGGCCATAAGAATCATGCCTTTTGACTCAATGCCGCGGATTTTGCGCGGAGCAAGGTTGGCAAGGATACAGATCTGCTTGCCCACCATCTCTTCAGGGGTATAGTGCTCTGCAATACCGGAAACGATTGTTCTCCTGTCGATTCCTGTATCAATGGTAAGTTGCAGAAGTTTGTCTGTTTTAGGCACTTTTACAGCCTCAAGAACAGTCGCTGTCCTTATATCCATCTTCATGAAATCATCAAATGTACACTCCTCTTTCTGTGGAAGCGGTGCATTTGCAGGCTTCTCTGCAGCGGCTTTTGCCTCGTTTGCAGCCTTGGTTGCATTGAGTTTGTCAATCTGCGCCTGAATCTCGGCATCCTCAATCTTTGCAAAAAGAAGTTCGGCAGCATTCAACTGGTGACCAGCAGCAAGAATATCACTGCCGCCAAACTCGGCCCAGCCTATCTTCTCAAGGTTGAGCATCTTCACAAGTTTTGCAGAAGAGAACGGCAAGAACGGCTCAAATGCAATCGCAAGATTTGCACACAACTGCAATGAGATGTTAAGGATTGTTGCCACACGCTCCATGTCGCTCTTTGCCAATTTCCAAGGCTCGGTCTCTGTAAGGTATTTGTTGCCCAGACGTGCAAGGTTCATTGCATCCTTAAGTGCCTCACGGAACTTGTAGTTGCTCAAGTTGTGCTCCAAAGAGGCTTTGATTTGAGGAATTTCAGCAAGTACCTCCTTGTCTACATCGGCAAGTGCCCCGAGTGCAGGAACCTTGCCCTCAAAATATTTGTGCGTAAGCACAACAGCCCTGTTTACAAAGTTTCCATAGATTGCCACCAACTCGCTGTTGTTGCGGGTCTGGAAATCTTTCCACGTAAAGTCATTGTCTTTTGTCTCTGGTGCATTTGCACAAAGTACATATCTCAACACATCCTGTTTGCCAGGGAAATCTACAAGATACTCATGCAACCATACCGCCCAGTTGCGTGAGGTTGAAATCTTGTCACCTTCAAGGTTAAGGAACTCGTTTGCAGGCACATTCTCAGGAAGGATGAAGCCGTCGCCATAAGCCTTGAGCATAGAAGGGAACACTATGCAGTGGAATACAATGTTGTCTTTTCCAATGAAGTGGACCATTTTGGTATCCTCGCTCTTCCACCACTTCTCCCACTCATCCGGAAGGAGTTCTATTGTATTTGAAATGTAACCGATAGGGGCGTCAAACCATACGTAAAGCACCTTGCCCTCTGCTCCCTCAACAGGTACAGGCACACCCCAGTCAAGGTCACGGCTTACGGCACGTGGCTGAAGTCCGCCGTCAATCCAACTCTTGCACTGGCCGTACACATTGGTCTTCCACTCCTTGTGGCCATCAAGGATCCACTCCTTCAACCAGCCCTCATACCTGTCAAGCGGAAGATACCAGTGTTTTGTAGGTCTCTTTACAAGTTCGCCACCGCTGATTGCAGATTTGGGATTAATTAGTTCATCCGGACTGAGCGTGCTTCCGCACTTCTCGCACTGGTCGCCATATGCACCCTCCGCTCCACATTTGGGGCAGGTTCCGGTTATATATCTGTCGGCAAGGAAAGTGTTTGCCTCCACATCAAAATACTGTTCGCTCTCCTTCTCAACAAACTTGCCGTCGTCATACAATTTTTTGAAGAATGCTGCAGCAGTCTTGTGGTGTGTGGCAGAACTTGTGCGCGAATAGACATCAAAACTGATTCCAAGTTCTGCAAATGAATCCTTTATGATTTTATGATATTTGTCTACAACATCCTGAGGTGTACAACCCTCCTTCTTTGCCTTGATGGTAATTGGAACACCATGCTCATCTGAACCGCCAATGAAAAGGACATCCTCCCCCTTGAGTCTGAGGTATCTTACATAGATGTCGGCAGGTACATAAACTCCCGCAAGGTGTCCGATATGAACAGGGCCGTTCGCATATGGAAGGGCCGATGTCACCAAATGTCTCTTAAATTGCTTCTCCATTGTTATATGATTTTAAAATATTAATCGTTTAAGTTCCTTTGCAAATACGTTACGCACCTGCATGAGTGTATTCAACTGCATCATAAGTTCCTGCAGTGTCTCCTGATTCCCTTCGGTCTGGGCCTTTTTGAGTTCCTGCGCCAGATTCATTTCCGCCTGGGCCGTAACCTTTGCCTTGTATATGAGCAGCGATTTGGGCACTACCCTTCCCAGAATGTTCTTCTCCGGAACGAGCGATTTGTTGAACTGCTCAATGGTTATTGTGTATGGCTGCGCCATAATGTCAATCACGGTCTTTGATATTGCAGGGTCGGGATGGTTTATGAAATGTTTGAATATTCTGTCGGGATCGGCATAGTCCAGACCAAAATACTCATTGAAAATATTCTTGTAAACCAGGTTCTGCAACTCAAGTTCATCATTCTGCAACTGTCCCAAAATATACTCCGAGACCCTCTGCTCTCCGCCGCCCTCTGCTCCATAAAGAAACTCCTCCTCCAGATACAACGGCAGGTGCCCGAATTTTATAAGGTAGTAAAGTATCTCTTTCTCAGCCTCTTCGCAATAAGTATCAATTACAAATGATGGAATATTGGTCCCATTTGCCCCGGCACGTCCATTCAATCCACTTCTGCCTCCCGACAGTGCTGTGCCTCCGCCTGAGGACTCAGATGCTCCACCTGAACTGCCTGAACCGCCATATCTGCCGGCACCACCGTACGCTCCGGCACCTCCCATGGCAGATGCTCCTGCACTCTGCAGACTCCCTAAAGTGCCTGCATCCTCCAGCCTGCTCCTGAACTGGCTCTTCTCCATTCTGGCGCGCCTTACCTTGGCCACCTCCTGCTGCAAAAGTTCCTCCTGCACATTCAGGCGCAAAGCCGTATCCTCAACATATACATTCCTCACAATGGCATCCGGTATGACCGAAATGCTGTTTACAATCTCGGTAATGAGTCTGGCCCTCTGCATAGGGTCACGCTCTGCATCCTTGCTCAGCAACCTGTACTTGAATGCTATGAAATCCTCCTCGCGCGAATTGAGGAAATCCAGCACCTGCTGCGCTGTATGCGATTTGGCGTATGAATCGGGATCCTCTCCATCGGGGAAAAGGGCCACCTTTACCTCCATTCCCTCCTCGAGGAACATGTCAATACCCCTGAGCGAAGCCTTGATTCCGGCATAATCACCGTCATACAAAACGGTTATCTTATTGGAAAAACGCTTTATAAGTGCAATCTGGCCTGTGGTGAGCGACGTTCCTCCACTTGCCACGACATTCTCTATTCCAGCCTGATGAAACGATATTACATCGGTGTAGCCCTCAACCAGATAACACTTCTGCTGCTTTACAATTGCCGCTTTTGCCTCGTATATTCCATAGAGCGAACGGTTCTTTACAAAGGCCTCGCTCTCCGGTGAGTTTATATATTTCGCTATTGCCTTGTCGCTCCTCAAAGTTCTGCCTCCAAAGGCAATCACCTTACCGCTGATGGAGCGCCAAGGAAACATTACCCTGTCATAAAAGCGGTCAAAGAGTTCTCCGCTTCCCTCCCTCTCTATAGTAAGTCCTACACCCGTAAGATGCTCCTTTTTATAACCCGCCTTCTGTGCCTGATGGGTAAATGCCCTCTTTTCATTCGGGGCAAAGCCCAGGTTGAATTTCTTTATGGTCTCTTCGGTAAAACCGCGCTCCTTAAAGTAACTCAAGCCAATGGCCTGGCCATCTTCGCTCTCCCACAATCTTTTTGCATAAAAATCCTTGGCAAACTCATTTACAATAAGTAGCGATTCATGGTAAAGCCTCTGCTGCACATCCTCCGCACTCTCCTCCTTGTCTATCACCTCAATGCCATACTTTTTGCCCAGGTACTTGAGAGCCTCCACATAACTCATCTGCTCATGCTCCATTACAAAGGCAACCGCATTGCCGGCCTTGCCGCATCCAAAACATTTGAATATGCCCTTGCTTGGCGACACCGAAAAACTCGGAGTCTTCTCATGGTGGAAAGGACAGCACGCAACATAGTTTGTACCTCTGCGCTTGAGAGATACAAAATCGCTCACGACCTCCACAATCTGGGCGGTATCCTGAATACGTTCTATGGTGGCTCTGTCAATCATTCTCCAATTACAGGCTGCAAAACTGAATCTGCACTAATTACGCAAAATAACCCACAAAGATATATAAAAAACAGACGCTAACGAGCAAGGCTCTCAATAATCCAGTCCCAAAGGGCATTCATCTGCTCCGGATAGGTCCAGTGGCCTATGTTTTCGCCAATTATGAGTTGCTTTGGAGCAGTTATCACATTATATGTGGAGCGTGTGGTTGTTGGCGCGCATGTTATATCATTATATCCAAAGGCATAGTATACAGGAGCCTTGAGACACCTGGCAAAGTTTGCCACATCATAATATCTTGCAGTCTCAAGTCTCTGCGGAGTGCAGTTTGACTTGTTCTTGAACATGTGCGGCCATCCGCCGGCACGCCCATGTGCATACCCTTCGAGATCACAAAGGGCAGGAAAGTAGGCAACAGTCGCCGCAACCCTGCTGTCGAGTGCTGATGTTACAATTGAAAGGGCTCCGCCCTGGCTTCCTCCAAAGGTTCCTATCTTTCCGTTGCACCATGGGAGCGACAGAAGGAAATCCACACCCCTTACAGCCCCAAGATAGACCCTGCGGTAAAAGTAAGTGTATTTGTCGTCGAGGCCGTCGGTAGGGTAATTGAGAAGCACACCGTTACCCAAATCATTATATATTGAACCGCTGAGATTTACCGGTATGCCATGTATTCCAAGTTCAAGCACTATCACGCCCCTCTCCGCATGGGCTATATCACCCCCTTTCTCTCCTACTCCGGCACCGGGGAACCTGAGTATTGCAGGATACGTTCCGGGAGCCTTTGGCACTGTAAGCATGCCGTACATCCTTGAACCGCCTATATTTTTATATGAAACATGGTAGACATCAACACTCTTGGTGCAACGCTCCTCGAGGAGTTCCATTTGGGCATCCAGCCCTGTTTTCTGCAATCTCCTTAGCCCCTCCTCCCAGAAGGCCATGAAATCATCCGGCATTGTTACGGTAGGTTCAAGTTTTTGTGTATCGAATCCTACAGTCGAGAGAACTGAATAACTCTTTCCATCCTTTTCAAGATATGCCTTGACCCTCAAATAGCCCGGTTCCCTCATTGTTCCCACATCGATTGTTGCCTCGTTGCCCTTAAGTTCAACTGAGGATTCCAGATGCGGCTCCATGAGGTCTTTACTTACCTGATACTTTACAACAGCACCATTGAGTGCCATTCCGCAATGGAATGCCATCAACTTCATCTTCACCCTCTCTCCGCACTTGTAAAGGGCATCCGAGTGGTCCGGTACTGCCATCAGTTGGACCTTTTGAAGTCTCGGTTGGGCATCAAGAATCATTGTCGGGAGTAAAATGAGCATCATAAAGGCCAATGCCCTGTAGAAAAATCTTTTGCCTGATCCAATGGTGTTGTTCATGGTAAAATATATTTGGGGTTATGTATGGGAACTCCTTAAAGTATGCCTTGGCACAGGAACTCCCCTTTGCTGATACAAAGATACTATAAAAGAGATTTACCCTCTTTGTAAATTTTACCAATTGAATTAAATTTGCAGGCTCTATGGTTATAGGGATGTTTTAATTTGAATTAACAATCAGAGATATGGAGAAGATTATATTGACAGGCGACAGGCCTACCGGCAAACTGCACTTGGGCCACTATGTTGGCTCGCTAAAGAGAAGAGTTGAACTTCAGAATTCAGGCGAGTTTGACAAAATTTTCATTATGATTGCCGATGCCCAGGCACTTACAGACAATGCCGACAATCCTGAAAAGGTACGTCAGAACATAATTGAGGTTGCCCTTGATTATCTTTCATGCGGTCTTGACCCTGAAAAATGCACAATCTTCATTCAGTCGCAGGTTCCGGAATTGTGCGAACTTGCCTTCTACTACATGAACCTGGTTACTGTACAGCGTCTTCAGCGTAATCCAACTGTGAAACAGGAGATTCAGATGAGAGGATTTTCAGATGATGAGGAGAACCAGAACAAGAAGGGTACACCTGTAGGTTTCTTTACATACCCTATCAGCCAGGCATCGGACATCACTGCATTCAAGGCCACCACTGTACCGGTAGGTGTTGACCAGGCCCCTATGATTGAGCAGACCCGCGAGATTGTACATAAGTTCAATTCAGTTTATGGGGAGACACTTGTGCTTCCCGAGATGGTTCTGCCAGAAAACACAACCTGCTGCCGTCTGCCGGGTACCGACGGCAAGGCCAAAATGAGCAAATCGCTCGGCAACTGCATCTACTTGTCAGACTCTTCAAAAGAGATCAAGAAGAAGGTAAACAGCATGTTCACAGATCCTGAACATCTGCAGATTACCGATCCGGGCCACGTGGAGGGAAATGTTGTATTCACATACCTTGACGCATTCTGCACACCTGACCATTTTGCAAAATTCCTTCCGGAGTACGCCAATCTTGATGAGATGAAGGATCATTACCGCAGAGGCGGTCTTGGCGACGGCACCTGCAAGAAGTTTCTCTTTAACATAATGGAGGAGTTCCTTGCTCCTATCCGTGAAAGAAGAAAGGTTTACGAGCAGGATATTCCTCAGGTATTTGAAATTTTGCGCAAAGGTTCTGAAGTTGCCCGCGCTCAGGCTGCCAAAACCCTTGAAGAGGTAAAGGATGCAATGAAAATCAATTACTTTGCCGACAAGGACCTTATTGCGGAGCAGGCTGCCAAATATAAAGCGAAATAGGAGTGCAAAATGCTACAGTCCGTGCTCCTTTATGAAGCGCAACTCCTCCTCTGAATAGAGCAGTTTTTCGAGAAGAGGCATAAGTTCTTCCTTGAAGAGGATAACAGCCAGAACAGCGAGTACCAAAAGGAGCACAAGAGCCAGAAGGAGTTTTACCCAGAGTGGCAGTGGTTTACCGCTGCCGCCTTTTGCTTTCTGTTGTGCCACTTCAGCCTTGAAGCCCTCAGAAGATTTCTCTTCTGCGGCAGTATCTTCTGTAACAATGGCTTCTGCAATTGTGGTTCCGGCAGCAACTGCTTCTGGTATCACATCTGCCTGTGCCTCCTCTGCAGGAGCATCATCAGCAGGGACTTCTTCATCCGTAGCCCCCTCCGCAGTCATTTCTTCGGCAGACTCTTCCTCTGCAGGAGCATCTTCGGCTGGGCTCTTTTCAACAGATTCACTCTCAACAACTGAATCTTGAGAGAATCCGCTGCCTGCCTCCACATTGCCTGCAGGCTCATGCTCCATACCGTTCTCCAGTTCAGCCAACCGTTTGATTGGCAACACCTCAAGTCCATAAAATTGTGCAGATGGGTCAAATGCAGGATGAGGTTCAAAAATAAACTGCGAATCTGAAGAGAACTTTATCGTGCCGAACTGCGGGAACTCTACGAATGTTTTTTCAAGCAGTTCCATCTTTATCTCCTTTATCAGTGACAATATTGACTCCTCTGCCGCATCTTTTGAGATTGCCCCACCCTCTGAATGACATGCGGCGAGTCTGTGCAATGATTCATTGCCCTCAGTTCTTGAACTGTCAAAATGCACCTCACACGATGGCGGGGTTATTGATTTGCCCTCATTCACTATCTGCGACGGAACATGCTCAACAACAAATGTTCCCATAGAGGGAAGAGTGACATAATCATTGCACTGCAATAATTCACGTATGATTGTTGAGAGTTCTATAATTGTCATGGCAAACGGTAATATAAGGGTATTTGTAGGTACAAAATTAGAGTTAATTCTCTTTCCTTACAATATCTTTCTTTATAAAAACAGGCTGTTTCTCATCTGTGAGCCCCTCCAGAATAAGGGTATAATCACTGTAATGTCCTGATGTATAGAACTCCACCTGGGCCTTGCCATCCTCAACTTTTACGTCAGGCTCCCAAAACAGAGTACATCGCATAAGTTCCTTGCCCCTCTTCGATGCCGCTGTAGTATATTTTGGATAATAACTCCTCGCCGGTTTCTGCCATCCCATAGGCATGGCACTTGTGACATTTGAAGCGGCAGGCCTGTCCAGCATCTTGGTTTCAATCATCACCACACTTCTCGGGAAGAGTGTACCGCTTGTATTGAACCTTGCGGCATCGGCACCCTTCAGATATGCGAAGCCAGTTATGTCATCGGTCTGCATGCCCTCAAGATCAGAACAACTGCACTGAACTCCATTGATGAATACAATAATAGGCATCCAGCCGTCTGATTCCACCTGAAGCCTTGATCCCACAATCTGGCCTGTACGGCAAACAATTTGTCTGCCACCATTTAATGTATCTTCAGAGTCGCCGAACCTCAATGGAGGGCATGTTGATACAATATAGGTCATGAGGTCATACGACTTGTATGCCGAGAGTTCATGCGCATCCCTGTATTGTCCCTCCTTGAACTGATATTGCGGAAGAGGCGAAATGTTCTTTACCTGACTGGTGCGGACGCCCCTTACATATACCGGTGCAAGCGAATAGACAAGATCACCGCCTGTACTGTAATACTCTTCCAACGCACTAAACTTGTACTCATTGGTATAACTCATAGGTTTGAGATATTTTGAATAGGAGTGGAATTTGGCAAATATATCCTCATCCATAAATGGAGTAAAGCGTCTTTGCGAACCATTCGGGCCAATGGCCGAGACTATGAATTGTGTGCTGTCGGGAAAATCAAGGCCGCTCAATGCAAACCATCCCGAGGTATCAAGTTGTCCAAATGTGGTAAAGTTTATAGAAGGGGCCACAAAACTCACGTAGGAACGTTTTGCCACTTTGAAGAATCCTCTTACACATCCGCTGATTGACTGTGTATATTCTCGGCCCAAAAGCGGCATGCGTGACTCTCTTTTGAGTATTTTAGGAAGATCATAGTACTTCCAGGCCTGAGAAAGCATCAGCAGATCCACGCTCTGGATGCGCTCCTTTAGCGGAATATCCTCATTGAAATACTCTTGAGGTCTCTCCACCAATCCATTGAGTTCGCTGCCCAAAAGCATATACGACACAATGCTGTGGCCTGTGCCTGAATATGGGGTAAATCCATTGTCTGAAACCGACAGCGAGAAATCTCCTGAAACGGGGTTGCCATTCTCATCCTTGAGGTCAAAGGTACAACTTACCCTCTCCTTTGGCCCGTACTGTGCCTTGTCAAGTGTCACAGTTTCCGCTTTTTTGTCGGGAAAAACAAAAAAAGTCCTGTTTGCATATACATTGCCAAGGTCATCTACCACTGCAATGTTGTTTATTCCCTTTGAAAGGCTGGCAAACTCCAGTTTGACCCTTGCATCCTGCATGTCATAAGGTGCCTTGAAATAGATTTCAGAAGCATCATATACCACCACGTACGCCTTTGCTGCAGATGTTATATCTTTGCTGTAAATATTTGCATACAATGCAGATGTGTCAAGTTTGCAGTTTATTACCACTGCCTTCTCTTCAGGTTTGGGGAACTGCTGTGTTTTGGTTGTGCCGCTTTGGTCAGTCACCTGCACAGTCGCTTTTGACGGCATCTGTGGAAGATTTAGAGTTATTGTTCCCATTCCCAGGTCGTTGCTCTCAAAAGGGATCTGCTCCTGGTCTATGTATAGAGTACCTTTTACCTTCAAGCCGAGCCCCTGCTCGTCGATTGCCTTGAATGCTATAACCGAGTTCTTCCCTACAACATACCTTCCGCTCTCCGGCAGGAACTGCAGATCAATATCTTTTTTAATATCATTTTTTGCCTTATCTGCAGGATTGCTTACACCTACCTCAATATATTTGCTCTCCTCATACACTTTGTTCTCTACCATCTCCTTTACAAAATCATCCTTTATAGGGTTGCGGATCTCTATATTCTTGTTGAACATATACTCCGGTTCCTTGTTCATCATCCAATAGGTATAGCCCCTCAATACAGCAATGCCGGTATTGAGATTCTCCGGCACAGGTATATATCCGCTGAAGCCGTTGGCCCTCCTCTTGATCTTTACCCTGCCTCTTACGTCCTCGCTCTCTGTTCCTTTTCCAGTATTGACATTCCTCTCAACCATTGACGAGATCAGTTCTACATATATGTAATTGCTCTCGGGAAATTCAGAGAGTTCTGAACTGTTCTTCAAATAGCCCTTGAACCAGATTGTATCTCCGGCACAATAGACCTCCCTGTCTGTGTGCAGATAGAGTTTTTCAAGGGAGAGCAGACGGCTGTACGACTCAAAAGACTCTTCTGGTGACTCCATGAGAGTATCCTGCTGTGAATAGAGAACTGATGACAGGCAAACAAAGAGTGCCGATAAAATGAACAACTTGATTCTGTAGAACATAACGATGTATTTTTGACAAAGATAATTATTCTGTCGGGAATTCAAAATGCAAGCAAATTCCCTACAAAAAAACCTTCCGTTGGAGTATATAAACGGAAGGTCAATGAGTTTTCAGTTAGACTGTTCTCCTGTAAAAAGGTTACATAGGATTTGACCTTTTATTGTAACTTGCACCTTTAAGAGGAACAATAGGACCTGTAAATCTCAAAGTGCTTCCGGTAGATTGCGAGAAGATCACATCAGCAACATTGTTGTTGCCTCTCATTGTGATGGTATATGTACCCTTCATCATTCTTCCGGTAACAATGATTCTCATCTTTACATTACCCTTTTTGTCTACGTTGACAGTATACTCAGAATCTTCAAGAAGGTTTGTGTATTTGTTGTCACAAACAATGCTTCCTTGAGCAAAGAGGTTCTTGCCCTCACAAGAGAGGAAGTTGTCATTGTTGATATTGTTCTCAATCATACCGTCACTTGCAGTGTATGACGATGGAACCAATACCCAAGTCCTGTCATTGATACTCTGGACTGCAGCCTCATATGCTGCTTTTGCCCTTGCAGCCTTCTCCTCTTTAGAGAGTTTCTGCGCCATCATAGGCAATGAGATCATAAGGGCCGCAAGAATTAATATATACTTTTTCATAAGGTAAATAATAATTAAAATATGTTTTTCAGTATATACCATAAAGACCAGCCTGTCAGGCAGGCTGGTCTGTTAGATATAAGGATTATCCTATAGAGATGTCCACTGTTTTACAGCAGATACCGGTTTAGCAGTTCTTACACCACCATAGATGTGCATATAAGATCTGCCGATATATGCATTCCAGTAGTCGCTGTAGTTAACCATTTTACCTGCTGAGTTCATAACTTGTAGAATGTTACCATCCTCATCAAGCATTCTGTAGTTGACACGGCAATATCCGCTTGAGTTGAATACACTCTTTACAACTTTGATCTTTGTTCTCTCAGTTGACTCGCCGAAAGCAACAGCCTTGCCAAGGTTTGTCCACTCTTTAGTGCGTGCATCCTCATACTGGTACTGGATCTTGCCAGGATATGGAGTTGTAGCATCCTCATATAGAAGGTTTACAAACATTACTGAAGCAAGAGAGTCTGTATCAAAAGTCTCAAGAGTAGCCTCTGTTGAATTGTGGTTCCAGAATGGACTCTGGTTGTCAATAACAATTGGTTTCTGATTCATGTTGTGAACGAATACATTCTGCTTGCCAGGAGTTAGAGTAACATTCTGGTTGTAAACGATATTACCTTTTCTGTAGAACTTAAGGTTAACCTCTCCAGATTTTACAGTAAAGAATCTAGCGGCAGAACCACCAGGCACGCCATTGTAAGGAAGCAACTGACCCGAACCGTCAACGCTTGAATAAATAACATCGTTAACAAATACTGAGTCAATATAATTGGCTGCAACATTGTTGATTGGCTCAAAATAGTGCAACTGGAACATAGCATCATTCTTGTCTACCGGTGTAGTAGGGAAAAGAATCTCATGCTTCTCACAAGATGCCACCATTAAGATTAGAGCCAATGAATATGTCAAATATTTTAATATTTTCATTTTATTCTAATTTAAATTAATTCAAATGTTATTTTTCAGGATACTCACCTGGATATGCAAACCAAGGAATTGATGTATGATAATTCTTGGCTGTACCTGAGATAGGTTTCAACTGCTTCAAAGCAGCCTCATTCCACATATACTCAGAGTTGTATCTTGGGTGAATTCTGTAACAAGGCGCACCCTCATTGTCTACATTCCAAGTACCTCTTCTATCCTCAACCTGTGCAGGTTTCAAATATAGGCCTTTGTAAACTTTTGTAGGGTCTGAATCCCATTTCTGGTCAACAGTTGTCTGTGTCCAACCATTGTTCAAAGATGGATACTCACCGCTGTATTTGATATCATAGTGGTTCTTACGCATATCAACCCAAGTCTCATTTGCACCCCAAGGATACAATGCAACAAATTTCTGAAGCATGATATGAGACATTGTAAGTTGGTTCTCTGTCATACCTGCTACGTATGGACCCTCTTTGTACTCTTTTGCCAACTGGTTGAATGTAGCAACTGTGATAACGTCACCGCCAGGAAGTTCTCCATAGGCAGCATAGATATCATTACCCGCCTCATCTTTACCTGTTACTTTTGGTTTACCAGGAGTCAAATATTGTGCAGTGAACTCAAGGTCAAGTTCAATACCTTTCTTGAATGCTGCAAGAGCCTCAGACTTGTTGCCCAATTTGAACTGTGTCTCAGCAATGATGAACTGGATCTCAGCAGCGGTAATGAAGATATAAGGAGCGTTGTTTCTGTACAACCATCTTCCGTCACCGTCAATTGATGTACTTGAGTTGTAACCTGTACGTGAACCCCATACGTTAGGAGCATCACCGATAGGACCAACGTTTGAAGTGAAACCACCACCGTAGTATACCCAAGACTTGATAGAGTCAATGTTGCTCATATCTTTATATCTATTTGCATCAATAGTAGAGATCTTTGCAGTAACACGTGGGTCAAAGTGACCTGTAACATCAGATGTATCAGCCACATACTGAACCTCAGCCAATCTGAATGGGAAGTCAGGATCAACATCAGTCTCACCCTCTTTCACGTCAGCAGCAATCTTGTCACCTGTTGTCTCATCGTATACAGGCATTGTACCTGTCATAACCTGAACAGCAAAGTCAGAAGCATACATACCGTCTGAACCCAAACCTCTGTAAACACCCCAAGAGTTGTTGTAAGCAGAGAACTGAGCCTCGTCTCCACCACCCTCAGTAGCCATAGTTGCATTGTCAGCATTTGACTGCATTGCAAGAGAAGCATGTTTCAAAAGTTCCTGAGCATATTTTGACTGGAAATCAGATTTGTTTGTAAGAGCAGATAGGTTTCTTGCAATTACAGCGTGTGTAAATTTGATCCATTTGTCTTTGTCGCCACCATAGATAAGGTCATTAGCCTTAACCTGATCTGCGTATGGAGCATTGTCAGGCATCTCAAGATACTCAAGAGCCTTGTTTGCCCATGCTCTTACCTGCTCGAAAATAACAGGCTGGTAGTCATATTGGAACTCAAGAACACCAGGTTGGAAAGTCTGGCTCATTGGAAGGTCACCATGCATTTTGGTAACGAAGTCCCAAGAGAATGCTTTAACAGCATAACCGATACCTGCCAAAGTCCAAGCCTCGTCAGCCTCAGCCTGTTTGATCATGTTCTCAAGGTTAACACCCTGCAACCAGTAGGTTACACGGAACATCTCGGCAGCGTTGTCACCTGAATAAGAGTGGTAGTGGTTGGCATAGTTTGAATAGCCACCGTAAGTACCGTGCATGTTAGCCAAACTGGTCAGTGCACGTCCATCCCAGTAAGTTCCCTGCCAAGCAGATAGAACACCTGCCAAGTATAGAGGAGCCTCTACGTAGTCAGGAGCATCCACGTTGTTGTTTACATCAAGGTATTTGTCACAACTGACAGACGCTAATGTAAAGGATGCCAAAAGTAATATTGTTAATATTTTTTTCATAATCAATTTCATTAGTTTAGAATGTTAGACCAATACCGAATGAATATCTGCGTGGACTAGGAACGCCCCAGAAATCGATACCCATACCGCCGGCTCCACCAAGAGCAGCAGAGTTTGAGTTACCTACAGGGTCAATACCTGAATAGTTGGTAATGGTGAACAAGTCATTTCCTTTAACCCAGATGTTTGCACTTGAGATAAAGTTCTTTGTTACTCTCTGGATCCAGTTGCTTGGAACGCTGTATGCCAAACGGATCTCAGAAACTCTTAGATAGTTTACATCCTTCTCCAACCAGTCCTCATCACCACCTGTGTAGATAGTTGATGTACCGTACTCATCGTATGATACAGCGATGTTGTTGATTGTTGGGTTAGAAGAGTTCTCTTTACCATTCTTCAATACACCTTTGAATACAACTGAACCACCCTCGCGTAGAGTCACTGACTCCCAACTTGAACCTGTACCCATCAAGTCACGTTTTGTAGCATTTACTACAGTTGCACCTGCGCGGCCAGAAAGCAATGCTGATAGACGGAAGCCTTTGTATGACAAGTTGGTTGTAACACCATACTCCAATTTAGGCTGTCTGTCGCCCATAATGCTCCATTTTGAATCAACGATAGGAAGACCTGTAGAAGGGTTGATAAGTACCTCACCTTTGTCGTTTCTCTCCCAACCACGACCTGTCATTGTAGTTACAGGGTGACCTACAGAGATACCGTTTCTTAGGTTACCTGATAGCCAAGTGTAAGCAATATAGTACTCAGATACTGCATCTGGAAGTTCTGTAACCTCTGATGTAGATGCTGAAAGGTTAACACCAACATTCCAACGGAAACCGCTTGCTGCACGGATTACATCACCGTCCAAGTGCAAATCCCAACCATTGGTCTTGAATGTACCAACGTTCATATTGTTCAATACGAAACCTGTAGCATATGATAGACGGAATGCAGTTACATACTGGTTCTCACAAGTTGTCCAGAAATAAGAGAAGTCTGCATTGATACGGTCGTTCAAGAAACGTGCCTCAGCACCAACCTCGTAAGATGTTGTCATCTCCGGTTTCAAACTCTCGTTAGGGCCATAGTAACCGTAACGGAAACCACCACCCAAGTTCTCAGTAGCCTCAAGTGAAGGGTAGATTGATAGTGGAGATGCATCTTTACCTACCTGTGCAGCAGCACCACGAAGTTTCAAGTATGAAACTGCAGTCTGTTGTTTCAAGAATGGAAGTTCAGTAACAACAAATGAAGCCTCCAATGCTGGGTAGAAGTATGAGTTGTTGTTCTTTGGTAGAGTTGATGACCAGTCATTTCTTGCTCTTAGAGTAAGGAACGCCATGTTGTTGTAACCAAGTTCAACCTGACCTGAGAACGCCTGGATTCTACGCATTCTTGTTCTTGTTCTTGTAGTGATAGTTGCAGGGTCGCAGTTTGCAAGACCATAGAAATCGATCACCTGGAAGTTAGAACCGTTAGTAGAAAGGTTATCAGTTCCGTTCTCCTGTTGGTGGTAACCAACCTGTGCAGAGAATGTGAACTTGCCCCATTCGTTGTTGTAACCGGCCAATACGTTCAATGACTGGTCTTTCCATTGGTTTCTTGATAGGTTGAAAGAACCCACTCCGTATGAAGAAGAAGTAGGGTTGCCCCACCAAGGGTGAGTATGGGACTCATAGTTACCGATACCAACGTCCCAACCCATTGTTGCTCTAATGAAGGTATTCTTAGTAGGAGTAGCATTCAAACTGAAGTTTACCATCATACGCTCTGTCTCATCATAGTTTCTGTTCTTGTACAAAGCGAATAGAGGGTTAAGAAGGTCTGTATCGGTATAAAGGTTTGGCTGACGCTGTGAACCATCAGGATTTTGCCAATCCAACATGTTGTCAGTCAAAGGCCAACGAACCGCTCTTTGAAGAGGACCACCATTACCTTTCATTGCTTTTGTATTGGTTGTACCCATATAACTCAAGTTAGCCTCAAAGTTCAACCATTTTGTGATCTCCGCTCTACCGTTCAAACCTATGGTCAATTTTGTAAAGTCAGTAGTCTTTACAACACCTTTCTGGTCTGTGTAAGAACCTGAACCACGTACAGTAATTTTATCTGTACCACCCTCTACTGCAATATTGTGCTGTTGTGAGAAACCAGTCTGAAGAACTGCATCAATATTGTTGTAAAGTTTTGTTCCATCTGGGTATAGACCACCGAAACGGCTCTGGCTGTAGAAGTTGGTTACACCATACATACCGTTTGCATATTTGGTCTGGATCTCAGGATAACCGTAAGCCTTATCCCATGCAAATGAGTTTGAGTAACTAACTTTACCTTTACCTTTAGAACCTTTTTTAGTTGTAATAACGATAGCACCGTTTGACGCATCTGAACCGTAAAGTGCGGCTGCAGCAGCACCTTTAAGGATAGTCATTGACTCAATATCCTCAGGGTTGATATCATTACCACGGGATGCGAAGTCCAAGTTTGCTGTTCCTACTGCATCATCAACGGCAAAACCTTGAGAAGGGTCAAATGTTGAGTTGTTCATTGGAACACCATCGATAACGTACAAAGGCTGGTTGCTACCAGAAATTGAAGTGATACTTCTCAATACAACGTTGGTTGATGAACCTGGTGAACCACCTGTAGAGGTAACGGTCATACCGGCAACACGACCTTGCAACGCAGTAACGAAACTCTCACGTCCTGACTCTGAAATATCAGAAGCCTTAACGCTCTGAACAGCAGATCCCACTGAACGTGCGGTACGTTTCATACCGAACTCAGCAGTAATGACTGCCTCTTGCAACATTTCTGAATCTTCCTTCATAACGACGTTGATAACTGCACGTCCGTTAACCGGAATTTCTGAATCTTTGTAACCAAGGCAAGAGAATTTAAGGACACCGTCCGCAGGAGCATTGATGGAATACTTACCATCAATATCAGAGGCTACGCCACTGGTTGTTCCTTTCACGAAGATTCCAGCACCGATGATAGGCTCACCGTTAGAATCTGTGATAGTACCCTTAACATTTACATTCTGTGCCCAAATTGCTCCTACAGATATGATCATAGAAGCAACTGTCATCAATACAAATCGTAAAGATCGACTTGAAATTTTTTGAATGAACATAAATTAAATTTTAGGTTAATAATAGGTTAATAAATATGTGAGTTTAAGTTTTGTTCTTCATGCTTCAATGAGTTAATGGTGTTAAAAAAACGTCCGTTTAACATAGGTAAATATGCTCACATTACTGCACATGTATACATATTGTAGACAAAGATAGAAATATTTCTTAATAAAACTAAAAAAACTTGTACCTATTTGTACATCACCATCAGCAATATGAGAGAACAATCAAAGGTCCTGCATCTGATAATTTACTCTAAAATGCAGTAAATGCAAGAAAACTAATTTTTCGTCAAGTTTGATATATATAGAAAAAAACTGAACAAACTTGCATTTCCGAAGGAAAAATCAGCAGGAAAAGTATTCTGAAACAAAAAAAAGTGTGGAGCAGATTTCTCTGCCCCACACCCGGTAAACACCTTTTATAGTGTTGTCTCAAATAAGTTCAAATCCTTATTTAGTCCAGTCCCACCATACAGGGATAGAGTATACTTTAGGATCCAAACCACCCTCGATACCATACTGGCCGTATAGTTCTTTAAGGGTCTTGTCAGTCTCAACTGTGTTGTAGTCTGTCTCAAGATAACACTGCATCATTCTTCTGACATAGTATCTGTCAGATTGAGGATTTGAATCAAACTCAGACTCAGCCTTCATTCTGTACATAGGCTCCTTGTAGTTGTAAACTACGCCAAAGTCAGCGATGTTGCCGGCGTTGTAGTTGAATCTACGAACGTCATTCCAAGTCTGGTAGTTGAAACCCAATGCAATAAGTTTCTGAGTCATGATGTCTGACATAGTAAGGTCAGCAGCAGATTGTTTAACAGCAGCACTTGCCATGTAAGCGTCAATCTCAGACTGAGCCATTGGACCGTATGCGAATGTTACGTCAAAGCCTCTTGCAGTTGTGCATGCACCGCTACCCTGCCATGTATTAAGTTTCTCGTTCATGCGAGCAAAGTGTGATTTGATACCCTCGATGTAAGCAGTGTAAGCACCACCTTTATCACCTTTTCTGAACAAGATCTCTGCTTTCAAGAAGCACATCTCTGAATAAGTCAAGATATCAGCATCTGAATCTGGTCTTGTGTAGAAAGCACCTGTACCCTGAACAAAGCCCAAGTTTCTTGTCAATGTAGGGTTTCCAGAGATATAGCAGTTCATATCTGTTTTAGAAAGACCGTATGTCTGGTATACAGCATCTGCTCTATAGTTAACATACTTAACATCCTCAACACAAGTAACGTTATCTGAGTTAGAATACAATGCACCTGGGTGGTATGTAATCTCTACGTCAGTAGCAGTAACATTAACTGTAGCAGTTGCCTCATTGTACAATTTCTTAACATTGTTCACAAAAGCGTCAACTGAAGTGTAATATTTAAGAATGTCGCTGTGGCTATAAGTCTTCTTAACATCCTCAGTAGCCGGCATATAAGTAGCCTGGATAGATGCACCTGCATATCTGTTTACAGTCCATCCCTCATCCAAACCTTGTACATTCACACCTGCATCTCTTCTCCACTCGTAAGTCTTGATTGAAGCACCGTCATCGCTCAATACTACGTTGCACATAGCAGAAGGGATAAGTTTGTCAGCACGTGGATCCTCTACACCTGAACCGTTAAGGTTAGTAAGGATATCGATATACCATTTGTTAAGTCTTTGGCCAGTACCCCAAGCAGCAGTGTTGTAAATGGTGTTAGGACCAAATGCGTCACCGTTGATAGGAGCATCTGAAGAAGTCTCAACATTGTAGTGAGTTACTTTTATATTGTCTGCATTAGACTGAGGAGCCTTGCTGATAGCAGCCAAAATAGCCTCCATGTCATATTTGTCAGTTTTTGATAGGGTACCCATCCAACGAGCCTTTAGACCCCAGCAAAGTTTGATCCATTTGTTGACGTCACCGCCATTCCAAGTATCACCTGCTGAAAGAGGAGTAGCACCTGGCTCCTGAGGTTGAGAGAACAACTCAATTGCTCTGTCAATGTCAGCCATACAGCCATCATAAACAACATCACCAGTATCAAATGATGGAGAGAAATCAGGACCAATTGCGTTTATGTAAGGGATCTCACCAAACAAATCGGCCATCATAATGTAACCCATAGATTTTAGAACAAGACCTGCAGCCTCATAGTGGTATGCACCAGTCTCCTGTGCTTTCTTAAGAATATCAGGAATATTGTTTGCTGCACCTACAAACCATTGCTGGTAAGGAGTGATGTTCATATCCTGCCATGGATCCCATGTTGCCATTCTTGAAATGTGGTTGCCATGGGCAACGTTGGTAAGAATCTGGGCAGCAGCAGTTGTTCTAACACTTGCAGAACCATAAGCATACATATAGTAGTGCTGTATCCACGGTAATCTGATCTCAACTGAAGCACTCTCATTGTTTGGTTTATCTGGATTTGTATTTACATCCAACCAATTCTCACAAGAGGTTGCTCCAAAAATCAAGATTAGTGATAAAATTGAATATAGTAATTTTTTCATTTCTGTAATCTTTTAAATTTTTAGAATGTTAAGTTTAGACCAAAACCGAATGATCTCTGAACAGGAACACCGCAATAGTCAATGCCAACTGAACCTGAACCACCAGTTGCACCTACAGCAGCAACCTCTGGATCCATACCACCCTCGTAGTTAGTCCAAGTGAATAGGTTGTTTGCTGAGAATGAAGCCGACAAACCTTTAAGGAAGTTTTGTCCTTTAATTAGGTTAGAGAAATCATATGACACGTTCAATGCACGTAGTTTCAACCAGTTAACCTCAGTCAAGAAGTTGTCGGCATGTTTGCCGTAGTTGCTCCAGTACTCCTGAATCATGTACTCACCTGATTTGTTTACACCACCGATAACATAAGTCTCACCTCTTCTATAAGTCTGCTCAAATGGCTCGCCTGTATCAGCATTGATACCGCTTACTGTTACAGCATCACGATTCAAAGTCTGCATTGACTGACCTCTCTGAGTCAAATAGTATTGTGTACCGTTGTATACATCGCCACCTACGCGGAAATCCAATAGGAATGAGAATGTAAGATCTTTGATACGGAAACTGTTAGTCAAACCACCAGTGAATTTAGGCTCACGGTTACCAACAATGTTACCGTCGCTTGAAGTAGGTTTGTACTGGCCTTTAGAAGGGTCAACCAAGAATTTGCCTGTCTCCTCATCTTTCTGCCACTCGCTACCAGTTAGACCAAGGAAGTAACCACCGTTAGGAATTGAAGCGGCTTTAACACCACCAATCTGAGCGTCAGTTACGTAGAAATAAGAGATACCGTCTACGAAATCACCAAGAGTACCACGGTTACCCGCCATATTCAAAGTAACCTCCCAAGTGAAGTTCTTCTTCTCAACAGGAGTACCTGTAATCATCAACTCCATACCCTCATTCTTAACTGAACCTGAGTTCATAGCGAAGAAGATATAACCTGTTGATTGAGTCAAACGAGGAGCAACGATTTGGTCACGAGTCTCAGATTTGTAGTAAGTGTAATCCAAGCCCAAACGGCCGTTGAAGAATTTCAACTCAGCACCTACTTCCCATGCTCTTTGACGCTCAGGTTTCAAGAATCTGTGACCTGCTGACCACTCATTACCGATACCTGTGAAACCAGGAAGTACTGATGCAGAACCCCACATATAAGTGTTGGTTGAGTATGGAGAAGCATCTTTACCTACCTCAGCCCATGAACCACGGATCTTACCGAATGTCAAAACATCGTTCTTAGGAAGAATCTCTGTAAATACGAATGAACCAGATACTGATGGGTAGAAGTATGATCTGTTCTCTGTAGGAAGAGTTGATGACCAGTCATTACGTCCGGTTACTGTCAAATAGATCATGTTTTTCCAAGATGCTCTAACCTCACCGAAAACACCTACTAGACGTTTTTGGCTTGTGCCATCGCTGAATTTTTTGTTCTCGTCAAGAATATTTGTGAATGAAATTGTACCTGGAACAGTGAAATTCCAACCCCACATAGCGTTAGAGAAACGGTCAGTAGCCTCTGAAGCGTGACCTACAAGAGCAGCAACGTCAAAATCACCCCAAGTTTTGTGGAAGTTCAACATAACGGTAGTGTTCAAGTAGTTGTATTTTACTTTAGTTTTACTCAAACGACCGTTCTGATACATCTCGTTTACGTTACCACCTGGAGCAATGTAAGTATAAGCGTCATTGTTGTATGAGTCAAGACCGATTTTTGCAGTCAAGTTCAACCAGTCAGTGAACTCAAAGCCAAGGTTTACAGCACCTGTAATACGCTCGTTCTTGTCAGTCATCTTGTTCTTGTTGATGATCCAGTAAGGGTTCTCAACCTGAGCATCTGGAGCGATGTTAGGGAACAATTGAACTTTCTCACCCTCATTGGTGATCCAGTTTGACATGTTGTTGTCTCTTGACCAACCGTAAAGAGCAGTCATTGTACCGTTACCACCACCTGAGTAAAGACCTGATGAAGTAAGGGTCTTGTCAGTGTTTGCAACAGAGTAAGAAACGTTTGCACCTACAGTGAATTTGCCGTATTTCTGCTCGCCGTTGAAACGGAAAGTAGTCTTGTCATAACCAGTACCAGGGATAACACCGTCTTGGTCATAACGTGATGCTGACAAATAGAAGTTACCGTTTTTGTGACCGCCTGATACGCTGAAACTGTTGTCCCATGTAGAAGCACCCTGGAAGAAATCAGCGATGTTGTCGTAAACAGGACCTGAGATTCTCTCACCCCAAGATTGGGTTACGTTCTCAGTTAGCAATGTACCAGCCTCATTGTAAGTACCTGCACCATAAACACCCTGAACCTCTGGAACAGCAGATGCATAAGCGTAAGTATATTTAGATGATACGTTAACTTTTACAGCGCCCTCAGCACCTTTTTTAGTTGTGATCAACACAACACCGTCAGCAGCACGTGAACCGTAAAGGGCAGCAGCAGCAGCACCTTTCAATACAGACATGCTCTCAACGTCCTCAGGGTTGATATCCATTACACGGTTTGAGAAAGTAGTAGCAGATTTTGTCACACCGTCAGTACCTGAGTTACCGCCGTTGATAGTAGAGTTATCATAAACGATACCGTCAACAACGAACAAAGGCTGGTTTGAACTGCTCTCTGATGCAGAGTTACCACCACGGATAACGATCTGTGAACCAGCACCTGCAGAACCAGAACCTTGAGTAATGTTCACACCGGCAATTTTACCTGCCAATGAGTTTACAACGTTGGTCTGTTTGTTTTTCAACAACTCAGAAGCCTTCATCTCAGTCACTGAGTAACCAAGGGCTTTTCTCTCTTTTTTAACACCCAATGCAGTTACAACAACGTCGTCCAAAAGAACGGCATCCTCTTCCATAACTACATCAACAACTGAACGGTTGTTTACTGCAACCACAGTCTCGGCCATTCCCATCAATGAGAATACCAAGTTTCCGTTTGCTGGAGCCTCTAGAACGTATTTACCGTCAAAATCGGTTGATGTTCCTGTAGTAGTTCCCTGAACCAATACATAAACACCGATAAGCGGCTCGCCGGTCTTGTCTGTAACCGTACCGCTTACTTTTACATTCTGTGCCCAAATTGCTCCTACAGATAGGATCATAGAAGCAACTGTCATCAATACAAATCGTAAAGATCGACTTGAAATTTTTTGAATGAACATAAACTAAATTTTAGGTTAATAATAATAGTTAATAAAATAAATAGGTTTAGCATGTTGGTGCGACAAAAGACAAATTCGGGCATACCCCGAACCTGCCTGCCATTGTCTAAAAAAATGTCCGTTAAAACATTCAAATTCAATTTAATTGCCTTATTTCGGCTCTAAAAGCGCGAATCAGCCCATCGGGACCAACCCCACTTTAGCCCACAAAAGTAAAAATTTAATTTTAAAACGTGCTTTTTTTTAATAAAAAACCAGTACCTGTATTAAAATCAGATACACTTTGCAGCATCTCACAAAATAAGGACAGAGAGACTAACTCTCTGCCCTTATTTGAATTTTTCATATAAATCACCTACCATCCCGGGTTTTGTGGAAACTCTATACCTTTGAGAAGATAGAGCGTTCTCTCTCCGGTAGGAATCGGGTCAAGGTAGTTTTTTGGTATTGCCACCTCCCTTGTCACCCCGGGTCCATACGGCAATATATATCCATCGGCATTGACTGCCGGAGTATCGCCACTCTCCTCAGATTCTGGAAGAGGCACCCTGGCACCCATAAAGATGGCGGGCTTTACAAGAGGGTCAAGATATTCAAGTTTGCCCCATCTTCTTATATCCCATTGTCTGAAACCATCCATCATCAGTTCGCATCTGCGCTCTCGCCTTATCTCCCACAAAAGCGGAGAGACATCACTGTCCCGCACCGGATCATCAGGGACTGAGGCAAGTGACAATGTGGCAACTCCTGCCCTGATGCGCAAAAGATTTATTGTATTGTCAATATCCGTTTGGGTAATTTCGCCCAGTTCAGCCGCCGCTTCAGCGTAGTTCAAATAGACCTCAGCCAACCAAAATATGGGTGCATCCGTAGGGTTATTTGGAGCAAGCATCTCGGATGCAGAGAGAGTATTGTTGTCAAACTTGGTGATTTTGTATCCGGTACTTGATGTGAATCCTTTTTCGTTTGGTGTTCCAATATAGGCAAGAACGTCATCTACCGACTGCGCAAGCCGCAGATCCCTGTTGGACAATGTGCTTTTTATATCCATATCGCCTTCATATAGCGGAGAGAGCGAAATTGGCAAACCGTCGGAACACAAATAGGAGTCTACAGCATCTTTTGTAAGCCCGCTCATCATTGTACTGCTGTTTGTATACCCCACAACAGAGTGAGTCATTATTCCCGACAGATATGTCTTGTACAATATCACCTCATCGTTCTTTGAGAGATCAAGGGAACCGTAGAGTTCATGGTACACAGGTGTAAGTTTGTAAGGCAGCGCTGCATTGGCAACAAGATTGCCGGCTGCCGCCTTTGCTATGCGCAGCAACGTCTCAGCCCTTGCAGCATCTGCTGAGACATATTTTGCATAGGTTCCCTCATAGAGTGCCACCCTGCTCAAATAGGCCCATACAGCCTCCTTTGAGAGTAGATTTACTTCGCCAAGAGCCTTGCTGCGCTCCGCTGTGCGCACATATCGGGCAGCGAACTGCAAATCGGCAATCAGGCTGTCAACAACCTGGTTCCTTGGTGTACGTCCGGTATAGATGAGTCCTGTCTCACTCTGGTCGAGATATTTGCTGATATACGGAACATCTCCAAAATGCCTTACAAGATCGGCATACTCATAGGCTCTGAAGAACCTGGCCACGCCAAGATAATGGTTTATGGCCTCCTGGCTCATTGGAACCTGAGGTGCCCTGATAAGCAACAGATTGGCCTTCCTTATATAGGTGTAGTCCCAGTTGCCGTCAGAAGCCGGCGCTGTTGACGGAAATGTATTCATTCCGGTTGCTGCCTGGTCATCGCTGAATGTGGTGAAGTAAAAATCACCGTTTGTTCCTGTTCCATAACCCTTGAAGAGATTATAGAACTCCCAACAGTAAGATTTTACATTATTCTCACTGGTCCAGAAATTGGTATCGTCAAATATCACCTGCGAGCCTTTGTCAAGAAAATCTTTGGAACATGCTGCAAGCAGGAGTGTTGATACCATTATAAATATAGTTGCTCTTTTCATGTGAATGGATATTAATGTTAGTCATCTGCTACATGCTCAACTGGATACCGCAAGAGAAGGTTCTGAAGAACGGAGCAGTTCTGCCATAAAAGTTGGAGGTTGATGAGCCTGCTGTTATCTCTGCATCTACAGGAATCTTCCTTTGGGCAATCTCAAAGAGATTTTCTCCGCTGAAATATACGCGGACCTTTTCAAGGTTTACCCTATTGGTCAACTCCCTTGGCAAGGTATATCCTATTGTGAGATTCTTTAGCCTCAAGTATGCCAGATTCAAAAGATATTTGGTCTGCGGATAGTAGTTGTTGCCCGAATTGGCCGCTGCATCCGCCATTTTGTACATATTGCTTATTGCCGATGTGCCATTTCCTACATAGGGACGCGGATACTTTGCATTGGGGTTCTGCTCAGTCCAGAAATCCATCTGGTGCTGGTACATTACATCGGCACCCCTGTAGTATGGTATAGCCTCGTTGCCAGTCGCCCAAAGATTACGTTTGCCTATACCCTGAAAATAGATATCCACATCAAAGCCCTTGAATGTACCGCCGATCCTCACACTATACTGGTAGCGTGGAGTTGTATTGCCTATTTTCACAAGGTCTCCATGATCGTCAAGTGTAGAATTGCCGGCATCAATTACATTGTCGCCGTTCTTGTCCTTGAACTTGATGTCACCGGGACCGTAGACAAAGTTACCTGTCTGGAGTCCTGTCTGGCTTGGTGATGCGGCAACATCCTCTGCCGATGTAAAGTAACGGTCAGTTTCAAAGCCCCATATCTCACCTATGGTCTTGCCCTTGTAATTCTGGGTCAAAAGATTGGCGCTGTTGCTGTTCCACTCGGTTATTACACTTTTGTAGTCGCTCACGTTGATGTTGGCATAAATATCCAGTCCATTGTCAAAAGTGTGGGAGCCGTCAATTGTCACCTCCCATCCGCGGGTCCTCAACCTGCCGTCATTGACCATTGCAGCAGCCGTTCCAAAGGCTTCAGGCAGAGTCTCGCCAACGCTCAACATATTTCTGTTCTCCCTCTGGAACCACTCAAAGGTTACTCCATATTTATTCTGGAACAGACGGATGTCGGTTCCTATATTCAAGGTTGCAATATCCTCCCAGAAGAGGTCCTGCGAGACATTTGCAGGCAAACCGGTATAGAGAACCCTTGCTCCTCCCGAGATCCATCCGGCAGTTGCTGTGGTCATCTTTGGAATAAATCTGTCGGGACCCACATTCTGGTTACCTATAAGGCCATAGGAGCCACGCAACTTCATATCTGAGACCACACTCCTGAGCGGAGCAAAAAAGTTCTCTTCTGAAATTCTGTATCCGACTGAAAATGACGGGAAGAATGCCCATCTACTATGTGCCGGAAAGTTTGAGGAACCGTCATATCTTCCGCTCACCTCCAACAGATATCTGTTCAGGTAACTGTAGTTCACTCGTGCAAACATACCAACCACCGCCCAATTGGAAGCATTGCCGTTTACTGTAGGTGTGCCGTATGCAAGCGGCAGTTGGCCGTTGTTCTTGTCCATAAGGCCCAACTTCTTTGCATACTGCTCCTGATAGGTTCCCTCCTCAACATTGAGACCCGATGTAACTTTAAGCATGTGGTTGTTGAAGCCCTGCTCATAAGTTATAAAGGTATTTGATGTCACCTGGGTTCTTCTGGTTGCGGTAAAGTCAGTCTCATCAAATGATGGACTAGGCAGTTTTGTATTGTATGAGAGACCGCCGCCCCAGAAATCCCACAGTGCCACATATCCTCCCGACTCATGTCTGTTGCCGTGGGTTGTTGTATATGCAAATTCGCTCCTGAGTTGTACAAAATCGCCAATCTTTACTGTAGCACCCACCTGGGCATTCATATAGGTCTCCTGATAGTTGCTGTAGTTTGCATTGTGCAGATATCCCGGAATATGCCTGAAATAGGCAGTCGTGCCTTCAGGATCTGTATATTGCCCATACGGGAAATAGGTTCCCCAGCGCCACATGTAATAGTATGGGTCCTGATAGGCATAAGGGTATTTGAAATCATATTGCCTGATGCTTATGCGGCTGTCAACATCAAGCCATTTGTTTACATTGGCATTTACACTCAATGAGAGATTGTATTTGTTGAGTTTCTCGGGTTTTATCTTAAGGATACCCTCCTGATACTGGTAGGCTCCACTCAAGGCAAAACTTATCTTGTCTGAACCTCCTGTTATCTGAAGGTTATGGTTCTGCTGAGGAGTCCACTCCTGATACATTATCTTTACAGGATCCCACAAGCGGTAAAAATAGGTCACACCATCAAGGATTTCAAAATCCTCGCCCATGATCATCTGGTCGCTCTTCCTGTTTTTTGAGTAGTTGGCCTTCCATCTCTCAATGCCGGCCATGAGCGGAGCGGCCTTCATGCCGAACATGTCAAACGACTGTTTTGCCCTGGTCATTGCATTCTCCATGGCTGCTATCTCTGCCACCGGATCCTTTGCAAATTTTGGAAGTACCGTTGGCGCTCCCCACGAAAAGTTGTTGGAGTATGATACTGTAAATTTGCTGCCTGTCTTTCCGCTCTTGGTCTTTATAAGAATCACGCCAAAGGCCGCCCTTGCACCATAAATCGCTGTTGATGAAGCATCTTTGAGAACAGAGACCGATGCAATGTCATCTGCATTCACAACAGATATGTCATTAACCACAACATTATCTACCAGTATCAGCGGAGAACCGCCGTTTTCAGCATTGAGTGAGCCCAATCCCCTGATATTCAGAACAGGCTCCTTATTGATTGCACCATTTGAGAATGTGATTGTCAGACCGGGGATGGCACCCTGAAGGCCCTTGGCCGGATCTGTAAAGGGTTTGTTCTCAAGAGCCCTCTCCACATTTACGGTAGAGACTGCTCCGGTAAGGTTCTCTTTCCTCTGTGTGCCATATCCTACAACTACCAGTTCTTCAAGAAAAAGATTATCATCCTGCATGACTACATTTATGGTACTCCGTCCGTTTACCGCAATGCTCTGGGTTACCATGCCAATAGTCGAGAATTCAAGTGTTCCGTTTGACGGGACAGTCATTTCATAATTGCCGTCAATGTTTGTGGTTGCATTTCTCTGTGTACCCTTGAGAATGACACTGACAGCAATCAGCGGTTCCCCCTGTGAATCGGTTACCTGTCCCCTGACAGTAATCTCCGGCTCCTGTGCAATCGTATCTGTCGCCACAAAAAGCATGGAGAACAAAAAAAGGGCCGGCGCAACTATGCGCATATGCCCCTTGAGGTTGATTGAGACATACATGAAACTTCAAATTTTAAATGTTTCTGTAAGTAACAATCCACTCCCTACATAGTTTACGGCAATATCCATCCAGATTTTACTGTCCAATTTAAACGGACGTTTATTCTGGACACTCCATTGCCGGTGGGTCAAAAGATTTTTTACCGATTGGCGGCAACTGACTGCAACTGGGGAACAATAACACTCTCTATCGGAACATAAAAGAGTCTCTTCTTTACGCTGGCACTCAAGGTGTGGCACTGTTTGAGTCTCTTGCTGTCTTTCTCGGTAGTAAATATTACTGCAGTAGGGTTCTTTGCTGCCCAACTGTTTATTCTGGCAATATCCAATTTTGAAAAATTCCTGTGGTCTGCAAATTTGAGGGAGTCAAGGATTTTGTATTTGCGTACGAGATTGTTCCTGAACTCTGTATCATTTGCTATGCCCGTAAAATAGATTGCCTTGCCGGAGTAGACGTAACGTGTATCACCTTCTGATTCAAAGACCGGCTGCGGGGCACAATAGTTTATGATTGAAAAGAGCAGATTCTGGTCATCACGCAAATGCATGGCCCTGCGCCATCTGGGCTCTTCTGCAGCAACCGCCTCACGGGTCTTTTCCTGGTCAATTATGCCGTCAATTTCAACTGCCACAGGCGATTTTGTTACAATTACGGTATTGGCCCTCTTTACCTGCTCAGGCAGGTCACGCAGACGTCCTATTGGCAAAAGATTATCATTATGTATTGGCCTTGACCAGTTTACAAGCAATATCGAATGGCTTGGCCTCACTTTCCTGTGCTGGAAAGCATCATCAAGAATAATGAGTTCTGGTCTTGTAGAATCTTTCTGGATACTCTTTTCACCCTGTGGAAGCGCAAGCAACTTTTCAATTCCCTCTGCCCTGTTGCTGCAGACTGCAACCGTAACGTCAGGAAACTTCTGCTTTATCTGAAGGGGCTCATCGCCAACCTCCCGGTAGGTGTCGGTTACCGAAGCAATCCTGAACCCTTTGGTCTTTCTCTTGTATCCCCTTGAAAGAACCGCAATATTGTACTTGCCCCGCAACACTCTTATAAGCATTTCGGTGTGCGGAGTTTTACCGGTTCCTCCAACGGTAACATTACCCACACAGACTACAGGCACAGGAAACTCCCTGCCTTTAATTATATTCCTGTCATATAGGAAATGCCTTGTCTTAAGCACAAGCCAATATGGAAAAAGAAGTGTCTTGCTCAGGATTCCCAACATAATTCTACAATTTTATTTATCTTCATAAATGGAAGTGACGTTCTGATTCATCGGCACATCCCTGAATCTCTCCCTGATGTATTCCAGAAGTTCCAGAATCTTCTCCGGCTCATTGGTTGTAACCAGTTTCAACCTTGTCTCCTTAAAATTGGGTATGCACTTGAAGTAATTTGAAAGATGCCGTCTCATCTCAAGCACACCAACCCTGTCGCCCTTTACAGAGACCGACTTGCAGAAGTGCTTCTTTGCCAGATCAACCTTCTCATCAAGAGTCAGCGGCGTCATTGGCTCATTATATTTGAGGTAGTGCTTGATCTCCTTGAATATCCATGGTCTGCCATAGGTTGCCCTGCCAATCATGATGCCATCTACACCATATCTCTCAAATGCAGCCTTTGCACCAGGGCCGTCGGTTATATCTCCATTTCCTATAATTGGTATATGCATTCTCGGATTCTCCTTGATCTTGCCTATGAGGGTCCAGTCGGCCTCACCTTTATACATCTGGCAGCGGGTACGTCCGTGAACGGTAAGGGCCGCTATTCCCACATCCTGGAGCCTCTCTGCCAACTCCACGATTATCTTGGAGTTCTCGTCCCAACCCAAACGGGTCTTGACGGTAACCGGCAGTTTGACCGCATCAACCACCGCCTTTGTAATTTCAACCATCTTGTCGGGGAAGCGCATCATTCCACTGCCCGCCCCTCTGCCTGCTATCTTGTTTACCGGACACCCGAAATTTATATCAATTATATCAGGACCCGCCCCTCCTGCAATCCTGGCAGCATCCTCTGCCATAACTGCAGCCTCAACCATAGCCTCGGGAATATGTCCGTAGATCTGGATTCCTATAGGCTTTTCATAATCAAACGTAACCAACTTGGCCAGCGACTTCTTTGCATCACGTATCAGGCCGTCAGAAGAGACAAACTCCGTATACATCATGTCTGCCCCAAACTCCTTGCATATATATCTGAAGGAGGCATCGGTCACATCCTCCATAGGTGCCAGAAAAAGCGGCTGTCCGCCCAAATCAATATTGCCAATCTTCATCCCGTTTCAATTTGAGTGTGCAAGGTATCTAAAAAATCAGAGGTTTGAAAATTTATATTCTATATTTGCAGTGACGGCAACTTTTTTGCAGGGTTGCAGAATTAATTTAAAAGGTGTTTATATGGAAAAGAGCATTAAAAGGGTGGCAGTTCTCACATCTGGTGGAGACTCTCCGGGAATGAACGCAGCCATAAGGGCTGTTGTGAGAAGTGCTATATATAAAGGTATTGAAGTGGTTGGAGTAAGAAGAGGATACAGCGGACTTGTAAACAAACTCTTCATGGGAATGCAGTCGCATTCGGTTTCAAAGACCATATCAATGGGAGGAACCATTTTAAAATCGAGCCGCTGTCCGGAGTTCAAGGAGAGGGCTGTTAGGGAACAGGCTGTTGCAAACATGAAGGAGGCGGGTATTGACGCACTTGTTGTAATTGGTGGCGACGGTTCATTCAGAGGAGCCAATCTGCTTCACGAAGAGTTCGGTTTTCCGGTTGTGGGTATTCCCGGTACAATTGACAACGACATTTACGGAACAGACTTTACCATTGGTTTTGATACCGCCATAAATACAGCAGTCGGGGCAATCGACAAGATAAGGGATACTGCCGATTCCCACAATCTGGTCTTTTTTGTGGAGGTTATGGGACGCGACGCCGGATTCATAGGGTTGTACACTGCAATCGCCACCGGCGCAGAGGCGACCTTGATTCCGGAGGTACATACAAATGTTGATGAACTCTGCTCATATCTCGACCTCGAAAGAAGAAAGAACAAGACTTCAGGCATTGTCATAGTTGCCGAGGGACATGCAGAGGGCAATGCACATGAAATAGCGGCCCTTGTAAAAGAGAAGTTGCCCGATTATGAAACAAGGGTTACAACACTCGGACATATCCAGAGAGGAGGCTCCCCTACATGCAACGACAGGGTGCTTGCCAGCATTCTCGGACACGAGGCCATAGAGGCACTGCTTAAAGGTGAAAGCGGCATTATGGTGGGACAAATCAATGGCCAAACCCTCTACACTCCATTTGTTGAGGCTTGCAGCAAACACAATAAAATCAATAATTTGTGGTACGAAATTGCTCATATTTTGGCACTTTAAAAATTTTAACTATCTTTGCACCCCCTTATAAAGGGGAAAATCGCAACTAAAATAAGTTATTAACCTAAAAATCAACACAGTGGATTATCAAAGTTACAAGACAGTATCTGCCAATGCACAAACTGTAAACAAAGAGTGGGTTGTTATTGACGCTACTGATCTAGTATTAGGACGCCTTGCTTCAAGAGTAGCACTTATTCTTAGAGGCAAGAACAAAGTCAACTACACACCACACGTAGATTGCGGTGATAATGTAATTATCCTTAACGCATCAAAAGTACGTTTGACTGGTAAAAAGTTGACAGACAAGGTGTATGTTAGACATACAGGGTATCCCGGCGGGCAGCGTTTCGCTACTCCAAAAGAGTTGCTAGTTCGCAAGCCTTTGGCCGTAGTTGAGGAGGCAATAAAAGGTATGCTTCCTAAGAACAAACTAGGTGCACAATTGTTCCGTAATTTGTATGTATACGAGGGTTCGGAGCATCCGCACGAAGCACAAAAACCAAGAACTATTAAATTAAACGAAATTTAAACAGAGCATGGAAGTAATCAACGCCCTTGGAAGACGTAAATCAGCAGTTGCTCGCGTTTATGTGAACACAGGTAAAGGTAACATTACAATCAATGGTAGAGAGTTGGAAGTATATTTCGCTGAGCCATCTCTTCAGTTCATTGTAAAACAACCTCTAGAAGTTACAGGTACTACTGCAAACTTTGACATCAAAGCAAACCTTAACGGTGGTGGTACTAAAGGTCAGGCAGAGGCTTTGCGTTTGGCTATCTCACGCGCACTTTGCGAAATTGACAAAGAGGCTTACCGTTCAACACTAAAATCAGCCGGTTTCTTGACTCGTGACGCTCGCGAGGTTGAGAGAAAGAAACCTGGTCAACCTGGTGCTCGTAGACGCTTCCAATTCAGTAAACGTTAATATTTACTGTACGCTGATATCATAGCACAGTCCGGATCTGAAATTAAAAGATTCTTTCAAAGACTACTTTTGATTGTCCGGCTGCGGAAAATCTCTGGGACTGGCAAGGCCATTACCCGGGATTGACAAAAAGAGATTTTTTAAAAGATTAAAAAAAAGAAAAATGCCAAGAACTAATTTCCAAGAATTACTTGATGCAGGTTCACATTTTGGCCACTTGAAAAGAAAGTGGAATCCTAAAATGGCTCCATACATTTTTATGGAGAAAAATGGTATTCACATCATTGACTTGCACAAGACAGTTGTCAAAATAGATGATGCTGCAAATATGATGAAACAACTTGCAAGAGCAGGTAGAAAGATCCTATTTGTTGCTACTAAGAAACAGGCAAAAGAGATTGTTGCCGAGAAGGCCAAAAATGTTAACATGCCATATGTTACAGAGAGATGGCCAGGTGGAATGCTTACTAACTTCCCTACTATTCGTAAGGCTGTTAAGAAGATGAACACCATTGATAAAATGATTGCTGACGGTACATTTGAGACTCTTGCAAAACGTGAGAAACTTCAGATTACACGTCAAAGAGCAAAACTTGAGAAGAACTTGGGTTCTATTGCAGACCTTAACCGTTTGCCTTCTGCATTGTTCGTTGTAGACGTACAGAAAGAGATGAACGCAGTTAAAGAGGCTAACCGCCTTAACATTCCGGTAATCGCTATGGTTGATACTTGTTGCGATCCTACCCCTATTGATTATGTTATTCCTGCAAATGACGACGCCGCTAAATCTATCTCAGTAATCATGGATGCTCTTTGCCAAGCCATTTCAGAGGGTTTGGAGGAGAGAAAGATTGAGAAGGAGAAAGAGAAAGAGGAGAAGAACGAGAGAGAGGCAGCAGAGAATAAAGAGGGCGATGCACCGGTAGGTAAAAAACTACGTTCACGCAAATCTGCACCAGCAGCAGAGGAGAAAGAGAATTAATAACTATAAAAAAGGTAAAAGGTTATGGAAATTAAAGCAGCAGACGTTGCAAAACTACGTCAGATGACCGGCGCCGGTATGATGGATTGCAAAAACGCTTTGAAAGAGGCTGAAGGCGACTTCGAAAGAGCAAAAGAGATCATCCGCGAGAAGGGTAAATTGGTTGCAGCAAAACGTTCAGACCGCGAGACTACTGAGGGTAAGGTAATTGCATTGGTTAATGCAGACAATACTCAGGCTATCATTACTGCTCTTGGTTGCGAGACTGACTTCGTTGCTAAAAATGCTGAGTTCCAGGAGTTGGCAAACAACATTGCAAACGCTGCCCTTGAGAACATGCCTGCAGACTTGGCTGGCTTGATGGCTTGCACATTCAACGGCCAGACTGTAGAGGATGCTATCACTCAGCAGACAGGTAAGAGCGGTGAGAAACACGCTGTTCCATTCTACGCTAAAATTGAGGCTCCATTCATCGCTGCGTATATGCACGTAATTAATGGTAAACTTGCCGCTATCGTTGGTTTCAACAAAGAGGTTCCGGCTGAGGTTGGTAAAGGTATGGCAATGCAGGTTGCCTCTATGAACCCAGTTGCAATTGATGCAGAGTCAGTTCCACAAGAGGTTATCAACAACGAACTTACAGTTGCTGTTGAGAAGACTAAAGAGGAACTTGTTCTTAAGGCTGTAGAGGCTGCCCTTAAGAAAGCAGGTATCAACCCTTCACATGTTGACAGCGAAGACCACATTGAGTCCAACATGGCTAAAGGTTGGATCACTGAGGAGCAGGCTGCTCAGGCACGCGAGATCAAAGCAACCGTTTCTGCAGAGAAGACTGCCGGTCTTGCACAAGAGGAGGCTAAAATCCAGAATATTGCTAAAGGCAGACTTGGCAAATTCTTCAAGGAGAACACTCTACTTGAGCAGGCATACCAGATGGGTGATGGCAAACAATCTGTAAAAGACTTCTTGGCTTCAGTTGACAAGGATATCAAGGTTGTTGCATTCAAGAGATTCTCTCTAAACGACTAATTATAATCAAACGATTATACACAAAAAAGAGATGGCCGACGGTCATCTCTTTTTTTCTCTCCAACCAACACAACAATCACACTACTGCAAAAGTGCAAAACGGCAAAGTACGCTTACAGATATTGTTGTCTTGCTCACCTCAAGTGAAGGAAGAGCATCTGCCTCTTCATTGGATGCTGCATACATCAAACCTCTTGTCATTGCCTTTGCCATTACCGGCTGCGAAAAAGTGTAGTAATTCTGAATATAAATGGCACTTCCTGCCCTGCTTCCAACAGCCTCTGCAAGTATAGTTGCATTCTCCTTTGCCTTCTTTGCGGCCGCCACCAAAAGCCTGTTCTTTACCTGCTGCTCCAACTCCGGAGAGATTGAGCATTTTGTCATTGATACATCAGAAATGTTTATACCGTTGAGCGCATCAAAAACCGCAGCCACCTCTTTTGCTTGGGCAAGTTTCAAGGTGTAACTTTTGTTTGCCACAATATTGTCTTTCTTCAAAAAATATTTTTTAAGGTCACTGCCCATATCATTTACAGTCAGATTCTCTTCAACATTGATTCCCAACTTCTGGAGCGTCTTTATCATCTCCCTCTCCTTGGCCTCCAACACAGTCTTGTTGCTGGTAGCCTCATTTATTACAATGTTCAGATAGATAATATCGGGAGTAACCTGCTCCTCCACCCTTGTAGAGACCTCAATATGATTTTGCTCAGCACTGTTATTTTGTGCATAAGCGGCTGTTCCCATTGCAAAACTCAACAGAACCACAGAACAGATAAGTAATTTTTTCATAACATATAATTTATTGTTGAATACTAAACGGCCACAGCATACCTTTTGTTCCCGGGCCCGGCCAATATATGGAGTTTCAAAAAAAATGCCAGAATAAAGTTATCCCGACATTGACGCTTCGGGCAACAATGTCGGGATATTTTCTTAATAAAATGAGTATTGGCCTCTTTAAGCGATGACCGAAGCCTTGATTATCTTTATATCCTCGTAAGGACGGTCACTACGGTCTGTACGCACCTCCTGCATCTGTTCAATAACATCAAGACCCTCTACGACCTCTCCGAATACGGTATATTGGCCGTCGAGATGAGGTGTACCGCCAACTGTGGTATAGATCTTCTTTACCTCATCGGTCAAGACTACCTGGCCTCTGGTGTACCTTTCGAGTTGCATGGCCATCTGGTCAATCTCTTCAGGCTCATAAACGGTTCCCCACACAATATAGAACTGGCAGGATGATGAGCGGCGTTGCGGATTTACAGCATCTCCCTGACGGGCTGCAGCCAATGCTCCCCTCTTGTGCATAAGTTCAGGAAAACGGAACTCCGCCTCAACAGTGTAGTCAAGGCCACCTGCGCCCAATCTCTGGCCCGGAGCGGCATCCAGAGAATCAGGGTCTCCTCCCTGCACCATAAAATCTTCAATGACCCTATGAAAAAGGAGTCCGTTGTAAAAGCCTTTTTCTACAAGTTCCACAAAGTTGTCACGGTGTTTGGGTGTCTGGTCATAAAGGGCAAGCGTAATGTTGCCCATAGTTGTTTCAAGCAAGATTTTCATTATTGTATATTTTTGGAGGCAGCCAAAATGTTTGACCGCCATTCTTAACTGATTATATCGCCGTGCAGGCTATTTGGATTCCAGGTCCTACTCCCAGTAGTCAACAACAACTCTGCCCTCCCTTATCTCTTTGCAGAAGGTGCTGATTGCCACATGGGCCGGATGTATCTTGTAGGCTGCAAGATCCTCCTCGCTCTCAAACCTGCTTATGAGCACCGCATCGTAACTCATATCGGTATGTTTGAAGTCAACTCCCACTGTAGCAGATTTCAACTGGGGCACAACGCCTACAAGGGCTTCAAGTTTCTCTTTCATCTTTTGGGCATTCTCCTGTCGGGAAGCGCCACAGGCAAACTCCTTGAGTTTCCACATTACAACATGTACTAACATAAAAACAGTGTGCACCGCAATTAGTGCGGCGCACATGCTACAAACTTACATAAAAAATCGGACAAGTTCATAAAATTGGAGATGTTATTCCAATATTTGCGTTTTGAATTTTACCACTTTGCGGGCAGGGATTGTAATCATCTTTCTTGTATTCAGACTCATGGTGCGCCTTGGTTTGCGCTGTTTTATCATAAATGAGCCGAAACCTCTCAAAAAGACATCTTCTCCCCCCTTGAGCGTTCCCGAAATGAGCCCAAGCACCTCATTGAGGTAATTGTTGCTCTGAGCCAATGTCATTCCTGTTTTTAAAGATAGGGCCTTTACCATCTGTTTCTTGTTCATATCCGTAACTTTTAGTTGTTTTCAAATTATCTACTGAAATAACAAATCATCCATAACATTGTTTAATGCATAGAATGAGGAGATCACATTTTGCTATAGAGTATGGAAAGGGCATTTGAATTCATCAAGGGCATTCTTATAAGAGTCGGACTGGAACAGAATACTGCCAACCAGTGGGAGCAGATTATCAAACTGCTTGTAATAATATTTATTGTTGCGGCTGTTGCCGGTATACTCAAACTCATATTCCTTTTTATAAAGAGGGCTCTGCTTGTCAGGTTCAACTTGGGAAAGAATGGAAGCACCTATATTGAAAAGATCATTTCAAGAATAATTGCCATTGCCGCTATTTGGCTTGCATTTGAACTTCTGCCTCTTGCCCTGCTCAAGGGAAAGATTCTGACTGTACTTCTCAAGGTGTGCGTAATTGCCGTCATTATTCTGATTATAAACATTGTAAACATAATGCTCCAGACAGGCTATGAGGTAATAAACAAAAAGGAGAAATACAGGCAGCAGCCAATAAAAGGCTTCATGCAGATTATTCAGATAGCAATCTATTTCATAGGATTCATAGTCATCATAGCAACAATAATAGACAAGTCCCCGCTTGTAATGCTTACCGGCCTTGGAGCCTTTGCCGCCGTGCTATCATTCATCTTCAAGGATACCATTACAGGGTTCATTGCAGGCATACAACTCTCCTACAACGATATGGTAAAGGTTGGTGACTGGATTACCGTAAACGGCACAATGGCCAACGGTGTTGTAATTGACATAAGCCTGATAACTGTAAAGATCCAGAATTTTGACAATACAATTGTGAATGTTCCCACCTATTCACTCATGACAACCCCTTTCCAGAACTGGAGGGGTATGGAGGAATCGGCAGGAAGAAGAATCACATTGACCTTCAATATAGATACCGAAAGTGTCAAGTTCTGTACTCCGCAGGAACTTGAAGAGTATGGGAAATATGTAAAATTACCGGCCGGCGAGAAGAACAGGAACAATATAACCAATCTTGAACTCTACAGGTTCTATCTGTTGAAAATGCTGCTTGCCAATCCTCAAATCAATACCGGACTCACAATAATGGTAAGATATCTCCAGTCCGGTCCCGACGGAATTCCTTTACAACTCTACTGCTTCTCAAAAGAGAAGAATTGGGTGGCTTACGAGGGAATACAGGCTGCCATTCTGGAACAGGCCATTGCGTTTGCTAACAAATTTGATATATCTATATTTCAAATGGCCTTTAAAACAACCCCCTAAGTTTTACCAAAAGGCAACCTGAAGTCCCTGTAAACCCCGCTAACTTAAAAACACTATATATGAATTCCAGGAATTCCAACTACATTATGTTGTGCTCAACAAAATATTTCTGAGCCTTGAGCAGATTCCTCAACTGAAGAATCATCATCTTGTTCTCTGTAAGGATATTCAAATAGAGCACACTGCTTCTTGTTGTATTCTTATTTTCGGTATTTCTTTTGATCTGCTTTTTGGTAGCCTCCGCAAAGTCTACGAACACACTGTCTCTCAACGCCATTACAGAGTCTATCTGCGAGAAGTCACTATTTGAGAGCATGGTTGAAGTATATGTGAATACCTCATTCATCCTTGCATTTATATATTTGAGGTCCTCAACCTGCTCCCTGGAGAAGCCCTCGTGGTTATTGTCAATATGATTGAATGTAGCGCGGCATATCTGCAACATTGATTTTGTAATCTCGTTCAGATAATCCACTACCTGAACATAGTAATGTGCAGTCTCAATATTGCTCTCTTTTAGCAGTTCAAGTGTAGAGACAACACTATACTTTCTCTCACTTGCATACTCATGCAGTTCCTGCGCCCTCACAACCATTTTACGGAGAGCCTTCCGGTCTTCATTGAATGTACCGTCAAGGGTATTGTTGTAGATCTCAATGATTGATTCTGCCGACTCCCTTATCTCACTCACACATCTATCCAACACCGGCATCCCGGCCATCTGCTCCTCCTTCTGCAGTGATCTCTTTTTCTTGCCTGCAGAATGGCTTTTTACAAGCATCCAGGCACAACACACAAGAAGCAGTACAATTGCATAAATACCTCCCCACATGAGCAACATAGCCACTAAAAAAGCAATGGCAAAGGCTACAAAGGCTGTAATGAACCAGCCCATAATTACAGTCATTACACCTGTTATCCTGTACACTGCACTCTCCCGGCCCCAGGCTCTGTCGGCCAAAGAGGTACCCATTGCCACCATAAAACTCACATAGGTGGTAGAAAGAGGCAACTTCAACGATGTTGCCAAAGAGATGAGCAACGCAGCCACCGTAAGGTTCACTGTTGCACGTATAAGGTCAAATGGAGCAGCATCCTTTTCCCTTACAACAAGCGACTGGTCAAACCTCCGGTTTATATACTCCTGTACCCTTACCGGAACTATGGCTATTATCTTTTTATTTAGGTTCAAAGCCTGGCGTACAATTGCCCTTGACACCGGTGTAGACCCAAAGTTCTCCTGACCGGAATCCTGCTTTGCCAGATTAACCTCGGTATCTGTAACCTTGCGGGCCTTCTTTGAAAACCATAGAGTTGTTACCATTATAACTCCTGAAGCAAGCAGAATCCATATGTTTGCCTGCACCGGTTTTGACAAGTCGCCCATAAGCATTGTAACATCACCGCCGGCAGCATCCACTATATTATAGGAATCATAACCCGCCATAAATACACCTATAAAGTTCACAAGGTCGTTGCCTGCAAAGGCCAAAGCCAAAGAGAATGTACCGGCCAATACTGTAATTCTTAAGGTATTGACCTTCATCCAGGCCAACAGGCTCATCAATGCTGTCCAGAAGAGAAATGCAATGGCTACACAAAGCATTATGTTGTCATTTATATATGCCATTATGTGAGAGGGAATAACATCGGTACCCTTAAGTCCTTTAAAAAGTGCAAAATAGGTAATGGCACTCAGTGCTATACCACACCACACTGCGCCAATTCCGCGCATCTTTGTATGAAAATTATATGAAAAGATGATTCGGGTAATGTACATTACAACGGTTCCACATACAAATGCTATGACCACCGACACCAGAATACCCGAAATGATACCCATTGCCTTGCCGGTATTGATATATGAAGGAAGATCTGCAATAGTGGCACTCTCGGAGCGCGAAATTGCAAAAATGGCCACGCAAACTGCCGCACCCAACAACTCAAAAACCAAAGAAACAGTTGTAGATGTAGGCAATCCCAATGTATTGAAAACATCAAGCAGAATAACATCTGTAAGCATAACGGCAAGGAAAAGCATCATAATGTCCTTGAACTGGAACATTCCCGGATGGAACACTCCACTCCTTGCAACCTCCATCATGCCGCTTGATGTAAGGACACCCATAAGTATACCGGCCGACGCCACCCACATAATGATCTTTCTTGGCGCTACCTTTGAACCTATTGCCGAATTCAAAAAATTCACGGCATCATTTGCCACTCCTACTACCAGATCAGAAACTGCCAAAACCAGCAGTACCAGAACAATTACCAGATAAATAGTTTCCACAAAAAATAAATTTAGTTTATACCTCCGTCTCGAGACAGCGCAAAGAAATAACTAATACATCACATATCAATTAACAAAATATTACATTTTTGTTTCGTTTCCCTTTCAAACTGAAATTGGACTTTTGCCTGTTTCATTTGACAGCCTCACCTGTCACTTCATTTTACCACTTATGGGGATTTGCCGACAAATGGCATCTGTTGGGCAGCCCCTCCTCCTGCTTATTTGTATATTTTTGCCAAAAACACAACTTTTTTCAAAAAAAGTGAGAAAAATTTTGGAGATATAAAAAAAAGCACTACTTTTGTACCCGCTAACCGAAACAACGGTACGGCAACATAAATTCCTGAATAGCTCAGTTGGTTAGAGCATCTGACTGTTAATCAGAGGGTCCTAGGTTCAAGTCCTAGTTCAGGAGCAAAGGAAATCAAGAGGTTACGAGAAATCGCAACCTCTTTTTCTTTGTATGGGTATCTCTTTTAAAGTAAAATTAGTAAATTCGCCATCTGAAATGGTAATTTTTCTTGACTATGCTTACAGGTGGTTGTAGATATGGAACACACAGAGTTTTGAATCCTGAGGGAACTTTACCTCAGCCGGCATTAAAACTCGACAATACAATGGAAATCTATGAAAATGAAATTTTGATAGATGTAACAACTCTTAATATAGATTCTGCAAGTTATACACAAATCAAGCAGGCCTGCTGTTCCGATACTCAGAAGATGAAAGAGATGATTCTTTCCATTGTGGAGGAGAGAGGCAAAATGCAGAACCCTGTTACCGGCTCCGGTGGTATGCTTATTGGCACAGTAAGGGAGATCGGACCAAAATTCCCAAACACACAGAACCTTAAGGTAGGCGACAAAATTGCCACATTGGTCTCCCTCTCCTTAACCCCTCTAAAAATCAATTCCATAAAAAACTTGACAGCAGATTCAGAACAGGTTGACGTTGATGCTCAAGCAATTCTGTTTGAAAGCGGGCTGTTTGCCGTACTTCCGGATGACATTCCGGAAAAACTTGCCCTTGCCGCATTGGATGTTGCGGGCGCTCCTGCCCAGGTTGACCGTCTTGTTACTGAAGGGGAAATTGTATGCATTATTGGAGGTGGCGGCAAGTCCGGCATCCTATGCTGCTATCAGGCAATGAAAAATGTAGGGCAATATGGAAAGGTTATTGTTGTAGAGTATTCACAGACCAATGCCCAGAGAATTAAAGATATGGGATTGGCTACAGATGTAATTGTAGCGGACGCCACCAATGTTATGGATGTTTACCATAAGGTAATGGCCATAACCGGAGGCAGAGGCTGTGATGTCACTATAAATAATGTAAATGTACCATCTACAGAAATGACCTCAATTCTTGTCACCAAAGGAAGGGGTTGCGTATATTTCTTCTCTATGGCAACAAGTTTTACCAAGGCCGCTCTTGGCGCAGAAGGTGTAGGAAAAGACATCAACCTTATTGTGGGCAATGGCTTTGCAAAAGGACATGCGAGCCTTACACTAAACATTATAAGGGAGTCTCAGCCTATCAGGGAACTCTTTGAAAAATTGTATGTATAACCTATTGGGGCCGGATAGTGACACCCTTTATCCGGCTCAGTCCTATTGAAAAAACTATGAAGGCTTTAAAGGATAGAATCATAAAGGACGGCCGCTGTTTTCCAGGCGGAATATTGAAAGTGGACAATTTCATCAACCATCAGATGGATCCCATTTTGATGAAATCCATGGCAGTTGAGTTTGTACGCCGTTTTGCGGGAACAAAAATCAATAAGATACTGACAGTTGAAGCCAGCGGTATTGCCCCTGCCATCATGGTAGGGTACTTGCTGGAACTCCCCGTAGTCTTTGCAAAAAAACGCCGTCCCAGCACAATGGAAAACATGTTGCAGACAGAGGTCTTTTCCTTTACTAAAAATCAGACATATACCATTTGCGTAAGCAAAGACTATTTGCAACCCGGCGACAGTGTGCTTTTCATTGATGATTTTCTTGCCAATGGAAATGCAGGAAAAGGAATAATTGATCTGGTAAACCAGGCAGGAGCGACCTTGGCCGGCATGGGATTTCTGATTGAAAAGGAGTTTCAATCAGGAGGAGCAATGCTCAGGCAGATGGGAATTCATATTGAATCGCTGGCAATCATTGAGAGCCTTGACAATTGTATAATTAGATTAAAAGGAGTGGAGCCTGATGGTGAAGGAAACAACAGTAACGACGTCAAATAATACTCCACAGGGTTTAATCTACGGGCTTGAGGATCGCCCGCCTTTACGTGATGCCCTTTTTGCAGCCCTGCAACATCTGTTGGCCATTTTTGTTGCAATCATCACACCGCCGCTTATTATTGCAGGCGCTTTGAACTTGGATTTGGCAACTACGGGTTTTTTGGTCTCCATGTCACTGTTTGTATCAGGACTTGCCACTTTTATCCAATGCCGGAGGGTTGGACCTGTAGGATGCGGACTGCTTTGTGTGCAGGGTACCAGTTTTTCTTTTATAGGCCCTATCATTGCTGCAGGCATGGCTGGCGGACTTCCTGCCGTTTTTGGTGCAACAATAGCAGGTTCGGTAGTAGAAATGCTGGTAAGCAGGGTCCTTAAATTCATGAGGAACATCATCACCCCGCTCGTTTCGGGCATTGTTGTAACATTGATTGGATTAAGTCTTGTCAGAGTGGGAATCACTGCCTGCGGAGGTGGAGAAGCGGCAAAGGCAGCAGGCACATTCGGATCATTTGAACATATAGGACTCGCTGCACTTGTGCTGGTGCTGATAATATTTTTCAACCGCAGCAGCAACCATTACCTCAGAATGAGTTCCATCGTTATCGGCTTGACGGTCGGATATTTTGTATCTTACATGTTGGGCATGGTTGATTTCTCAGACATTCAAGACTTTGGCAGTTTAAACATTCCTGTCCCATTCCGATTTGGCGTTACTTTCAACATTTCGTCAATCATTTCAATGGGATTGGTATATCTTATAACAGCCATTGAAGCGTACGGAGACATTACTGCAAATTCACTGATCTCCGGACAACCGGTTGAAGGTGAAAAATTCATGAAACGCGCTTCAGGGGGAATTCTGGCAGATGGAGTAAACTCAATGTTGGCAGGCATATTCAACTCTTTTCCCAACTCAATTTTTGCCCAAAACAACGGCATGATACAGTTGACAGGAGTCGCCAGCCGCTATGTGGGATATTTCATTGCGGGAATGCTTGTGTTTTTAGGTCTCTTCCCTGCTGTCGGACTTATATTTTCACTGATGCCGGAGCCGGTCTTGGGAGGTGCCACATTATTGATGTTCGGCACTGTAGCGGCAGCCGGCCTACGCATTATAGCATCACAGAAGATAAACCGCAAAGCGACATTGGTTATTGCCATAAGTTTCAGTTTTGGACTTGGAGTGGAACTGGTTCCTGAAATACTGTCTCAGTTACCGGATTCCATACGCAGCATTTTTTCATCAGGCATAACAACAGGCGGTCTGGTGGCAATTTTGACAAATGCCATAATTAGGATAAAGGAGGAGGAGTAAGCGGAGAGACTGGCCCGACATTCACAGCCCGATCCCAAAGACTTGTATCAAAAGATTATTTGAATGAAATCTCTGGCTCACGTTCAATAAGCGGAGCCAGTTTTCTTTTCAGACGGCTCTTGCGCACATAGATGTTCTGCGGCGTGTCATTGATTATGACGCTTATCTCCTGTGGAGAGAACCCTGCATATATGAGGTTCAGCAGTTTTATATTCTCTTCGGCAATTGACGGGAACTCCGAACGGATCTTCTCTATTGCGCCATTGTTTTTGGCATTCACCACGTTTTCAATCACCTCAAACATATCCTGCCCGAAAGATTGGAAAGAGAGAAGTTGCTCAACCTTCTTCTGGAGTTTCTTTGAGTAGCCGAACTCATAATAGGTACCGGCAAGTTCCCTTATCTCCGCAAAGCGGTTCTCGAGAAGTTCCTTGAGACGGCGCTCTTTCTCTTTCTGCTCATCAAGTTCATCAAGGAGAGTATTCTTTGAGTTTTCGGCATCCTGTGCAGCGGCAAGGTACTCTCCTATCTGACGGTTCTTCTGTTGGAGTTTCCTCCGCCAGGCAATTGCAGCGCCCGCAATCGCACCGAGCAGTATCACAACAAGGAGCGAATATATGATTACAGCAGAGCGGTTCTGCCTTCTCATGCTCTCATTTTCTATCTGCAACTGACGGTTGTAATAGAGTTGTTCAACCTCCTGCACCGAGTTGTTTTTCTCCTGCTCGCTTATGCTTCCCATTATTGAGGCATACCTCTGCTGATATTCCAATGCCTCCCTGTAGTTGCCCTCAATCTTGGCTATTGACGACATGAGCGACGCCCAGCCGGCCTCCTCAATATCCTTTGCATCACTCTTCTCCTGCATATATCTTACAGCATACTCCTTGGCCTTTTTGATCTGCCCATTGTCGAGATAAAGGCAGGCAAGCAGAATATAGTTGTCATGCGGTGGAGTTGAGTTGCCATATTTCGCATAGAGGTCAAAAAGTTCCTCCAATACTCTTCCCGACGGCGTTCCAAGTGCAAACTTTACCCCTGCAATTGAACTTCCGTAGAGAAGGATCGACTTGTTGTCGCCCATTTTCTGTGCAATTGCAAGTGCCGAAAGATAGGCCTCAAGAGCCTGGTCATACTTCTCAAGGGCCTCATTGGCCTGTGCCACCTTGCCAAGGATCTCCATACTGTGGTCAAACTCCAATGCCTTGCTGTACATCTTGAGGGCTCCATTGAAATTGAGTTTGCTCTGGTAAATATTTCCTTTGTTCACATATATGCGGGCAACTGTTGAAGAGAGAAGATCGTTCTCCGGACCGGTAATCCTTACCTGTTCCCTGGCCATTGCCATATAGATACCCTCAGCCTCAACATACTGGGTCATCGCTTCATAGGAATTGCCCTCATTCTCATAAATCCTTCCCAGGTAGAACCTTGCAAGAAGTTCCCTCACCGGATCACCAATCCTGTGATAATATTCTACCGCAGCAACCAGATCCTCCTCCCCTATAAGAGGCAATCCGTTTGCCTCCAGAATACGCTCATACAGCAGAATGAAGCCTGCATGGTCTGACTCGCCCTGCAATTGGGAAAGGGGAATGGAGCCTATAAGCGAGAGGGCGCTGTCGGGAAGATTATTTGCCAAAAGGGAGTCTGCCCGCTGCAGAAGAGTCTCTACTCCACTGGTTTTCCGGCAACAGATACAGGCAAGGGGCAGCACTGCAAAAGCGATGTAAAACAATAATCTTCTCATACCTCAATCATTATCACAAGAGGACCAAAGTTATGGAAAAACAGCGGAAAAAACTAAATATATTGGTTGAAGTTTTTTAATTTTGCACCGCGCACATCTATTTGTGCCATTTGACCTGACTTATTAACACATTAACTGATTGCAGAATATGGCTCTGGCTACAAAAGAAAAACTTTTCTCAAAAGATTTTTTCATTGCATACGCATACCTTATTGGAGGATGTTTCATTTTCGCCCTCGGCAACGTACTTTTTGCCGAACCTTACGGATTTGCCCCGGGTGGAACATACGGCTTGTCAATTGTGTTCCATCACTTGTGGGGATGGAGAACCGAGGTCTCCGCACTCAGCATGGATATACCTCTTCTTATTGTCGGATTCATCTTCCTGGGAGGAAAATTTGGTATAAAGACGGTAGTCTGCACCTTCATCATTCCGGTATTCATGAGCCTTGTACACAAATTCTATGGGTTCAGTGCCCTGCTTGAACCCGAAATAACCGAACGCGCTCTGCTTGAGGAGCAGTTGCTGTCGGCAGTATTTGGAGGTATAGTATACGGTATAGGACTTGGCATGATCTTCAAATCACGCGCAACATCGGGCGGAAGCGACATAATAGCGATGATCCTTCACAAATATACCCATATATCACTTGGCACACTTGTAATTATAGTTGACTGTACAATCACACTCACTACGGTTGTGGCATTTGGCGACTGGAGGCTTCCAATGTACTCATGGATACTCATATTCATTGAAGGAAAGGTCATTGACCTTGTTGTGGAGGGAGCAGCCGTTCACAAGACACTGATGATTGTATCACAAGAGACCGAAAAGGTCAGAGACCTCATAATAAACGACATAAACAGGGGTGCAACTATAATTGAGGCTCGTGGAGGCTATAAAGGAGACTCCCGACAGATTATCTACACAATCCTCACACGCCGCGAGATGATGATTCTCCGACATCACCTTAAAACAATTGATCCGCAAGCATTTGTAAACATCATTGATTCAAAGGAGATTTTGGGCCGAGGATTCAAGGCTCTTGACGCGTAGAGACCATTTTGAAGGCTATTTGCAAAGAATAGTTACTGATTATTTGGTATTTGGGAAATTTTGCATATCTTTGCAGCCCTTAAAAAAATAATTATTAATCACTTTTAACAATTACGAGAAATGTTAAAACAGTACGAAACCGTTTTCATTGCAACTCCCGTTTTGTCTGAGACCCAGATGAAGGAAGCGGTAGCCAAATATCTCGATCTTATCAAAGAGAATGGTGGTGAAGTTGTATATGAGCAAGATTGGGGTCTAAGAAAACTTGCTTACCCTATCCAGAAAAAAACTACAGGTTTTTATCACCTAATTGAGTTCAAAGCAGATCCTCAGTTCATCAAGACTTTGGAGATTCAGTACAGACGTGATGAGAGAATCATCAGATTCCTAACTTTTGCTATGGATAAGCATGCTATCGCTTATGCAGAGAAGAGAAGAGCCAATCAAGCAGAACAAAAATAATTAAGGAGGTATTATCATGGCAAATCAAGTAAATAACGAAATCCGTTACCTTAACCCTCCTACAGTAGAGGTTAAAAAGAAAAAATATTGCCGCTTCAAAAAAGCAGGTATCAAATATGTAGATTATAAAGACGCAGAGTTCTTGAAGAGATTCCTTAACGAGCAGGGTAAAATCCTTCCTCGCCGTTTGACCGGTACTTCTTTGAAATTCCAGAAGAAAGTATCTCAGGCTGTGAAAAGGGCAAGACACTTGGCATTGCTACCATATGTAACTGATTTATTGAAATAAGGAGGAGAGATAGTATGGAAATTATTTTGAAACAGGACGTTCCTCATTTGGGACATAAAGACGATGTAGTAGTTGTTAAGAATGGCTACGCTACAAACTACCTTATTCCTCAAGGTTTTGCTATCATGGCAACTCCTTCTGCAAAGAAAGTTCACGCTGAGAACCTAAGACAAAGAGCACACAAAGAGGCTAAACTTAGAGCAGATGCTGAGGCTCTTGCAGCAAAAATGGAAGGAATGCAGGTTACAGTTGCAACTAAAGTTAGTTCTACTGGCAAAATCTTTGGTTCAGTCAACAATATTCAGGTTGCTGAGGCACTTGCAGCAAAAGGCTTTGAGACCGACAGAAGAAACATCACTATCGTTGGTGAGGAGAAACTTCAGGAGGTTGGCGTTTACGAGGCAGTTGTCAAATGCTACAAAGATATCAAGGCAAACATCAAAGTTGAGGTTGTTGCTGAGTAATCAAGCGTATAAAAGATATGGGAAAGGTGACCGGATGCGGTCACCTTTTTTATTATTGAACAATAAGTGGCTCCCGGTGTTTTTTATATGAATCCAAATAGGAGAATTGGATGACAAGTATATGAAAAGCATCGTTTTTGTTTGTAGAGTACTCTTTTTTGCAATTTTAGCAGCACCTTTCCTCATCGTATCAAGGAACGGATACAGTTTTGAGAAGCAACCCGGGATTGATGGATTTTACAACCATCCTCAGACCGCAGGGCAAAGTGCCGGTGACAAGATAATTGGAATATGGCTCACAGAGAAGGGGGATTCAAAGGTACAGATAACAAAATCCTCTGATGGCACCTACTCTGGAAAACTTGTATGGGTAGAGCCGCCCAACGGCAAGTTTACGGGTATGGAGATTCTCAAGGATGTAACCTACAATGCAGATTCGGAGAGTTACACATGTCCATGGGTGTATGATCCCAAACTCAAGATTGCAGCAAGGGCCACTGCAAGCATATCCAATGACACGCTCTATCTGAAGGCCAGAAAAGGTATTGTATCAATGAACGAGACCTTTACAAGAGCATCTGTCCAATAGCAACTTACAAGCGCTTGATCCATATATATCAATTGGCTGTCGGGAGTATTCCGGCGGCCTTTTTTGTTATTGTGCAAATAAAATATTTTTTTATCTTTGAGTTTTTATAGTATCAGCAATTATATGAAGAGAGTCCATTCGCTTAAAAATGGAGCGAGCAGACAGGCAGGTCTGTTCTGCTTGAGCCTCCTGGCTTTAGTATTGATCTGCGCATCGTGCGAGAAGGAGCCCATTCGTGAAATTATCACGCCCACTGATGAATACCTTGGAAACAACAACCTCATATCCCTGGTTGAAGGATGCTCCAAATACCCATCAGACCACTTTGTTATGACTCTCCGCACCGCCTCCGGAGATAAAATAAGGAGGAGCGGCAAAATGAAGTTCGGCAAAGGTTCAAATACACAACTCCACTTGGATTATGGCATTGCAGACGGACGTTACGAACTGCTCAACCTTGAGTACCAAAAAGAGGATGAGAATGGCAATATGCGCACAAAACGCTTTGGCCTTGGATGCCGTCTGTCGTTTGACAATGGGAAGATGACCCTGCACAGCAAATGGAACTCCAGGATGCAGATGTTTGGAAGCGGCACACCGGTGGATACCCTCTACATTGCCTCTGAAGACCATCTGGAGCAACTCCGTCAGGCCGTAAATGATTCATTCACCAACGAAGAGATTGACAAGAACTACTATTTCCTCCAGACAGATGACCTCGACGGCTATATGTTGTCTGAATATGTGAGTCCTGAATATGGCTGGATGCCAATAGGTTCACAACAGGAGGTACCATTCCACTCAGTTTATGACGGCGGCGGGTACGTTATTGACAATCTGTATATAAACAGGAAGTATATGTACGCCTCTGCCCTTTTCGGCTTTACAGATGGCGCACACATAAGGAATGTGCATATCACAAATGCAGATATCAGGGGAGATTTTGGAGTATCGGGACTTGTGGGAATAGTTGTAAGCGGCGCAGGACGGTTTACAGGCACATTCATAGAGAGGTGTACCGTAAGCAACAGTACCATTACAGGTGCACGGGAGAGTTATGGCGTAGGCGGCCTTGTGGGTGTAATAGATATGAATACCGGTATAGTTGCCGACCACTGCAAGTCGCTGGACAATTCCATCTTCGCTTCACATCAGGCGGGCGGTGTGGTTGGTGCCGGATCAAGAGGTTCGATAATTGCAGTCACCCTCTGTGAGAACAGCAGTGCCGTAAAATCTGAATATAACAGTGCCGGAGGCATTGTGGCCGTATGCGACACACTACAGGCAATGGGCTGCATAAACAGGGGTGCTGTTGACGGTTCTACCCTATTTACCACTGCTAACGAAGAGAACATCCAGAACTGTGTTGGCACAGGCGGTATAGCCGGAGGTGCAGGGCCCTGCAATTTTACAGCATGTATGAATTTTGGACCGGTAAACGGCAAGAGCGGTGTAGGTGGCATACTTGGAAGCACACGTGTATCCGGCTCACAACCCGGCGAAGCATATATAAGCAACAATGCCGTGTTCCTCAATTGCAAGAATGAGGGGGCGGTAAGCGGCAACGAATATGTAGGCGGCCTCTGCGGAGATTCACAGGTAGGATGCAAAGGCTCCATCAATAAAGGGAAAATTACAGCGACATCGAGATATGCAGGCGGCCTTATAGGAATGGCTCCGATCTCTGTGGTCCACAACAATCTGAACAAGGGAGAGGTAAGGGCATATCAGTATGCCGGAGGCATTGCCGGAGTATCTCACTGCACATTTATGGCAATCAACCAGAATATGGGCAAGATCACTGCAGAACACTCCCACGCAGCCGGAATACTTGGAGCAGGCAGCAACGATGTTACCATCAACTACTGCGCAAATCTTGGAGATGTGGTTTCGGACAGGGAGGCCTATACTTCGGGAATCTGTGCCGAAATCGGCAAACCTGAAGGTCCCCTTGACTATGTGGTTCTTGTAGTGGCAGGTGTGGAGGTTATCGGAAGCATCTTTGACATGGCTTTTGCGTTTATTAACTTTCCTGAAGCGGTAGCGCCAATTTTGTCGGGAGTATCACTTGTATGGACTATCGCTACAACAATTACTGAGGCTGTCTTTGCAGGGTTGAATATAGACAGCATTATATCAAATGACGAAATACGCAGCATCAATGAGGAGAATCTTGCAGAACTTGATGCTATAGGGAAACAGGTGTCAGAAGAACTTGAGAACAACCGTAATGCAGCAGACATCGACCCTGAACTTCTTGGACTTCCGGAGGAGTATGCCGAAAATCTGCAAAAACTGGTGGAACATATAGAGAATGAGGATAACTACTCAATATTCAACGACAATGCCAATAAAGCGCGCGAAGAGAGGTTCTCAGATGTCAACACTATGGAACTTGCCAAGGAGTGTTTCCACACATGCCTCTCAGGATTTACTACACTGGTATCACTTGCAGCCGGAATATGCGCTACTATTGCTTCTGGAGGTGCAGCCGCGCCGGCTGTAGCGTTTACGCTAGTGGGTGGAGTCGCCTCAATAGTAGGAGCCGGCAACTCCATGTGGCAGACACTGACCACATACGAGCAGAATATAGTTACACTTGACCAGTGCATTCAGGCCGGTTTCATTTCGGCCCCTGACCAGGCAGAAGGAGCAACAGGCGGAATTGTTGCAAAACTCAACTCCTACGGACAAATTACAGACTGCATCAATATTGGACGCGGAACATCTGCTGGAGGCCACCTTGTAGGTTATGCCGGCCATAACTCCTTGGTAAAGAACTCCCTTACTGTAGCACCCGCGGGCTCTTGGGGAGGCATCTATGCAAGCAAGGAGGGCAATGCCGACATGTCGGGCCTCTATTATCTTGCAGAAGAATCTGCCGCACGCCAGGCCATAGGCTCCATGAGCGGGGCAACACCACTTACCCTTGATGAACTGGCAGATTCCAGCAAGTTCCAGGGATGGGATTTTGACTCCGACAAAGGCAGGTGGAGCATCCCAAAAAGAGGCAACATACTCTACCCTATCCCATATAAATCACGCTATACAGTTGACGATCAAAATTAAAACCATATAACCATGAAGAGACTATTTTTACTTATCATATCGGGCATTATGCTCATCTCACTTTCATCATGTGAAAAGTGCAGAGAACCGCTCCCCGCTCCACATTGGATAGAGATGGAAGACGGCGCATTTGATTGCCGTTTTCATCTGCCGCTCTCCACCTATGATTTTGACTGGGGATTCTCTTCTGACAAATTGCAACTGCTTTTCTATCCTCTGGAGACCTCACTCAAGAGAGTTGAGCCATTCATCTACAATGGATATTTGGTGGCACATGATGAACATGTTGTCACTTTCAGGCACGGTGGAGCGCACTGGGGCGAAAACCTACCTGCAGGAAGATTCCTGATGAGACTTGTACTGCCTTGCGAGGGCAGATATATTGTAAAGGAGTTTGTTGTTGCAGTATCTGCGTACGGTCTCAGAATTATTTCTGCCATTGGAAGCAGTTACAATACTCTTGATCCTCTCCATGACAATGATACTACCGGAGGATACCCCGGTTCTGCGGAGAATCCATACGTCATTGCATCGTATGATGATTTCCGCACCATGTGCAGCAGTTTGAGAAAAGATGAGACAGCGGGCCGAGGCCTCCATTTTCTACAGACAGCAAACATCGAGGTACCCGGCACCAGTGGAGCCCTTGCCGAGGATGGCTGGTTCGGGGCCGATTTTGCCGGAACATACAGCGGTACCGAAGAGGGCATAACCATATTCGGATTCTCCTTTGCCGGCTCCGACATGGGAAATGAGAACAGGAATATAGGCTTGTTCCGCACTCTGAAATCTGGTGCCACATTCAACAGGATCATACTCTACAACAATGGAATAAACGGTGTTTCTGAAAAGTGCGGCCTCCTTGCCGGTTCAATTGAGACCGACGGCATTGTAAAGATCAGCGACTGCCAGTTCCGCGGCACAATCAGTGAGAGCAATTTTTATACAGGAGGCATAATAGGATATATGTCAGGCGGCTCCATAGAGATTCTCAACACCGATATCGGAGCACAGATTGTCAAATGCGGAGAGTATACGGGCGGTATTATTGGATACGTCACAGGCTCAAACCCGCAAATTACCATAGATGGGCTTACCAGCAAACTCCAGCCGATAGTGGTCAAAGGCTCCTCTTATGTTGGCGGAATCTTTGGCAAGATCTCCAATGCAGACCTGACTCTTAAGAATATAAAACTGGCACATGAATCAACACAATCCGAGAATGAGGTTATAGTAGGCTCAGGACCATACGTAGGCGGAATCGCAGGCGAACTCTATTCATCGGACTCCAATGCCCAAATAAGTTTGGATAATGTCTCACTCTCATTCCCTATCAAAGGAAAGGATAATACCGGAGGACTCTTTGGTAAAGTGAACAATGCCGGATACACACTCAAATTGACCCAAACGAGAGTCTCTTCAAATCTGATTGGAGCATACAATGCCGGAGGATTCATTGGCAGCACAGACTCCGGCTCTTCGGATGCATCGCATCCTTTCAGAATGGAGTTCAATGATTATGTCGGATTTGGCGTCATAAACTCCAACTACACAAAAGTAAGCGGAAGCAAGAATGTGGGAGGCATGATGGGCTATGCATCAAACATTGAAATTTCGGCCGACAACGCCACCGTAAAAATTGAGACATCTGTATCAGGCTCGTCAGACAATATCGGCGGCCTTATAGGAGCATTTGTCAATTGCAGCAAAACTCTCTCGCTAAAGAGATTCCAGTTTGCATCCCAATCAGAAATTACGGGCAAGAACAATGTGGGTGGAGTCTGCGGCTATATGGCAAGAGCCTCAATGGATGGCGGACGCTACAACTTCTCTTTCCCTGAGAATACTGAAATTTACAAGATCCCTACCCAGAGTGAGTTCGAAAAGGAGTACATAGGTTCAGAATATTCAGGGCACATGGCCAATGTCGCCCTGAAGGTAAAGGGCGAAACCAATATCGGCGGAATTGCAGGTCTTGCTGAAGAGAAATCAAAGATCACAAACATCTATGTGTGTGCAGAAGTTTCAGGTACCCAAAAAATAGGTGGTGCCGTAGGATATTTTAACCCCGGATACGACAATATCTCCTCTGTAGATGCATATAATCCGGATAATGCATCGGTAGGATACCATTTTGATACGTATGGCTCCACCCCATATAAAGAGAACTACATAAGAGGTGTAATTACAGGCGCAACCCAAAAGGGGATCTCCGCAGATAAGGTCTTGTGTGGCGGAATTGTAGGAGAATTATACGGCTCCGGAGTTATAGCCCACTGTATGAACTACGCATCAATAAGTAACGGCAACCACTCCAAAAATGAAGGAGGAGCCATCGGACATGGCGGTATCGCAGGAGAGATAGGATACAACTCTCCTGGAGCCCCTCTGCTCTACTACTGCGTGAATGCAGGAGAGGTCAATGGAGACAGCGTAGTTGGTGGCGTCTGCGGCAGAATTGTAGGCGGTTCCGATAATCTATACTTGAATATACAGTACTGCGCCAACTTTGGAAAGGTAATATGCAATCAGAAGAAAAGTTTTCCTGATGAGAGTGGAGGTTGCGGAGGCATTTTTGGAGATTGTGGCCATCCAGGAATTTTGGTAGCAGGATGTGCAAACCATGGAGAGATAAAAGCAAATGCATATCTTCAGGGAGTTGGTGGAATTGGAGGTGTGCTGGGATATGACCCGGGTGGAGCGCATGAACGGCATAATGGTGTGGTTATAGGATGTGCCAACACCGGATCCCTCGACAATCAGGACACACGCACCAATATGGGTGGCATAATAGGATGGATGGAAGAGGGAAGGGACAATAAAGGCGATGCGGCCGTTTTGGGATGCTACAACAAAGGCAGGATTCTCACTATGGGAGGAAACGGACGTGCAGGAATTGTTGGCTATGTAGACCGCTATGCCGAAATCCAATGTTGCATTTCATTTACAGCACCTGATTATACAAACGATGAATGTAACCTTATCTGGGCAAATGAGAAGGGAAGTTACTATATAATGTACAACTACATGACAGGTGATTACGACAGGAGTTATGCCGACAACATAAACACATCAAACATGTCCGACCCTGCCACATTCCCTCATCTCCACCTGAATGAGAGCAATTCATACTGGAAAATGAGCAATGGAGACCCGCATCCACAAATACGCTACTGCCCATTCCAGAATGCCACATACAACATGTAGGTTTTATAATTTTCAAGTGAAAGATGGAACAGCAAGCAATGATGAACAAGCCCCATTACAATATTCTCGACGGCCTGCGTGGCGTTGCAGCCCTTCTTGTTGTATGGTACCACGTATTTGAAGGGTTTGCCTTTGCAGAGGCAACAAATGGTGCTGGAGAGGGACTTATAAAGACATTCAACCACGGATACCTTGCGGTAGATTTCTTCTTCATGCTGTCGGGATTTGTAATAAGTTATGCCTACGACTCAAGGTGGCAAGGAATGTCTGTAGGAAAATTCTTCAAGAGAAGACTTGTACGCCTCCACCCTATGGTCATTATTGGTGCCATTATAGGAACTATAGCATTCTGTATTGGAGGCTGCAGCAACTGGAGCGGAGAAACAGCAAGTTGGTACAATATTGCGGTTGCCGCCATTTTGGGCATGCTGCTTCTTCCTGCAATCCCAGGATGCAGCAATGACGTGAGGGGAAATGGCGAGATGTTTCCGCTCAACGGGCCAAGTTGGTCACTCTTCTTCGAATATCTGGGCAACATAATATATGCTCTCTTTATAAGAAGACTCTCCACAAAATGGCTTAAGGTTACTGCCATTGTTCTGGGCCTTCTTTTTGGATATTTTGCCATAACGGACATGTCGGGCTACGGAAGCATTGGAGTTGGCTGGACTCTTGACAAAATGAACTTTACAGGAGGTCTTTTGCGTATGCTCTTCCCGTTTACCGTTGGAATGGCAATACGCCGCACCCTTTTTGCCTATAACGGCACAAAAGAGTCAAACTCTTCATTCTCATTGAAGGCAAAGGGCATCTCCAAAAGTTGGGCATTCATGGCAAGCACAGTAATCCTTATACTCATGTTTTCGGTTCCATTCCTTGGTGTGGAGGAGAGTTTCAGCATGAACGGACTTTATGAGTTCTGCACAATTGCCCTCGTTTTTCCATTGATAATTATCATGGGAGCAGGAGCCGGCAATGAACTGCAAAGCACAAATGGCAAGAGGATTGACACAATAAGCAACTTCCTTGGCAGGTTGTCATACCCGCTATATATCATCCACTACCCTATAATGTATCTGCTCTACAGTTGGATGATAAAGGAGGAGGTCTACACATTGTCTCAGGGATGGCCGGCTGTTGCGGCCGCAATAACCGTCATTCTGATTGTAGCGATTCTCTCAATGAAACTCTACGAATTTGTTGAAAATATTCTAAAACGCCGGCTGTAAATAGTTATTGCAAATTTTGCTTCCCGACACCATTTTTACACATAACAAACTGTATTACAACGCATTATATACCAATAACAATATTCCGATGATAACCAACTGAATATCAGCATGTTACAATATCGGCAAGAAAGTGAAAGATTTACACCGTTATAACTATCTGATTTTCAGATACACATTTATACCAATTGCAAGAATATAAAGGGCTGGAAATTCTTTTTTTTGTACTCTTGGTCATATCTTTGCAATATGAAATTTGAGTAAACAAAAAATTATTAACCAACCGTATTTAAGCAAAAACAGGGCAGCCGTTTCCGGGCCGCCCTGTTTTGCTTTTATACTTTCCGATGATTATTTGCGTGGAGCCTCTTTTAGAACCTCAACAACAAAATCCCACCATTTGCCTACTGAATCGATTTCAACTCTCTCATCTGGTGAGTGAGGAGAGAAGATTGTAGGGCCGCAAGAAACCATATCCCAGTTAGGGTATGTACCGCCAAGGATACCGCACTCCAATCCGGCGTGGATAGCCATGACTGCAGGCTGTTTGCCATATAGTTTCTCATACACCGCCTTCATCTCCTTAAGGATTGGAGAGGCCATGTTAGGAGCCCAGCCTGAATATCCGCCTGTAAATGAAATCTCGGCACCTGCCAACTCAAATACTGCACGCATTCTCTCCGCCAAATCATCTTTTGCAGTATCTACAGAACTTCTCATCAATGAGTGTACTTTAATTGTACCGTTCTCTGATTTTACAATAGCCATATTGTTTGAAGTCTCAACAAGGCCCGGCATAGCGTCGCTCATTCTCTCAACACCGTTAGGGCAAGCATACAATGCACGGCAAAGAGCCAAGGCAACTTTATCGCAGATTGCCTCACCTGCAACGGCAGCATCCTCAAGGAATACTTTTGCATCCTTGTCGGTAGCAGCGTACTCAACTTTAACCTCAGCCTCAACTTTTGCAACAGCAGCCTTTGCAGCCTCAAGTTTGTCGGCAGGAAGGGCAATTACAGCCTCAGCCTCACGAGGAATTGCATTACGCATATTGCCACCCTCAACAGAGATAAGTTTTGCACCCAAATCCCTTACCAATGGAAGCAATGCCCTTGCCATTACCTTGTTGGCATTTGCACGGTAAAGGATAATGTCCATACCTGAGTGACCGCCTACAAGACCCTTTACGTTAAGTTTCTGGCCTACATAGCCTGCAGGAACAGCCTCTGTAGTGTATTGGAATACTGCAGAACCGTCAAGACCGCCGGCACAACCTACATAAAGTTCGCCCTCGGTTTCAGAGTCAAGGTTAATAAGAATATCGCCATTTAGAACGCCAGGTTTCAATGCACGTGCACCGGTCATACCGGTCTCCTCATCAATTGTGATAAGCACCTCAATAGGGCCATGTACCAAATCATTTGACTCAAGAACCGCCATTGCAACTGCACAACCGAGACCGTTGTCGGCGCCAAGTGTTGTACCTGTAGCATAAACCATATTCTCCACGATTCTTGGTTTGATAGGATCTTTCTTGAAATCGTGCTCCACATCGTTGTTCTTTTGAGGAACCATATCAACGTGTGCCTGAAGGATAATGCCCATTCTGTCCTCCATGCCAGGAGTTGCAGGTTTGCGGATGATGACATTACCTATCTCATCCCTGAATGACTCAAGGCCAAGTTTTTTACCAAAATCACAAATGTATTGTGCCGCCTCATTCTCAAATTTTGAAGGACGCGGAATCTTTGTAAGTTCATAGAAGTTCTTCCACACGATCTGCGGATTCAACTCAGCAATTGTACTCATATCTTTAAAGTGTTTTATGTTTTGTTTAAATATATTTCCGTTTATAAAATTAATTTCAAACCATCAGCAGAGGGCCTGCCATCTGATTGGTTCAGGGCTATTTTACGGCAATCTCTACCGGGAATGACAATGTCTGGCCCAACTGGTAAACCGGCATACGGCCCTGCATTATCTCTTTCTGGCCATCCAAAAGCCTTACAACCATAGTTGCCGGCTGACGGTAATAAATCCTGCCCTTACCCGAAGCAGCAGTCTCAGAAGTTCCTGCAGATTGCGGGCCATCCTGCTGCAACTCAAGGACTATTGGCCTTCCGCTCATATTGGATGCCGGTACGAGACCTTGTGTATCTGATATTCTGAATGCAATATACATCTGCTTGCTTCCGTTCTCAGCCTTTGGGACAACATCAAAAACGACTGTTTGTTCATCGGTAACGCTCTTTCCTATAAAGAGGCTCAAATACTCCTGCTCAAGTCTGGTAATCTCCTCTATTGCAGCAGCCATGGCCTCACCGCTATAAGTGGCATCTGTATCACCTGTAATTATATCCATCCTCTTCTGGCGCAATCTGAAAATCATTGATGCAGTCTCCTCTGCCTTGCGCTCAATGCTCTTCTCAACAACCTGTGTCTGCTGGACAGGAACCTTTTCCAAACCACCTGCAGTCTTTACACTCTTGTATAGGGTTGTTGTCCTGCTGTCGAGGTTGGAAGTTGCACCCGATGAGGCAAAGTCACTGTTGTTTGCTGCCGACGGGAAGCGCCATTGCGCCTGTTTGCCGGTATAACTGTCGGAAGTGATTATAAGGCCCTGCGAACAGAAATTAAGGAAATTGGCCGATGCTGTCTTTGATGTTCCCAAACTTACCGCAACCCTTACCGACGGGTCAGCCTCAATGCAAGGAATCATCTCTATTGCCCCAAGGGTGTAGAAATCGCCGCTCTCGGTACGCGCCTCTACGCCAAGATATTTCTCGGCATACTTCGCATACGGCCCTGCAACAAATGACTCATGTACAGCAGTAACTTTCAACGAGATTGTTGTACTTGGCAGTGAATATACAATTGCACCTGCCGGTGCCGGTGTCCCATTCTGGAGAATCTGGGCATTGGCACTGTATCCTAACAATAGTGCCGCAGCAAGAACAATAACATTTTTTATCATCTTCATAACAATCAATATCTTCTTAAACAGTTATCACAATAAAGACAAAGATAATTTTTTTTAAGCAAAAATCATACTATTTGGAGAGATTTGGAGAGAAGAGAGGATTTTATATGCAATCGCAGGGTATCAGCCAATGCGCAGAGGCCGGGTACAAAAGAGGGAGTCCGAAGCATTTTTCTGCTCCGGACTCCCGTAAATTGTATTTTTGATGGTTTTAAAACCGTTCTGCCACTATGCAGTAACTTTCTCCAACCATTTCACCATTCCAAGCATTACGCCCATTGAAACAAGACATACTGCCAAGAATACTGTCCAGCATTGCCAGATTGGCCAAGCGTTGTACATAAGAGGGCCGATCCACAATAGAAGGTTACCAAGTGCAGTTGCAGTAAGCCATAGACCCTGGCACAAGCCAAGAAGGTTCTTTGGAGCAACCTTTGATACAAATGACAAACCAAGAGGAGAGATGAACAACTCTGCAACTGTCAAGAAGAAGTAAGTTACGATAAGTACCCACCAGTGGGCTTTGTTAGCCATCTGCTCGGCAATTGGAAGAGCCTTGTAAGCATCTGCTGAAGGATAACCCTTGAAAATTGAGAAGACAGCAAGGAACAGGAATGCCAAACCTGCGATGAACATACCAATGGCAATCTTGCGTGGTGTAGAGATTGCTTTACCCCGTTTTGCAAATGCAGCAAAAATAGCCATCACTATAGGAGTAAGTGTAATCACAAAGAATGGGTTGATAGCCTGCCAGATCTCTGGAGCAACTGCAGATGAATCTACAAAGTCACGCGCAAAGAATGAAAGCGACATACCGTTCTGGTGGAATGAGAACCAGAAGAAGATTACGATACCCAACACTGCGAACAAGGCATACATTCTCTGTTTGATCTCTTTAGCCATAGCAGCCTTCTCCTCTGCTGTATACTCAACGCTCTGTGCAGCAACTTTCTTTGCAGGAGTAGGGAACTGTTTCTGAGAAATGAAGAAGATAACCAAAGAGATAAGCATAGCAGCCACAGATGCAATGAATGAGTAGTGGATACCCTCATTGAAGATCTGCAAATATTTCTGGCATGATTCAACCATGTTTACAACCTGTCCGCCAGCCTCAGCCATAAGGGCCTCAAGGTTTGCAAGAGCCTCAGGAGCCATTGCTGCAGCACCGTTGATATACTCGTGGCAAAGTGCAGGAAGTTGTGCATTGTATACCATACCGTTGGTACCCAACCACCACTGGCGCAAAATAGGAGCCACAAATGGTGCAATAAGACCACCTACGTTAATGAACACATAGAAAATCTGGAAACCTGCATCACGTTTGTCTTTAGCCTCTTTAAGAGCCTCAGGGCCTTTTTTTGCAGCCTCAGCCTCAAAGTCATCATACATCTGGCCCACGATAGCCTGCAAGTTGCCTTTGAACAGACCGTTACCGAATGCAATAAGGAAAAGTGCAACGCAAGTAAGTGAAAGCAACCATGTTGTATTGCCCGCTGTTGCAAGAATAGGAATAGACAGGATAATATAACCTGTTGCCATAATGATAAGACCGGTCTTGATGGTACCTTTATAGTTCTGGGTACGGTCTGCGATAAGACCACCTACAAGAGCAAGAATGTAGATACCTGCATAGAAGAATGAGTAGATGGTACCGCTAACTCCCTCGCTCAAACCGAATTTTGAACAGAGGAAAAGCACAAGCACCGCATTCATAATGTAGTAGCCAAAGCGCTCGCCCATATTACTTAGAGCCGCCGCAAGCAACCCTTTAGGATGATTTTTAAACATAAACAGTAATTTTTAGTTAATATTATTATTGATTTTTCTTCTGTGTATAAAATGTGTAAGCAATACAAAATCGAACAAAGATATAAAAAAGAGAGAGTTTACAAAAAAATAAATACCTTTGTGCCCTAATATTTAATCTGATTATGGCAAAAATGGTTTCATATCTGTTGTGGTGGCTTCTTGTTCTGCTCTCACTGCTGCCTCTACGGTTGTTCTATTTTTTGTCCGATATCTTTGCCTTCCTGCTCAGGAGGGTATTCAAATACCGCACATCCACCATCTGTACAAATATGGCCCGCAGTTTTCCCCAGATGAAATATGGCGAACTCTCAAAAACGGTCAAGGAGTACTACACATACATGTGCGACATCTTCATGGAGAGCATCTGGGCAATAAGTGCTTCGCCCAAGGCATTGTGCAGAATGGTTACCGTAAAGAACCCTCAACTGCTTGATGATATCTGCGCAAGGCACAACAAGGTGATTGTAATGTTGGGGCATCGGGGCAATTGGGAACTCATAGGGGCCTTTTGCGGGGAGAAGCAGAATCGTCGTCCCGACAGTTTTGCAAACAACCGCATCATGCTTGGATACAAAAAGGCCAACAGTGCCGTTTCAAACTTCATCTTTGAGAAGATACGCATGCATGAATACAGCAAATTTGAAAACAAGGGGCATATAGTTTCATCAAAATCGATTCTCCGCGATGCAGTTCGCGAGAAGGAGAAGAGCATATACGTTTTCATAGCGGACCAGTCGCCAACAGTTGTACGTACCGTTGCCCGTTTCCTCAACCAGAAGACCCTGATGTTCACCGGAGCGGAGGATCTTGCCGTAAGGCTCAATCTGCCCGTGGTATACCTCGATATGGAGCGCCTGAAGCGTGGACGGTATGAGATGACATTCACACTGATAACAGAGGCTGCCGGAGAGGAGCCAGCAAGGTTTGTGACCAGAGAGTACGCAAGATTGCTTGAAAAGGACATTGCCTCAAACCCATACAACTGGCTCTGGAGCCACAAGCGGTGGAAACGCGACCTCACACCTGAAGAGGAGCAGGAGTATGCCGCCCTGACCGGAGTGCACAATTGATTTACACAAGTTCAGAAAAATATATGATGAAAGCCGCCGTTGTAATACTTAACTGGAACGGAATCAGTTTCCTGAAGAAATATCTTCCAATACTTTTGGAGCATACGCCAGCCTCAACAGGCAGCGTAATTGTTGCCGACAATGGTTCTACCGACGGTTCAGTTGCCATGCTGAAGGAGAACTACCCTTCTGTTCAGGTTATTGAGTTTGACCGGAACTATGGCTTTACAGGCGGTTACAACAGGGCATTGGCCCGGATTGAAGCGGAGTATTTTGTCCTCATAAATTCAGATATACGGGTAAGCGGAGGCTGGCTCGACTCCATCATAGATTTTATGGAGAATAACCCGGGAGCAGATATCTGCATGCCAAAAGTGCTTTCAGAAGCACGTTACGAGGAGATTCTCTCTCTTCCCGACAGTTCCGGCCATAAACAATTTTTTGAATACGCCGGTGCCTGCGGAGGATTCATTGACTGCTACGGCTTTCCATTCTGCAGAGGCCGCATCCTCTCAAATGTAGAGGAGGATTCAGGCCAATATGATACACCCATGGAGATTTTCTGGGCAACCGGAGCCTGCATGGTGGTAAAGAGCAGCGTCTGGAGGGAGGTCGGAGGCCTTGATGAGTCATTCTTCGCACACATGGAGGAGATTGATTTCTGCTGGAGGGCCAAACTGCTTGGGCATGAGGTATGGGTGGTTCCGCAGAGTACTGTCTACCATGTTGGAGGAGGCACTTTGCCGAACAACTCTCCAAGAAAACTCTATCTCAATTACCGCAACAACCTGCTCATGCTCTACAAGAACCTTCCATTCAGGGAGGATGACACCGCCGCACTCATAAAAAGGAACTTCTTCATTTTCAAAAGAATGTGTATCGACGGCATCTCTGCAGCCGTATATTTGATACAGGGCAAATGGCAATTTTTCAAGGCTGTAATGAATGCCCATTCCGACTACAGAAAAATGAAAGGCGCAGCCAAAATATCGCCGCGCCTTATAAGTTATACCAATGCCTCTTCAAAGAATCTTGCCGGAGCATATGACAAGAGCATAATCCTCAAATTCTTTACAGGAAGCAAGAGGTTTTCACAACTAAAGTATAGAGGTTAATCCTCATCAATTGTCCAGGTAAAGCATCTCAAGCCCATTGCTTCAGATACTGAATCCAAATTCTTCAATCTCTCCTTGAACTCAGGCACAAGATTGTCCTGGGCCATTATAAGCATCGAGCCGTTGAGAGTTGGCCATGCATGGTCACCAAGATGCGGCTCACCTGTAAATGAACCTCTGCCCTTGGTTACATCCCAATAAGTATACCCTTTGAGACCACAGTTGCGCATAATCTCTATTATCTCCTCATGGTATGCCTGGTTATATGATATAAATACTGCTTTCATAATACTTAATTATATTTTATGCAGCCTGCCCTCAAGCAGGCTGCAATATATTACCTGTTAATTATACTGCAAATCTCTTTGCCAATTTCTTACGGTTGTTCTTGACACCGTTACCTGCAAATACAGCATATAGTGTTGGAACAATTACAAGTGTAATCAATGTAGAGACTGCAAGACCCCATGCTACTGTAAGACCCATACTTCTCCACATCTCAGAACCTGTACCGGTTCCGATTGCCATAGGAACCATACCCAACACAGTTGTAAGTGTTGTCATAAGCACCGGTCTCAAACGTGATTTTCCAGCAGTAACCACAGAGAGCAGAATACCCATTCCCCTCTCACGGCAAAGGATTGTATAGTCAATAAGCACGATACCGTTCTTAACCACAATACCCAACAACATCAACAGACCGACCATTGCCATGATACCCATAGGGGTTCCGGTAAATACAAGACCCATCAATACACCCACAAGTGCAAACGGAATTGAGAACATGATTACAAACGGATATGTGAGTGACTCAAACTGTGCAGCCATCACGATGAATACCAATATAACAACAAGCACCATCAAAGTAATCAAGTCGCCGAATGACTCCTGCTGGTCTTCATAGGTACCACCCAACTGCCATGCTATGTCAGAAGGGATCTCCATTGCCTTCATCTCCTTGTTCACAAGGGCAACCACCTCACTCAATGCCTTGTCTTTAGGACAAACCACCTTTACAGTAACGAGTCTCTCACGGTCTTTACGCTCAATTGTAGGAGGAGTCAGAATCTCCTTTACCTCACCAAGGTCACGGATTCTGATTCCCTTGCCCACGCTGTTGTATACAAGGATATTCTCAATATCCTCAACAGACTGACGGTACTCTGGAGCATATCTTACAGTAATGTCATACTCCTCACCGTCCTCTCTATAGTAGGATGCCAATGCACCGTTGATTCTATTTCTGAGGAACTGTGCCGCAGTTGAAGTGTTAAGGCCATTGATAGCCAATTTCTCCCTGTCAAAATCAACCTGATACTCCGGAGTATACTCATCCCTGCTCACTACAACCTCATTGATGCCCTCGTATGATTTCATGATTCTTGTAAGGTCATTGGCAACCTTGTCGGTAGCGGCAAAGTCATATCCGTAAATCTCAACATCTACAGTAGACTGTCCTCCCATACCGCCGCTCTGTCCGCCGGCTGTAACCTGGAATGTCCTGATGATAGGATACTCTGCAAGGTCTGCACGCATCATGTCACATATCTCCAGCAATCCTCTCTCACGCTCCTCCATATCTGTAAGGGCAATGTTGAATGACATGATATGGGTACCGTTTGAACCCATTGATGCAAATGTGTTGTCGGTGTCGGCAGCACCCTCGGTTACGTTACATCTGGTAATTTCAGGGTACTTCTTCATGAATTTTTCTGCCAACTCAAGTGCAAGGTCCCTTGTAATGTCCTGACGTGTACCGATAGGAAGTTTTACGGAAATTGATATACGGGCATTATCCTGTGCAGGGAAGAACTCTGTCTTCATCCTCGGACCCAAAATGAAGATTGCGCCAAAGAATATGCCCAGACCCAACAATATCACAGTTTTTCTGTGGTGTACGGCCCATGCCAACATCTTGCCATAACCTCTGTCCAAAGCATCAAGACCTCTGTTTATAGGAGCAAAGAACAACTTCTGGAATTTGCCCATTGTAGGGTTGAGACGCAACAATTGTGAACAAAGCATAGGGATAAGTGACAATGCGGCAATTGTTGATACAATCATAATGATACTTACAATCCAACCCAACTGACGGAACAATACACCGCTCAAGCCGCTGATCATTGTCATTGGCATAAATACGGCCAGCATTGTAAGGGTTGATGCCACTACTGAAATTGCCACCTCATTTGTTGCATGTATAGCAGCCTGTTTTGGACGGCTACCGCGCTCAATGTGTGTTGTAATGTTCTCAAGTACCACAATGGCATCATCCACCACCATACCTATGGCTATTGACAATGAACTCATTGAGATGATATTAAGCGAACTTCCTGTTGCAAAAAGGTACATCAATGATGCCAACAATGAGATAGGAATGGTAAGGGCAATAATAAATGTCGCTCTCCATCGGCCCAAGAATGCATATACCACAAATACAACGAGGATGAAGGTAATTGCAATAGTCTCCTTCAAGGAGTTCATTGTACGTATGATGTTGTCTGAAGTATCAACAATTACACCCAACTTCACATCTGAAGGGAGTGAGGCCTGGATCTCCGGCAATTTGGCCTTGACTTTCTCTGAAATCTCAACAGAGTTCGAGCCTGCCTGTTTCTGAATAATGATCATTCCACCCTTCTTGAGGTTACTGTATGTCTCCTGAGCCCTCTCCTCAAGTCCATCCTCAACACGTGCAACATCCTTCAAATATATTGTACTTCCATTGTAATGGCCCACTACAAGGTTTAGCATCTCTGATGCATCTGTAAACTCTTTCTGCACACGCAAAGCGTATGTGTTGGATCCTACATCAATATTACCTCCCGGAATATTTCTGTTCTCCATTCCAATAATTTGGGAGATCTGCTCAATTGAAAGGTTGTATGCCTCAAGTTTGTGAGGGTCACAATAGACTTTAAGTTCACGTTTTGCCGCACCTGCAACGGATACCGCACCAACGCCCTTTACACGTGCCAACGGATTGGCAACCTTGTCGTCCAAAATCTTGTAAAGACCAGGAGTACTCTCCTCTGCAGTTACAGAGAGCATGATGATAGGAATATCATCCGCACCGAATTTGAAGATGATTGGATTTCCCACATCATCAGGAAGTGCCGACTCTACCATGTCGAGTTTGTCACGCACATCATTGGTTGCAACGTCAATGTCTATACCAAATTCAAACTCCAGCGTAATGATGGAGATATTCTCTTTTGATTGTGATGTAATATGCTTCAAATCCTCACAACTGTTAAGCACATTCTCCAACGGCTTGGTAACGTTGTTCTCTATATCTGAAGCACTGGCACCAGCATAACTGGTCATGACCATAATTGAGTTGGTCTCAATCTCAGGTATAAGGTCTATTGGAATATTTATAAGTGAAAAAATACCGAATATCGCCACTGCCACAAAGATAAGGGCAGTAGTAATGGGCTTTTTCACTGCTGATTCATATAAACTCATTTTTCTTTATATTAATGTTCTACTTGATATGATTTTTACTGACTGAAACAATCAATTACTGGATAACCTCAACAGTAGCACCGTTAGTCAAACGGGCGTGTCCCTCAACAACTACATTGTCTCCCGAATTCAGACCGCTTACAATCTCATACTCTGTATCCAACCTTCTTCCAAGTTCAACTTTCTTGAATACAACCTTGCCATCCTCAACAACATATACGAACCTGTCGCCGGCACCTGTAAGTTTTATAATTGCCATATCAGGAACTACCATGTGGTTTGCTGTACCATAAGCGAATGTTGCTCTTGCGAACATGCCCGGACGCACTCGGCCGTTTGCATTGTCAATCTTTATCTCCACAGGGAATGTTCTTGTCTGTGCATTGATTGTAGGATAAACCAAGGATACCTTGCCCTTGAAGACCTCATCTCCGTAAACATCAAGTTTGACATCTACCTCCATACCCTTCTTTATGCTTGTAAACAACTTCTCCGAAACATTTACAATCAATTTCACAGGACGGATCTGCTCCACTACAAATAGAGGCATTGCACCGCTGTACATATCACCCTGATCATAGTTTCTTGCAGTTACCACGCCATCAATAGGGCTTATAAGCGATGTATTCTCCATAAGGTTCTTGAATTGTGCCCTTGAGATGTTGTAAGCAAGTTTCATGGCATCCCAATTACTCTTTGACACGCCACCTACCTCATACAACTTTGTAATTCTTTCAAACTCCAACGAATCATTGTTCATCTTCAACTTCACCTGCTCAAGGCTTATTGCATCCATCTTTGCAAGAACCTGGCCCTTGCGTACCTGGTCACCAACCTCTACATAAATTGCAGCAATACGGTTTGGCTGCTGTGGAGCAATATTATTCTTTACATTAGGCTCAACTGTAGCAGTGAAGACCTCAATCTGCTCTACCTCCCTGTCAAAACATTGTTTAACCTTAACTTTTACTGCAGGCTCTTTTTCTGCCACTGCTGCCTCTTCGCTTGCACCATTGTTGTTACATGCCGCCGCAGAGGTAAAGATTGCAGCCGCGAGCAGCACTTTGAAGAAATTAGTTTTTTTCATATCCATTATCTATTTTTTTTGTTTTTACTTATTTGTTGACAGCAGGTGCATCTACACCCAACAGTTTGTCCAATGAAGATTTTGCCACAAGGTAATTGTAGATTGAATGGTTCACATTCAGCCTTGCCTGCAACAATGCCAATTGGGCATCATTAAGTTCCAAAAGTGTACCGCTACCTATATCGTATCTCTTCTGTGCGATCTCATATCCGGCCTCAGCACCCTCTATAGATTTTGCGGCCGCAATGTGCTGCTCCTTGCATGTCTGCATTGAACTCAACGCGCTTCTTACACCAACCTCAAGTTCACGTTGCGCATTCTCAATCTGAAGATCAAGTTGCTGCTTCTGCACTTTGGTCTGTTTGATAGCGTGAAATCTCTGTCCGCCGGAAAAGATTGGAATAGCCAATGAGATTGCCGCAGTTGAGTAAGGATTCCACATATAGTTGCTGAATTTCAAATTGTTCTCCATTGCCAACCACTGGTAGTTTACAGAGAGGTTCAACGACGGATAATATTTTGCAATATTTATTTCATGGCTCTTCTGCAGCATCTCGCGCTGGATATCCAACTGCTTCAATGTGCTGTTGCCTCCCAAATCAACAGAAGAGTGCATATCTGCATCTACCAACTCACTCTTATAATCTGACAAATTGCCCACGCATGCAATGTTGAGATCAAGATCAACGCCCATAAGCGCCTTCAACTTCCACAAACAAAGGGTTACACTATTCTGGGCATCATACATTGCCGGAATGGCATTCTGCACATTCACCTCTGCCCTGATAAGGTCAAATTTGGCAGCCTTGCCGTTCTCATACTTTTTCTGCACATCCTCAAGATCCTCCAGAGTGTTCTCGTAATTCTCTTTGTACACCTCATAAGAGTCGTTTGCAAGCAATGCAGCATAGTAAGTCTGTTTTACCTGGTCTACAAGATCCTGTCTTGAAGCCCTGGCCTTCTCTATTGAGAGTTCCACATCCATGCCTGTTATCTTGAGGCTCTTCCATAGCGGAACCGATACAAGCGGCATTCCAAGGCTGAAACCGGTGCTCCAAGTGTGGTCCCTTCCAATCTGGAATGACTGGTCACCCATGAACATTGTCTGTTTTTTGATGGCGCCCTGATAGTTGAAACTGAAATCTATCTGAGGGAACAACGAGGCATAAGTTCCCTTCTTGGCATACTCAGTCCTCTTGATATCCATGTCGGCAACCTTTACTGTAAGGTTCTCGCTCAAGGCAATCTCCAACGCATCCTGGAGTGTAAGTTTCAAGGTATCCTGTGCAAACGACGGAATTCCCAACGCTACCAAGGATACAATGGCTACAATAGTTTTTAATCCTTTCTTCATTTTATATCTGTTAAATTATTTTATATCCGTAAAATTGTTATTGTCTTTAAAATTTAAAATAGATACATCTCCTGTATCCTGTCCAGTTCTCCCCTGCCTTTGTCTGTACATACACCCCTCAAAATTATCACAAGGCTGTTGAAACAAATCTGGGCCGGCGTATATTTTTCGCTCTTTTGCTCTATCATCTTTATAACCTGGTGATTGAGCAATCTTCCCACTATCTCGAAATCTGCATCCTGCATCAGGTAGCCTTCAAGTTTTCCCTGGTCAAAACGCCTCTTACCGCTCTCCAGCAGGCTCTCCTTAATTTGTTCAAGAGCCTCCGAAGCCTGGGCACAGTGCATCACATCCTGCTCAAACTGTTTTGACACACCGCTTACAACATCAAACAGATGCATTGAACATCTTATTATGATTTCAAGCACATTTTCACACTCCTCTGAGATCTGCGAAGTTGCCACAACAATTTTGCCACTTTTCTGTTTTATGGCCTCTAAAAACAGTTTTTCTTTATTTGAGAACATTTCATAGAGTGTCTTTTTTGAGATGCGCATCTTGGCCGCAAGATCATCAACACTCACGCGCTTGAATCCGCATGCCGCAAACTCATTGTATACAAACTCCAGAATATGTTCTTTCCTCATAATTCTACCGTTAAAAGCCTATTTTCGATTTTAGGCTGCAAAATTGATATAATATACAGAAAACTCATTCGCTTCAAAAAGTATATTTTTGGTTCAAAACTATACATTATCATTTCAAAACATAAGTTCTGGCATTTTCTCCAGATATTTTTATTCCACAACTATATATTATGGTACTAAAATTGTATATCTTGCAAAAAAAATTGAAATGCAGATGAACAACTCTCACGACAGGCTCTTCTCCATTAAAGAGTTCCACCGTGCAATGGGTGGGGCAATCTTGGACCAGAGCGTAGTTTTCACACGAATATCACACAATAATGTCAATATCTTCAACGACGTCACAGAAGATATGTTCATGACCCGATCCCTGGAAAATGTACTATACAACATCTTCATACTCAAGGGAGAGATATCGGCCACAGTAAATTACAGGAAGAGCGTGATTCCAAAACACCACATTTTCAGTTTCATACCTCTGTCTACAATTACAGAATTTGAATGCTCTCCATATATTGAAGCCTACATTCTCATCTGCTCCAGGGAGTTCCTGCTCACTGCAGAATTAAACAAAAGTCCCATATCGATATCGCAATTGATCAACAGGGAGCACACTCCCGTAACAAAACTTGAGCAGAGCGACATCAGAACCTTGAATGAGTGTTATACCCGAATTGAGAACTATATAAATTGCACCGGACACCTTTTGAGAAGAGAGATAGTCCGTAACTCCATATTCAACCTGCTTATGGAGTTCGCCAACATTTTCTTCAGAAACATCAATCAGGGCGATACCTCCCTGCCTGCCGCTGCAAAATCATCAATCAAGGAGACCTATATAAAGAAATTCATAGAGTTGCTTGTACGGTATGGGGAGAAGGAGCACAATCCCTCTTTTTATGCCGACAAATTGTGCATAAGCGTACAGTACCTGTCGCTCATACTAAAAGAAATATCCGGCAAAACAGCAAACAACTGGATTGCCAGATATATCGTAACAAGAGCCAAAGTCATGCTCCGCAAACCCGAAAACAGCGTTCAGCAGGTTGCTGAAACGCTCAATTTTTCAGACCAGTCATCTTTTGGAAAATTTTTCAAGAAGCACACCGGTGTCTCGCCCAAAAGATACAAGGAGGAGCATATGGCCTTTATGTAGACTATTTTCTTACAAAATCGCCAATAGGGTCATTTATGTCAAATGTGAGCGACTCAACCCTGTTGCCCTTTACAGTAAAAATAAGGTCAAAGTTTCCGCCCCCAGGCACATGGAATTCAAAGATATTGCCATTCTTGTGCTTTAGAGGAGAATCAACCTTCCTCAAGTTGAAATATAGGGTACCATCCTTTTCATACACCTTTGCTGTACCGAAGACATCAAGATGGTACTCTCCTGTATATGCCCTGTTTGCCAATGGAGCCACCGGAGTCTCCTCAGGTTTCTCCTCCTCATCCTTGCTGAAGAGATCAGCCTTGTACTCGGCAAGATACTCATCAAAGTATGTAGAGTTATTGTTGCCGTAATACTTCTCTATAAGGTCACGTGCAATGGCAGACTGCGCATCTGCAGAACTTCCGTTGTTTGTAAGGAATACAAAGCCAAGATTGAGGTCAGGAACCATACCCACAAGTGCTGTATAGCCATAAGCCAGACCTGTATGCCTGATGTAACGGCCACGTCTGTTCTGCTCAATGGTCCATCCCTGTGCATAGTTGCATAGACGCGCAGAATCACATGAGGTTATGGTTTGAGGATAGAAAAGCATGTCGTGATTCTTTCTTGAAACAACCTCCTTGCCCTCAAAAACGCCATGGTCAAGGTTCATCTTTACCCAATTTGCCATATCCTCGGCTGTTGATATCACAAAGCCAGCCGGCGCCACAGCGGAGAGCCATGTAAACGCATTCTCCTTGTCAAGACGAGGAACCACCTCTATTTCATCGGCATCCTTGGCCTTCTGCAACCTGTAACCCTGGGCAAGATTCTCTGCTGTAAAGAACGAGACGTTGCCTGTTGTACTGTTCTTCATGCCAAGAGGAGTGAAAATACGCTCAACAATTGCCTCATCCCAACTTTTGCCTGTATATTTCTCAATGATTTTTGCGGCTACGGTATACATCTCGTTATTATATGCATACTTGGTCCTGAAACTGTATGACGGCTGCACAACAGCAAAAAGTCTGTAAAGGTCATCCCTGTCATATCCAAAGAATGGAAGATCATCAAGTGCATAACTGTTGAAGCCGGTGCGGTGCACCATAATGTCGCGAACCTGGAAATTCTCTGTTGCCCACTTGTCATAAAGTTTGAAATCAGGAAGATAATTCTTTACCGGAGCATCCCATTTGATTGTATCATAATCATCCATTACAGTGGCAAGCAACGCTCCTGTTATAGCCTTTGAGGTTGATGCAATCACAAATTTTGTCTGTGGAGTAACCGGCACAGCCGCATTTGCAGAGTCGCCGAGTCTTGCCGAGCCGAAGCCATCCATAAATACTATCTCGCCATCCTTTACCACAGCCACAGCCATTCCGGGCACTTTCCACTCATCAATTGCACGCTGGCACATCTTGTCAAATCCGTCGGGAATGGATTTGTAATACTTTTCAGAAGTGTTGCATGTACAACTTCCCGACAACAACAGAATACCAATACATCCAGCAAGGTATCCGGCCATTCTTTTAATTGAGTTTTTCATGGTCAAATCAATTTATTCTATTCTTAATATAGTTACAAAACATCAAAAATCCTCTCCAGACGGGTTCCGCGAGAGCCTTTTATAAGGATTGTAGCGCCACTCGGCTGCTGCTGCACGAGCCATTCGCGCAAAATGGAGGAATCGGCAAAGAGTCTTATGCCTGCAGAATCAAAAGCGGCATCACTGCCAAGTTTCTCCACAGCCCTTTCAAACTCATGTCCCACCAGCAATACCATCTGTGCATTTAGGGATACGGCCAGTTCCACAATTGAGCAATGCTCCTTAAGGGAGTCTGCTCCCAACTCCAGCATATCACCCAATACAAGCACCTTCTTGTCTGACTTGATGCCCCTGAAGTTCTCAAGAGAGGCAGCCATGCTGGTAGGATTGGCATTGTATGCATCTATAATAAGTGTATTGCGCCCGGTTCTGGTCATCTGTGAACGGTTGTTTGACGGCACATAGGCCTCTATTGCCGCCACAGCCTTTGCCGCCGGCACATCAAAATATGTGGAGATGCACAATGCCGCCAGCACATTGTCGGCATTATAGTCTCCTATCAGGTGGGTCTGTATCTCAATCTCCATAGGCTCCCCTACACAGGCAGCCTCTATGCATGGATTTGGAACCGATATCTTGAGAAAAGGATTCTCCCCGCCATCCTTGATTATCCTTGCGCAGTTATTCTTTATACCATAAGGCACTATGTGCAGGTTAGGGCGTTTGTGGGCCATCTCCAGAAGATGCGGATTATCCACATTTACAAAGGCTATCTTTTTGTGCTCCATGAGGTTGTCATACAATTCACCCTTTGCGGCCTTCACACCCTCAAAAGAGCCGAAGCCCAAAAGATGGGCCTTCCCCACATTTGTCACAAGTCCAAAACTGGGACATACAAGTGAAGCAAGGAGAGAGATCTCATCCGGTGCGCTTGCACCCATTTCAACCACCGCCACCTGAGTATCGGCATCAATCCTGAGCAGCGTCAACGGCACCCCTATATGGTTATTGAGATTGCCTTCGGTTGATACCACCCTATATTTGGCCGACAGCGCCGCTGTTATGAGTTCCTTTGTGGTAGTCTTTCCATTGGTGCCGGTAAGGCCTATTACAGGAATCCTGAACTGGAGCCTGTTGTATCTGGCAAGTTGCTGCAGTGTTGTGAGTACATCATCCACAAGCAGCATCTGCCCATGGAGAACTACATTTGCATTATACATCTGCTCATCATCAACCACAGCATAGTAGGCTCCCTGCTCCAAGGCCCCCTTTGCAAAGTTGTTTCCATTGAAATTCTCACCCTTGAGGGCAAAGAACATAGTTCCTTTCTCTATTTTCCGGCTATCTGTACTCACACCGCTGCATGTGCGGAAAATATCATACAAAGCGGAGATCTCCAAATTCTTCATACTATATAAAATTGGCCTTCAGAGGCTCTCTGTCAATAAAATTGGGGTATCTGAACTGTGGCATTCCAAGGGCCATTCCGGCAACTATCCTTCTTGAGGAGTCAATGCCCAACATACTCTCCAACTTGCCCTTTCCCTTCTTTGCTGCAGTGCATACAAAACCTGTATATATCTGGCTGACGCCCAATGATTCTGCCATAAGCGAGCCGTTCTGATAGGCAAGATTTGCATCGGCATCAGCAAAACGTGAACTCTTTGGCGCATGAATGAACACCACACATTTTGCCCCTCTGAGAATCTTGTCATCACCTTTGCTGTATGCCTCCCTTATCCTCTTGAACACACCTACATACCTGTAGGCTCCATCTCCAAGCAGACTCTTCAAAACAGGTTTGAGAAGCGGATTCTCAAGCAGCCTTACCATTGATGCAAAATAGTCAAGTACAAACTCTATTATTGCCTCAATCTTCTGCGGAGAGGTTACAACGGTATACTCCAACTGCTGCATATTGCTTGCTGTGGGTGCAGTATTGGCCGCCTGAAGAATCTTCTCAATGTACTCCTGCGGAACGGGGGCTGTTGTCAAGGACCTGTTTGAGCGCCTGGCCTTGCACAGCATCATCACCTGTTCGGGTGACGGAAGCGCTGCCACGTCAACCGCATGAACCTTTTCCGCAGGGAATAGGGAGTGGTTTATTGCCGCTGCACCGCACACAGCAGCACAATGGCCGCACCTGATACAGGTCTGCACATCCTCTGCCACAACACTCCGGCTGCTGCCCTCTCCGTTCCACCGGAATATTCCCGACGGACACACCTTTATACATTTACCGCACTTTATGCACTTTGCTTCATCTACAGCAAGTTGTATCTCCATAGCCAAAATTCAGTCAGTTTCCTTTTTAACCATTTATTTTCTGCCGGTAGAGCCAAAACCGCCCTCACCACGCTCCGAAGAGCCGAGTTCCCCAACCTCTTTCCACTCTATCTGCTCATATTTTGCAATTACCATCTGGGCAATCCTCTCCCCGGGATTCACTACAAACTTCTCCTTTGAGAGATTGATGAGAATGACCTTTATCTCACCCCTGTAGTCTGCATCAATTGTACCCGGGGCATTGGCTACCGTAACGCCGAACTTTGCGGCAAGACCGCTCCTTGGGCGCACCTGGGCCTCATAACCGTCGGGAAGTTCAATATAGAGTCCGGTAGGGACCATAGCCCTCTCCAAAGTATCCAGTTCAACAGGCTCGGTTATATTTGCCTTAAGGTCCATGCCGGCCGACATTGCCGTTGCATATTGCGGCACGTCAAACGCAGATTTGTTTACTATCTTAACTTCCATATTTCAAATGAATTAATCTATTCTGCCAATTTAATCTATCCTCACTATAAGTTCATCCAGGCTCCTTTTTGGAACATGATGGGTTCCATCAGCCTCACGCCAATACTTGTAGGCATTGTCTGCCATATCATCCACAACCACAATCTCCTTTGGACGTCCGAGGGCAATCACCTGCAGTATCTCAAGATTCTCCGGCAGACCGAGCAGTGCCGCAAGAGCCTCTCTCTTTACAGAGGCAATGATGCATCCGCCATACCCAAGTTCAACAGCCTGAAGCAGAATGCTCTGCGCAGTAATCCCATGGTCGCATGATGCTGTGGCGCTTATGTTTTTGTCAAGCAATTGTACAATGTAGGCACTTGGCCTCTCTCCCTCAACCGGGCCATCCCAGTCTGTAAGATAGCCAGCCCATGCCAGAGTAGGGAATATCTTTTCATTTTTCTCCCGACAATTGCAGAGAATATATTTCAAAGGCTGTATATTTCTTGACGAGGCAGAGTATCTGGCCGCCTCAACCATAAGTTCAAGGTGCTCCATAGGAATCTCCGTATCCTGATAAAAACGGCGGTAACTGCGGTTCTTCCTTATAATATCCAAAAGTGACATTGTATAGTGTTTTTGTGTTATAATCCCTTAATTCCAAAGATTTGCGGCAACTCCTTTATTGAATCAAGCCTCACAAGGTTGGGATGGGCAAACTCCTCCACCACCTCATGTACCCAAATGATCTCCGAAGGTATGTAGAAGGCACTTCCTCCCAACTCCAGCACAGGCTTTATGTCAGACTTGAATGAGTTGCCTACCATTATGAACTCCTGCGGAGCCACTCCACATTTCTGCATGAGGGCCGAGTATCCGGCCACATCCTTCTCGGACATTATCTCAATATGGGAAAAGTAGTTCTGCAATCCCGATTTTCCTATCTTGTACTGCTGGTCCTTGAGATCTCCCTTTGTGGCAAGCACCATTCTGAAACCAAGTCTCTGCTCTTCATTGTGGAGCATTTCAAGCACCTCCCGGGCATGAGGATAGAGTTCAACCTTGGGACAGACAGTCCTCTTGCCAATCTCCATCACCTCCCTTATCTTGCTGTTTGGGATCGCATCACCTCCAAGTTCCATTGCCGCCTCTGCCAATGCTATGATAAAGGTTTTGGTACCATATCCCAAAGTAGGAATGTTGCGTCCCTCAACCTCCATCAGGCAGGCAATGGCCTCCTCAGGTCTGCAGAAAGGGAGCATGGCCTGTGCAAACTCCCTTTCAGCATTTCTGAAATTTATCTCATTGTGCCAGAGCGTATCATCGGCATCAAATGCTATAATCTTACCTCTTAAATCCAATTCCTCTGATCATTTGGGCCAGCCCGTTGTACAAAGGCTGCGCCGGTTGCTATCTATTCAGCAGGGGTCCGGGTTGCTGTAGAGTCGGCAGGTGCCTGCTCAACCGGTGCCTGCTCAATCTCCCTTATGCTTATGATCTGTACCGGCTCGTTAGGAAGATCCCTCTTCTGTGCGCCTGTTGCCACACCTGCAATCTTGTCTACAACGTCAAGTCCCTCTATGGTCTCGCCATATACTGTATATTGTCCGTCCAAAGAGGCACAAGCCTCAGGACTCTGCACAATGTAGAACTGTGAACCTGATGACTCCCTGTTCGGGTTTGCCTTATCGCCTTTGCGTGCTGCTGCAATTGCACCCTTCTTGTGTGTAAACTGCGGAAGAATCTCTGCAGGAACGGTATATCCGGGGCCACCGGTTCCATATTTTGCCACCTGTGCAGGATCTTTTGAAAGCGGATCGCCCGCCTGGATCATGAATCCATTTATAACCCTATGGAAAAGCAGACCGTCATAAAATTTCTGCTCAACAAGTTTAACAAAGTTGTCCCTATGCAGAGGAGTCTCCTTGTACAATTTGATCTTCATTGTTCCATAATTGGTCTTTACCTCAAAAACAGGCTCTTCTGCCCTCACTTTCTCAACGATTTCAGTTGCCGGTTGTTCCTTTAGTACAGGCTTGTCACCCGACTGGTTCTTACATGCAAAAAGTGCAACTGCACAAAGTGCCATGATGGTAATTTTTGATTTCATGCTATACGGTATTTTATGTTAATCTCTGCAAATTTATTAATTAAAATGAGAATTGTCCATACATTTTATGAAAGAAGAGTAGTGAAAAGCATATTTTTTCTGCCACTCTTTACAATGCTGCTCATATGCTATACGGCAAGCGGCTCGGTCACCGACACATTATTGGTCCAAAGAGGCAGCACCGTTGGTGTAGTGCTCAGCGGAGGAGGTGCAAAGGGCATTTCACATATTGGGGTGCTCAAGGCTCTGGAAGAGAACAATATTCCAATAGATTACATCTGCGGCACATCAATGGGTGCAATAGTAGGTGCGTTATACGCTTCGGGCCATACCCCTGACCAGATGCTTGAAATTCTCAAGAGCGACGAGTTCATGAACTGGACAGAGGGAGTTCCCGAAAAGAGATACGCATCATACTTCTACAGCAATCCCCCCTCGCCGGAGATGATATCTCTCGCCCTTGGCATCAAGGAGCGCAACGATTTTACCCCTGGAGCCCCTTACAAGAGCAAAAGGCATAAGTTGAAGATAGATTTTCCCACAAACATCATATCTCCATACCCTATGAATCTGGCCCTGATTGAGGAGTTTGCCCCCTACTCCATTGCCGCATCCGACAATTTTGACAGTCTGATGATTCCATTTTTCTGCATTGCGGCAGACATAGTAAATAAAGAGCCGGTGACCATGAGCCGCGGCAATCTCGGGGCCGCTGTCAGGGCCTCAATGACCTACCCGTTTGTATTCAAGCCCATTGTAATTGACTCCGTACTCTACTTTGACGGCGGGCTCTACGACAACTTTCCATGGAGGGTCATGGTTGAGAGGTTCAACCCCGATCTTGTCATAGGTGCAAAGTGCGTTGGTGATGAGGTGGAATTGGATGCCGACGACATCTACTCCCAGGTATCGGGCATGTTCACCGTGCCTACAGATTACGATATGCCTCAGGAGGTTGGAATAGTTATAGGACGCAGATACCCATACGGACTCATGGAGTTTGACAAGGCAGAAGAGATTGCAAAACTGGGATATGAGAATGCCCAACTCTACATTACGCAAATAAAGGAGAGGCTCCGGAGAGAGTGCAGCAGCAGTGAGCGCGACTCGCTCCGCAAGAGTTTCAGGCAGAGGGTCAAGCCGCTCCGGTTTGCCCCGGTTCCTGAAATATCGGGCAACCTCTCTCCACAGCAGAAAAACTTTGTAATTCAATCAATTGTACAAAAAGAGCCCGACACACTCTCCCTGGAGCAGTTGAAACGGGGCTACTACCAAGCAGCCTCCAGCGGACTGCTCAACACATTCTTTCCATCATACAGGATTCCGGCCGACAGCACTTCTCCTGCCGTGCTGCAACTCCATACGACACGCACAAGCCCATGGCGCATCATGGCGGGAGGCAACCTCTCCACATCATCGCTCAACCAGTTCTATGCGGGAGTATCGTACAGCCATCTGTCGGGAAGGCCATGGATGATAAAGGGCTCCTTTAACCTTGGCAAGTTCTATAAGGGCGGCGAACTCTTCTGGAGGCACAACATCTCGCTCCAGCCGCTTGCATACTGTTCAATGCAACTCTTTGCCCAGCAGTTCGACTACTACAACGGCAATCAGAGGCTCTTCAGGTCCGACAGGCTGCCACCCAATGTACAATCCTTTGAATATGGTCTGCGCAGCAGTTTTGCCACGCCTCTGGAGAGCAGAAGCAACTTCATGTTCAAAGTGTCGGGGGTTGCGGCACGCATCCGGGAAACATACTACCAGTCAGACAATTACACTTCCTTTGACAACCCCGACATAACCACACTCACCCTCCTCTCCCCTGCGGCAACCATTGAGCGTGACACCCGTGATTACCCGCTCTACGCCACCTCCGGAGGAAAAGAGAAGTTTGTGGTACGGTACAACTTTGTCCATGAGCAGTTCAGGGCCGGCACAAGGACCTACAACCTTGAGAGCAGAAGCAGCAACTCACACAACAGCCTGCTTGTAAGGGCCTTCTCCGAGAGATACTTCAAATTGGGGCAGCACTTCTCACTGGGTTATATTGCAGAGATTACGGCTTCGGGCAAAAACAGCATGTCCAACTATATTTCAACACTGCTGCAGATGCCTGCCTTCAGGCCTGTAGCGCACAACAACACCCTCATGATGGAGGGGTACAGGGCAAACTCTTTCATAGGCATTGGCATTTCTCCTGTGATATTATTTACAAAAACACTATTTTTGCATACTAATATCTCATATTTCCAGCCATACAAAGCCCTGTATGATACCGGAAATGGAGAATATACCTTCTCCGGGGCCTTCCCAAAAGGGGCAATCATCGCCAATGCCGCACTGGTATGGCAATCTCCTATAGGGCCGGTCTCTTTCTCTGCCACCTACTATCAGAGGGGCGAGTACAGATGGTATCCACAAGTGAACATAGGGTTCCTTATCTTTGGGGAGCATGCCATGGAGTAACCGTACAGGGTGTGCATTTTGAACAGGGGCCCGCTACTTTAAATGCACAATTGAGAAATGGCCAACGCAATAAAAAAACTGGCGGGAGAGACCGCAATCTACGGACTGAGCACAATATTGGCGAGAATGATCAACTTTCTGATTGTTCCGCTCTACACAAGGGTTCTTTCAACTGAAAGTTACGGAGCATACGCAGAGATAATGTCATATATTGCCGTACTCCAGGTGGTACTGGTCTTTGGCCTTGAAACCGGATGCTTCAAATTTGCCAACAACATACGCAACAGCATCCTTGACGGCAACGGCGGCTCTGCCCCCGATGCAGCCCCACACGGCAGTGACAAACGCACACTTACCCCCGAGTCTCCATTCTCAACAGCATTGGGCACGGTTCTCGCCACCTCGTCAATCTTCTTCCTTCTGATGATATGCTTTGCCGGACCGCTCTCAAATGCAATGGGCTACGGCATCTACCCCAAGATGATTGTATACGCAGGCGGAATCCTTGCCCTCGACTCCATTACAGCCATTCTTTTTGCACGCTTGCGATACCAGCAGAAAGCCCTCAAGTTTGCGGTATTCAAAACCATAAAGATTGTGAGCGAACTGGGTTTCAATCTGTTGCTCTTCCTCACACTTCCGGCATACCTGTCGGCCAATCCCGAGTCATGGATTACAGGTTTCATCCCTGCAGAGCCAAACTTTGTATATATAATCTTTGCGGTCTTCTTGAGTTGTATAATTTGCACAATACTCTTTATTCCCGACCTTTTGAGGGTAAAAGTCACCATCAGGAGCAGACTCCTCAAGCAGATGCTTGTATACTCGCTTCCGCTTATGGTTGCGGGTCTGCCCGGCATCCTCAACGACAGCCTCGACCGCATACTCTTCCGCTTCTTTGCCCCCGAAGGCGCTGTATGGCGCAGTGACTTGGGTATCTATCAGGCAGCAGTAAGGCTTGCCGTAATAATGAACCTCTTTGTACAGATGTTCCGTTACGCCGCCGAACCATTCTTCTTTGCCCGTGAGCGGGATAAGGGTTCCAAAGAGATGTATGCAAAGGTAATGGAGTACTTTGTGGCATTCTGCATGCTCATTTTCCTTGGAGTGCTGCTCTATATGGATATAATAGGTCTGCTTCTGGGCAAAGATTTCAGGGGCGCACTCGATACCGTTCCGCTCATGCTCATATCCTACATGCTGCTGGGCATCCTCTTCAATGTCTCAATGTGGTACAAACTGAGCGGCCAGACCCGCTATGCAATAAACATTACCCTTGCCGGTCTTGCAGTTACCGCGCTCATAAACATACTCCTCATGCCGCACTTCTCATATTGGGCATCGGTATGGGCACATGTATTGAGCGGCCTTGCAATGCTGCTCTACAGCCTGCGGCTCGGAAACAAATACTATCCCATACCTTACAAATGGAGAAAAATATGCAGTTACATTTTTGTGGGCATAACCATTTTCCTTGCCGTAAGTTTTGCAAACGGCATGCTTGAGGCCAAAACTTCGCTTCCCGACGGCTGGCTGCTTGCAATCCGCCTCACCGACGGCACAATAGGAATCTTCATCTACCTGGCCTATGTGGTCTCCAGAAACAGGGAGTTGCTGACCTCGCTCAAAATAGGATAATGTTTGCTCTCCTGAAGAGGAAAAGAGCAAATTAACGTTCAAGTATAAAAAAGTAATTTTCATTGTCCAAAGACAATAAAAATTGCAATACGCTTATTTTTATTGTCTACAAGTGTTAATTTTGCTCTGCCAAATAGGGAATGCTATGGAAATTTTGACAATAAAACATTACGCAGACAAAGTAGATTCATGGATAGGCAACAAGAGATAGAGAGTATAGGCCATTGGAGAAGATTCGCGACAATTATCCCAAATATGTTATCAGTGCCACTCCGTACCTTACTTCAAGGGATGAGAATGGTATCAGGCACATCTCTTTGAGAGAGTTTCTTAACAAGAGCGTACCCATTTTGTAAACATTACACATTTTTAACTCAAAAAAAAATCTTTGGCACACCCTTTGCAAAAGAGTAAAGCAAATAGTTTTTTCATAGGTTAGATTTAGGTTATAAAAACAGGTTGTTCGTACAGAGCAGCCTGTTTTTATTTTCTTTCAGTCTACAAATACTCTACAATCACCCTTAGCAACAGCATTTTAATTTTAATTTTAATTACATTTGTAACCGAAAGTTCTGTGCTGCTTTTTTGATCGGCACACACTCAACAAATTTTTCCAATAAAAAATTAAAGTCATGAGATCAAGACTCCATTTTATTGCTGCTCTCTTCATTTGGGCACTGATATTTATAAATAACAGCACCTTTGCTTCATGGCCAAATGATCCAGAACTCAAAATAATTGATATTGAGAAGGCCATTGAAAGCAATGCAGGTGTCAATTTGAGCGAGTACGGTGCCTCTATCAGATATATTGCACTTGATGATTCAGATATAATGTTGTCGGTGCACCCCAGGATGAAAGTTATACACTCGACCAATGATGTCATAACTTTGACCCACACAGGCAGCAATGCCTGTTCACAATTTTCGGTTTCCGACGGAAAATATATCAGATCATTCATCCAATATGGACGAAGCAGCAAAGAGTACATAAATATTGGAGGAATGGACACCTCGGAAGATGGCAATCTTATTGCCCTTCTGGACTACACAAAAATCCTGCTTTACACCTCAAAAGGTGAGTTTGTAAAGAGTTTGCCGCTTGATGCAGAAAACACAGGGAGCAATCAGGGAATTGCATTTATAGGCAATGACCGTCTCTTTTTTGTAATAATGGATTACAGCAATCATGAGCACTACGGATATGTGACTGACCTTAATGGCAATATACTGCATAAAGAGAAACTCTCGGAATCGATGTTCGTGGGCCGCGAGTATATGAAGGAATTGGGCACATACGTAGATAAAATAGTCAACCAGAGTTACATAGACTGCGGCAAATCCATTGATTTGGTGAGCCAACTTACAGATACACTCTACAATGTTACGCCAAAGTTGAAAAAAGTGCCATATGCCTTTATGGATTTCGGAAGATACCGGAGCAAAAGCCCCAAGGAGGATCATCAAGAACTGCGTGGTGCTTCAATACTGACCACGGATTTTGCCGGATGCAGCAGATTCATTCTTTTCAAGGTTATGATTCTGCCCAAAAGTTCTCCACTCTCCAACTTTGAAAGGATGACCTTCATTATCCTTGACAAAGTGAACGGCAAAACATATTCAATGAAGTACAACAACTCATTGAAATGCTGGGGCATGAAGAATGACCTTGACAATGGAGCGCCGTTCCTACCACGTTCCATAGTGGGCAACAGGATGTACCAGATAATTGACGCCATTACATTTATGGATCTGGCCTCAAAAAGCAACTCTGCAAAGATGAAGGAGGTTGCCGCAAAACTTACAGAGGAGTCCAATCCGGTTATAGTGGAGGTAACGCTCAAATAGCGGCAGAAATCCGTTTGGTTGACAAATGAGAATAATTTTTGGAGAATTGCTCTAATATCCATATCTTTGCGCACCTTTTCTCGAGAAGATAAGGACGTTAAAAAAATTATTAATTTTTAAATTCGTACAGTAAATGGCTGTTAAAATTCGTTTGGCCCGCCACGGTAAGAAGAACTACGCTTTCTTCCACATTGTAGCAGCGGACACCAGAGCACCACGTGATGGTCGCTTTATTGAACTTTTGGGAACTTACAACCCTAACACTAATCCTGCAACTATCGTTTTGAACGATGACAGAGCATTGTATTGGTTGAATGTTGGTGCACAACCTTCAGATACTTGCCGCAGAATCCTTTCTTACAAAGGTATCCTTCTTAAGAAACACCTTAACGGCGGTGTTGCCAAAGGTGCTTTGACTCAGGAGCAGGCAGATGCTAAATTTGCAGCATGGGTTGCAGAGAAAGAACTTAAGATCAGCAACAAGAAATCTAACTTGGAGCAATCAGCAAGAGCAGCAAAGAAAGCAGCCCTTGAGGTTGAGACTAAAGTAAACGCAGACAGAGCGGCTGAGATTGCAAAGAGAAAAGCAGAGGCTGAAGCAGCAGAGGCAGCAGCAAAAGCAGAGGCTGAGGCAGCAGCAGCGGCAGCAGAGGCTGAGAACACAGAGGCTCCTGCAGAAAACACAGAGGCTTAATTACAATGTGTGCTAAGGCTAAAAAGGCAACCACATTGTGGGCAAACAGCGGAAAGTTGAACTCCCCTATAGCAGTAGCACAAATTGTCAAATCTTATAGTACAAACGGTGAAGTTGTAATAAAACTCTCATCTGATCTGCTTGAAGATTTAAACCGTAAAGAACCGGTGTTCATCCACTTTGATGAACTGCCGGTTCCTTTTTTTATTGACCGCTTCACACCAAAAGGCAACTCCGGCGCCATTGTCAAGTTCAGCACCATAAATGATATGGAGCACTCCGAAGAACTTGTACGGAGAACTATCTTCATTGAGAGTTCAAGCGCCACACCGGAAGCCCTCGAGAGTTTTGCCCAAGAGAATTTTGAGGATTTCATTGCAGGATTTGACCTGTATGACCAGAGCGGCAACTTCATAGGAGAGATCACCTCCTACTACAACTATCCCAACAACCCGTGCATTGAGGTTGAACTTGCAGAGGGCATATATTCAGCCCTTTCAGAGAATGCCTCTACAGAGCATGAATCACTTCTTATTCCATTCCAGGAGTCTCTCATAATGGCCTTTGATGCCGAAAACAGGGAGATTCAAATGAACATCCCGGCAGGATTGGTCAGAATGGAGTAGCATCCGCTTCCAATAATTTTCACATACCGCATGGATGGTCCGCAGAAATTGCAATTCAGGCCTTCCAGAAGATGCCTTTACGGCTGAAGCAACTAACAATCCACATTGCAAGAAGGGTTGCAGCGGCTGCCCTCAAAATTCCCCATAGCGGATTGCCGTCGGGAGCAGAATAAATTGAAGCATAGAGAGGCATCACTCCACAGAGTTTCATAAGCGGCACAAGAAGGGAGCCGTAAGTTATGTAGGCCATCAGCGGATTCCTGCCGGCTCCTGTAAATATTCCGACCAGGAGTGTCTTGCCCAGGAATTTGCAGATATATTGGGCAACAAGCAGCAGATAAATTGATATTCCGCATGTTGCCAGACAGTAAGATATAGTGCAAGGCACCTTTTTGATTCCATCCTCAATTGTTCCCATTGATATGCCCCAAATCACCAGTAGCCCGGCCATTGCAACAAACAGGCAGTTTAGGGGAGAATATCTGCGGCACAAAAGCACAAGGAGAGCCACAAACGGCACACTTACAGCCATATTCAACAATGCCTCATTCATATAAAGGGCATAGCACTGCCATACCACAAACAGCAGGCAGAGCCAACTTATAAGATGCTCTGCAGATCCATTCTTCCCCTTATGTCCGGTCTCTTTCCGGGTATTTTGCCCAATATCCCGCACTGCTTCCTGCGCAACAGCGGCTTCATCCTGCTCTCCCATGCACAATTCACTCCGGGCTGCAACTCCTTCGTTCACATCATTGTCCAATGCTCTCCGGGTTGCAACACTTTCCTGTTCCTTTCTGCGCAAAATGTCTCCTACAACGGTTGCAGGGAGCAGCAGAAGCAGAAAATAGATATACTCCATATTGAACCACCAGTTGACTTGGGGATTGGCATAAGTTATTGCGGGCCAGTCCAATTGTCGGGTAACATGGGTAAAAATGAGAAGAAGTGCAAAGATTGTTGCCCTGACCCCAATGCGTTCCCTTGTAAAATACCAGACCAGAGAGCCAAAGAGATAGAGGAATGCCAGCAGAAAGATAATTATTCCCCTGCGATGCAGACCAATAACCTCCCCAAATGAATAGTGGCCTACAACCATAACAACAGCAACCAGATATATTCCTATGAGGTTCCGGACAATGCGCCAAACCTTTGATTTTCCTCTCTCCACATATCCCATTCCCTTCACCGACGGCTTGTAATAGAGCATGAAGATAAGGCCGAACCCCAGAATGGTAAAGACCTGTGGCCATAGGGCATCGAGATTTGAAAAGTTCATGAGCACATAGAGATAGGAGAATGCCCACAACCTCAAGAACCTTACAAACACACCCTTGACGTATTGCACGCCTTCACCGCACAACCTGCGGCCTCCCGAATGTGCTCCTTTGCCATTCTTCCAACTCAAAGGAATGGCCACACCCATACAGAATATGAAAACGGGAAAGACGAGGTCTACCCATCCGATACCGGGCACGCTCATATCCAGATCATGCGAAGGTGGCGGATTCTGGATATGGTACATCCATGCAGGAAGCACGCCATAAGGAATTATGGCACTGAATATCATTCCAAAGATTGACAGGCCCCGTAAAAAATCGAGTGACTGGTTGCGTTCTCCCATATACTGCAGAATGAAGAACTAACCCAATGAGGCTACAATTTCGCGCACTTTGGCCACCTTGGCATCAAGAAGTTCCTGACTCGACGCTTCTGCTATAAACCTGAGATAAGGTTCTGTATTTGAAGGACGTATATTGAACCACCAATCCTTGAACTCAACCCTGTATCCGTCAAAGTCCATCTGTGCAGAGGGCTGCTCCTGAGAGATTGCCCAGTCTCGCACAGCATCCATTGCCTCCTTTTTGCGCTCTATCTTGAAGTTTATCTCCCCGGAGTTTTTGTATTTCTCTATACCCTCTATCGCCTCCGAGAGTTTTATTCCCTTTGCCTTGAGTTTTGACACTATATCAAGAATTATGAGCGATGCCATGATTCCGCTGTCGGAGTAGAAAAACTCCTTAAAATAGTAGTGTCCGGCAAGTTCGCCTCCATAAATGCCATCTATCTCCCTCAATTTGTGTGCTGCAAAAGCCCGTCCAACCTTCCAGGTGTACATCTCACCTCCCATTGGAGAGAGGTACTCCCCAACAGCCTTTGAACTGCGTATATCCTGAATTACCTTACCCTTGAGACCACGCTCCTCCAGCCAGTAGTGGCCCATGAGGGCAATCATCAGATCAGGTGATATGAAACGGGAGTTCTCGTCAACGAACATTACCCTGTCGCCGTCACCATCGTAAATGACACCTATATCGCAACCCTTTTCACGCACAAGGTCCTGCAATGAGAGAATATTTTCAGGCACAAGCGGATTTGCTTCATGGTTGGGGAAGGTACCGTCAAGTTCATCAAAGATGTAGTGAATACTCCCGGAATCTGCAGCCCGGCCACTCCCCGAACAGGAAGGTGTACCGTCAGTGGCAGATCCAAGGATATCCTTTATTACAAGGCCGGCCATTCCGTTTGATATATCCATACCTATATTGAGGTTTGAATAGTTGCCCTTGTACCTCTTCATGAAGTCAATATACTCCTGTTTTATATCAATATGCTCCACTTTGCCCTGAACTGCGGCCGGAGAGCACTCCCTGCCTTCGTTTATCCACTTTTCTATTGTTCCCAGACCGGTATCATACCCTACAGGAAGGGCATTTGTGCATGAGACCTTCATGCCGTTGTACTCTTTGGGGTTATGCGATGCGGTAATCTGCACCGAAGCGGCAAAACCATACTTTGCCGTTGCAAAATAGACCATAGGAGTAGTGGCAAGCCCCATATCCACCACATCGGCACCGGACTCAGTTATGCCTTTTATGAGGTACTCCCTTATTTCGGGAGATGAGACCCTTACATCCCTACCTACAAGCACCTTTTCAGCCTTGAGCAGTTGGGGCAGAAAAAATCCCACCTTATAAGCAGTCTCCTTATCAAAATCCCTGTTGTAGACACCTCTGATGTCGTATGCGTGAAATGCTCCCATAGTTGCAGATTTTATTGTGAACCTATTTCTTTGCGATGCGGTAGTGAGTACGCACCTTACCGGCCGCTATATTGTTGAGTTTTGACTGTATCATCTTCTTTCTGATAGGCGACACATGGTCAATGAAGAGGTGGCCGTCGAGGTGGTCCATCTCGTGCTGTACCATCCTGCATGCAAAGCCCTCAAAGAGTTCCTCCTGCTCCTCGTACTTCTCATTCAGATATTTGACCTTCATGCTCTTTGGCCTGACAACATCTGCATGAATGTTCGGCACGCTCAAACACCCCTCCGAATACTCCGCAGTCTCCTCGCTCTCCCATGTGGCAACAGGGTTGATCATCACCCTCTTGAAGCCCTCAAGTTCAGGCATGTCCTCCACAAGGTCAGACCCGTCAACTATAAGCAACCTGATTGACTTTCCAACCTGGGGAGCCGCAATACCCACACCATCGGACTCCTTCATGGTTGCATACATGTTTTCAATCAATTCCTGCAATCCCTCTGCGTTGTTGACATCTATTTCAGTTGCCCGCTCCCTGAGCACACCTGATCCGTATACGTAAATTGGTAAAATCATATATTTGAAATCTATTGTTGTTCATCTTCTTCCCGACAGAACTCCTTACATCTGTCCCCTGTCCAGAAAAGTCTGGAGAATTATGGCGGCACTCACCTTGTCTACCGAACCCTTCTCCCTCCTGTCTGACTTCTTTACTCCACCAGCAATCATCGCCTTCATGGCCAATTGCGAAGTGAACCTCTCATCCTCCAATGTAACAGGGATGTCAGGGAATTGTTTCTTGAGAACCTTAAGGAAAACATCCACATCCTTTGCCGCCTCTGCCGGCTTGTTGTTCAGATTCATCGGATACCCCACAACAAAACGTCCCACTTTCTCTTTTAAGGTATAATTTTTGAGATATTCAACTATCTTTGCAGCCGGAACAGTTTCAAGGGCAGACGCAAAAATGCCGAGCGGGTCGCTTACAGCAACACCCACCCTCTTTCGTCCGTAGTCTATACCTATTATTCTGTCCATACTGCAAAGTTAGCGTTTTATTATAATATGGCTGCAACAAAGAGAAAAAATAAGATTAAAAACAGATTGTCCAACAAGTTCCGCGTATCCATTTTCAACGATACTACCCATGAGGTTCTCTTCACCTTCAGAGGCAGCGGAATAATCTCAATCGTAACGCTTCTGCTGGCAATTGTATTCATTGTGGGCTCCGTTACTGCGCTTATATCGTTTACATCGCTCAGGGAGTTCATCCCGGGCTATCCGTCGGCAGAGAGCCGCCGGGAATTGATCCAGAACACAATAAAACTCGACTCGCTCCAGAACGAGATAAACCTCTGGAGGCTCCAACTTGTAAATATACAGCGCGTTGTAAAGGGGCAGGAACCTGTTAAGATCGACAGCGTCCTCAGCCTTGCACAATACAGGGAGTATGTGCTTGCCGAGTCTCCCGACTTCTCCAAAGATGACTCGCTGCTCAGGAGTGCAGTCCTCAAGGAGGAGCAGTTCAATCTGTCGGTACAGACACAAAAGATAGAGCAGATTGAGGGCCTTCACCTCTTTCCTCCTGTCAATGGCGTCATTACCCAGGAGTACAATGAGGCCATCAACCACCCGTACATTGACATTGCCGCACCTGAAAACAGTGTTGTCTCTTCAATTCTTGACGGCACCGTAATTTCGGCCGACTACAGCGAACAGAACGGCTATGTAATCCAGATTCAGCACGACAACAACATAATATCGATATATAAACACAATGCCAAACTTTTGAAAAAGGCGGGAGACGCAGTCTCGGCCGGAAGCCCCATATCACTTGTGGGAAATACTGGAAACTTGAGCAGCGCACCTCACCTCCACTTTGAGTTGTGGCATAAAGGCAAACCGGTCAATCCGGTGGAATATATAAAGTTCTGAAAGAGTCAAAAGAGATGGACAAAAGACATATAGCAATATTGGGCTCTACCGGCTCCATTGGAAGACAGGCCTTGGATGTGATAGGACACCATCCCGACCTGTTTGAGGTTGAGTTGCTCACAGCAAACAACAACTCCGGGCTGCTTATAGAGCAGGCTCTGAAATTCAGGCCCAACAGTGTGGTCATCTGCAACAAAGATCTCTACAACGAAGTTTTTCAGGCACTTGACAAGGAGGACATAAAGGTCTTTGCCGGCATAGAGTCGGCCAATGAACTTGTCAAGAGCAACAACATAGATATTGTTCTGGCAGCCCTTGTAGGTTTCAGCGGCGTAGACCCTACCATAAGTGCCATAAAGAGCGGAAAGGTCATTGCCCTTGCCAACAAGGAGACACTTGTGGCAGCGGGTTCGATCATTACCGCACTCTCAAGGGAGTATGGCGCACCTATAATTCCTGTGGATTCCGAACACTCGGCCATTTTCCAGTCTCTTCAGGGAGAGAGGGCCAGAATTGAGAAACTTCTGCTCACAGCCTCAGGCGGCCCGTTCCTGAACACTCCGATAGAGGAGATAATGAAGGCTACACGCCATCAGGCACTCAAGCATCCCAATTGGAGCATGGGCGCAAAGGTAACCATAGATTCAGCAAGCATGATGAACAAGGGGCTGGAGATGATAGAGGCCTCATGGCTCTTTGACATGCCTGCAGAACAGATTGAGATTGTGGTGCACCCCCAATCTATCGTACACTCACTCGTGCAGTTCTCCGACGGTTCCCTGAAGGCCCAACTTGGCGCACCTGACATGAGAGTTCCCATACAGTATGCCCTCTCATATCCGTCAAGGCTCGATCTTGATACACAGCGAATCTCGCTGCCCGAACTCGGCCAATTGACATTCCGTGCCCCAGACAGGGAGAAGTTCCCTGCCATTGACCTTGCATATGCCGCACACAAGCGTGGAGGCAACATGGCCTGCATAATGAATGGGGCAAACGAGGTTGCTGTCGCCGCATTGCTTGAAGATAAGATTCCTTTTGGCAGAATTCCAAATATCATTGAGAAGACAATGCAAAAGTGCAGTTTCATTGCCGCACCGTCAATTGATGATATATATGCAACCCACAAGGAGGCAATGGCCATTGCCTCAAGCCTTGTATGAAAAGATTCCCTGCAGTGCCCCAAACGGACACCTGCAAGAAACAGAGCCCTGCGCCAAATCATAAAACACTGATTGCCAGAGTTTACATCAAGCACCATGCAAGATTTTAAAATAGAAAAATAGGTTTATTAACATTAACTTTGCACAAATTGAACTGATATGGTAATTCTTATAAAAATACTGCAACTGATTCTGGCACTGAGTATCCTCGTGCTTGTTCATGAGTTCGGACACTTCCTCTTTGCCCGAATATTCAAGATAAGGGTAGAAAAGTTCTACCTCTTCTTTGACCCGTGGTTCAGCCTCTTCAAATACAAGCCGAAGAACAGCGACACCGAATATGGAATTGGCTGGCTTCCCCTTGGAGGCTACTGCAAAATTTCGGGAATGATTGACGAGTCCATGGACAAGGAGGCCATGAAACAGGAGCCGCAGCCATGGGAGTACAGGTCAAAACCCGCTTGGCAGAGATTTTTTGTGATTTTCGGAGGTGTTCTCTTCAACTTCATACTTGCTGTGGTCATCTACACAGGTCTGCTTGCTGTTTGGGGCGAGGAGTACATAAAGAATTCAGACGTCACAACCGGTGTAAGGGTAAATGAACTTGCATATGAGATAGGTTTCCGCAACGGAGACCGCATCATCTCATTTGAAGAGCACCAGACAGACAATTTCCAGGAACTACAGGTTGACCTTATAAGAACACAGGCCAAATATGCGAAGGTTCTACGTGACGGCGATACAGTTACCGTAAACATTGACCAGTCATACATCCCTGCAATCCTCAACACCCGCGGCATGTTTGACTTTGGCATACCATACATAATAGAGGCTATTCCCGACAGTTCTATCAACGCCCAATCGGGCCTGCAGCCTGAAGACCGCATCCTTGCCCTCAACGGTACCAACTCAGAATATCTGCTTGATGCACTTGAATTCCTCGGCAACCACAAGGGTGATTCGCTCGTGGCAACCGTAGCCAGAGGTGAGGAGATCATGCTCATTCCCATTGCAACAGATACAGCAGGCAAGATGCAGGTTATCCCTAAATCACAATTGTCGGATTTCTATAAAATAACTGAAAAAAATTATTCGTTCTTCACAGCAATACCTGCAGGATTCAACAAAACAATCAAGACTGTCGGCAACTACTGGAAAGAACTCAAACTTATATTCTCCCCTAAAACAGAGGCCTACAAGTCGGTAGGAAGTTTCATCACTATAGGATCTATCTTCCCAAGTACCTGGAACTGGCAAATTTTCTGGAACCTTACAGCCTTCTTGTCTGTTATGTTGGCTGTACTCAACATCCTGCCCATACCGGCACTCGATGGAGGACACCTGCTCTTTACCCTATACGAGATAATTACAGGCAAAAAACCGAGCGACAAGTTCCTTGAATATGCACAGACCGTTGGAATGCTCCTTCTTCTGGCACTGATGATATTTGCCCTTGGAAATGACTTTTTCAGATTGTTCAACTAACAACACACACATAATATGAAGGCTTTTTTTGGAATTACCGCTAAAATAGAACTTATCCTGGCAATGATTGCACTTGTCTTCTCTTCGTGCGGAGAGAACGGGGTGCAACTCAAGCAGTCCGTAAGCGGAAAGGCTGGCGAGATTGTAATTGTAGCCAACAAGGTATATTGGGAATCTGAACCCGGCACACTGCTCAGGGATATCCTTGCATGCGACTATCCGCTGCTGCCGCAGAAGGAGCCCTCTTTTACCCTTATAAACATACCTGAAAATGCCTTCACAAACATTTTTCAGATACATAGGAACATCATTATAGTAAAGGTTGACGAAAATCTCCAGGAGGCAAAATTTGCCATTCAGGAGGATGTATGGTCTGCACCGCAGACTGTAATAACCATTGTGGCACCCAACGCAGCGGCACTATCTGAACTTATTGAAGCAAAGAGAGAGGCAATCTTCAACACTTTTGAGCAGAGTGAACGCAACAGGGTAATCAGGAACTCCAAAAGATACGAGGAGAGATCCCTCAGGAATCTCGTTGCCGAGACCTTTGGCGGCTCACCATACTTCCCTACCGGCTACTCACTCAAGAAGAAGACCGACGACTTCATTTGGATTTCATACGAGACAACCTATATAAACCAGGGGCTGTTTGTATACAAATATCCTGTAAAGGACTCTACAACCATGACTCTCGAAGGTTTGATTGCAGCACGTAATGAAGTGATGGAGAAGAATGTTCCGGGTATGCTTGATGGAAGTTACATGACAACAACCATGATCAAGGAGAAGGAGCCGCAACTCAAATGGGTGAAATATAAAGACAGGTCCTTTGGCGAGTTACGCGGTCTGTGGGAGGTCCAGAATGACTATATGGGAGGTCCTTTTGTACAACATGCCTTCTACGACAAGACCGGAAAGAACATTATAGTTGTTGAGGGATTTGTATATGCTCCAAGATACGACAAGAGGAACTATCTCCGTCAGGTAGAGTCTATTATATACTCATTTGACTGGGCTGAGAACTTCAGCAGATAGAGGCAATTGTTGAAAAGTTCTTAAAAAAATAAAAATATTTTTGTATCATAAGAAAATATTTCTACCTTTGCAGTCCCAAATCACAAAGTGTATTTTGTAATAACTGATTGTGATTGTGCGCGGTGGATTCGTCTAACGGTTAGGACTCAAGATTTTCATTCTTGCAATAGGGGTTCGATTCCCCTATCCACTACAAGAAAAATATTAAAAAAAATAAATACAATGGCAAATCATGCATCAGCAGATAAGCGTGCTCGCCAAAATGCGAAACGCAGACTGCACAATCGCTATTATGCAAAAACAACCCGTAATGCTATCAAAGCATTGCGTAACACAACAGACAAAGCCGCAGCAGAGGCTCTAATGCCTAAAGTTTATGCAATGTTGGACAAATTGGCTAAAACCAATATCATCCACAAAAACAAAGCAGCAAACCTTAAGAGCGGTCTTGCAACTTACGTTAACAAATTGGCGTAATTTTACGTTTTTGCATTGTTAAAAGTAAAAAACTCTCCAAATTTGGAGAGTTTTTTGTTTTTATACAGTCATGAGAGAGAGATTGAGTATACAGGAATGGTGTTCAGAAGAGAGGCCGCGTGAAAAATTCCTGTCGAAGGGAGCCTCCGCACTTACCAACGCCGAACTGCTTGCAATATTACTACGCAGCGGCAACAGGGAGAGCAATGCAATTGAACTGGCGAGAATGATTCTGGAAGAGGCAGGGAACAGCCTCCAGAGATTGAAACGCTTCTCATATGAAGATTTCTGCAGATTCAAGGGGATAGGCAACGGCAAGGCACTCTCCATAATGGCAGCCCTGGAGATTTCCAGACGTGTGGAGTGCGAACAGGAGCCCCAGTTGGCACAAATCTACTCTTCGAGAAGTGCTGCTTCAATCATGGCCCCTATTCTCAGAGACCTTCAGCATGAGGAGTGCTGGGTAATCTATCTCAATACAGCCAACAGGGTAATTGACAAGGAGAGGATTTCAAGCGGGGGCGTGAACTGTACGGTTGTTGATGTAAAGATAATTATCAAACGGGCAATAAGCAAACTTGCAAACTCCATTATTCTTTTCCATAATCATCCCTCCGGGAATTGCCGTCCCGGAGAACAGGACAAGATACAGACCGTAAAACTGCGGAGCGCAGCCAGGACATGCGATCTGGAACTTACAGACCACATAATAATTGGAGGAAAGGGGTACTTCAGTTTTCTTGATGAGGGACTGCTTTAAATCTGCCACACTCCCTCGCAGATGCAGTCATGCCTCCTGCAGATTTTACCGCTTCCCTCCACCGCCATTAATAACAGCATAAATTTTTGACATATTGCACAATTTTGATAACTTTGAGAGCCGGATGGCAAACTTGAACTAAATATTGCATTATGAAAGTAGTAAACCTTGGAGAGCAGAACTCGGTTCTCAACCAGTTCATTGCTGAGATCAGAGACAAGCAGATTCAGAAAGACAGCATGAGATTCAGAAGGAATCTTGAGCGCATAGGTGAAATTTTCGCATACGAAATAAGCAAAACTCTTGATTACAACAATACAGAGGTAACAACTCCGCTCGGAATTGCACAGTGCAACCTTCCTGCCGACAACCTTGTGGTATCTACCATCCTTCGGGCAGGACTTCCGCTGCACAACGGCATATTGAACTACTTTGACAAGGCTCAGAACGCATTTGTTGCGGCCTACAGGAAATATGGCAAAGACAACAAGTTTACCATACAGTTCGAGTATGCAAGTACCCCGAGCCTTGAGGGAAAGACTCTCATAATTGCCGACACAATGCTCGCAACAGGTTCGTCACTTGTGCTTGCTTACCAGAGATTGTGTGAGTCGGGAGAACCGGCCCACACCCATCTTGTATGTCCGATTGCAAGCGAGCAGAGCCTTGGCTATCTGTCAAAGCATCTGCCTCACAAAAGGGTTACTCTTTGGGTTGCCGCCGTTGACCAGGAACTTACAAACAAATCATACATTGTTCCGGGCCTCGGTGATGCCGGAGACCTTGCATTTGGCAGCAAACTGGACTAGTTCCACCATTTTATCCTCATCTTCTGCGCCCAGGTGACAAGAGGGGCCACATAGCGTTCTATCTTCTCGGGATAGATATCCTTGATGTTTATGATTATTCCGCTCTCCTCCACGTCACCAAAGCCTCTGTTTACGGCTGTTCCAAACATTTTCATGCTTGGAGAGAGGTTCATGTATGAGTTGATGAGCGGAGGTATATGCTCTCCAAGGTTCTTGAGTTCACGCTGAAGCACCTTGTAGGCATCCTTGTAGTCGAGTCCGCTGAAGAGTTCTACAAAGTACGGGTTATCCTTGTCACACACGAGTGGCTCGATAGGTGTTACCAGGCTGTCGGGATCATTGAAGTACTTGTGGAGAAAATGGAGCAGCATGTTCCTGGCACGCTCATTATATGAAGTGTACATCGTCACCTTACCGAAAAAGTACTTTATATTGGTATACTTCACAACAAGAGCCCCAAGCCCATCCCACAGATTGTCAAGGGCATACAGACTCTTTCTTTTCAAATTGGCACTCTGGTAATTGGGCTGTATGAAGGAGCGTCCCAACTCTATTGTAAAAGGAAGGTAACTCTTCCTGAACTCGTCAGAAAAGTCAAACAACTCCCTTGTTGCCATCTTCTCTACATCAAGACCGCCACAATTTATATATCTGTATCCGCCAATTATCTCCTGATCTTTGGGATCCCACACTATAAGTTGCTTGTATGGTGCCGACGGATCTACATCAAACTCGTCTATATCAACCTGCTTGCCTGTACCGCCGCCTCCAAGCCTGAAGGAGATTTCGCGCAGACGCCCTATCTCCTGCATTACCATGGGAGAGTCTGCCGCTGTTACTTCAAAAAGATAATTCCCGCCCTTGCGTGTCTCTCTTATGAATTTGTCGGGAGTAAGTTCCTTCAAAAGAAGATCCCTGTCTATTGGTTGTATTACCGGTTGCATCTGAAATCTCAATTTATTCTGTTCTTCAATTGGTAAGCCTGAGCCCTTACCCTCTCATTTACCTTTTCATAATCCTTTGCACTTCTGCACTCGGGAATCCGGACCGGCTCGCCTATAACCACGTCAAAGGTACTATTTTTTTGCTTAAACATCTCATCGGGCAAAAAACACATCTCAACATTGAATTTTATGCCAAGTGCCTTCCTCACCTTTGCAAGCCTGTAGAAAAAATTTGAATTGCGTCCGCTGAAGTAGACCGGAACCACCTCCCTGTTGTAACGCAGTGCCTGTTTTATATAACTTGTACGCCACTCCAGGTCTGTAATTTCCCCTTTGACCAATCTTGAGCAGAGGCCCGCCGGGAAATACAATATCTGCGAATCCGAAGAGTAGGCCTTTTCAAACTTTTGTTTATGCTCCTTACCTATCTTTCCCACCTTGTTTACGGGAACAAAAATTGATTCCAGTGGTTTTATGTGCATAAGAAAATCATTTACCACAAAGAGTATGTTGCCCATCAGTGATCCCAGTTCTGATATAAGAATAAGGCCGTCAAGGCCACCAAGAGGGTGGTTTGATACAAATATATACCTTCCGTCACTCTTGAGGGATGCCTTGTCGGTATATGTAACATTGCATTTTACATTAAGGTACTCAAGGGCCGCACCTGCAAATTCACGCCCCTCAAGGCCCTGGCTTTTCTCAAGGAAAACATTGAGTTCATCCTCATGAATGAGCCTCTTGAGCCAGTTTATGAAAAACTTTGGTGCATATTTTGCTAAGGTTACACTTTTTGATGATATTACCTTTTTAATATCAATCTTAATCATTTGAGACATAGATAATTATTTATAAGCGGCACTGACAGGCCTTTCAGGTTGCTAAGTTAAGAAAATTAATTAATCAACCTGCTTATAAATAAAAATTGTATATTTGTGATATGTTAAAACAGGGACTACAACAGAAATTGCAGACAAAATTGTCGCCGCTTCAAATTCAGACAATCAAATTGCTTGAATTGCCTATGCTTGAACTGGAGCAGCGCATAAAGAAGGAGTTGGAGGAGAATCCCGTACTTGATGAGGTGCCGCAGTCTGAAGAGGCTGAGGATGGAACACCAAAGAATGTTTCGCTCAATGAGTATCCGGCCGATGACCCGACCCCTTCATACAAGTTGTATGTCAACAACCAGAGCAAGGATCCCAAGCCGCAGTACAGCACTTTCTCTGTAAGGGAGAGTTTCCACCAGAGTCTTGAGATGCAACTCGGCTACAGGAATATAGACGAACGCACACGCTCCATTGCAATTTTTGTTATAGGCAGCCTTGATGATGACGGCTATCTCCGCCGTGATCTTGAGGCCCTGGCCGATGACATATCTTTCAGATTGAACATAGAGACCTCTGAGGAGGAACTTGAATCGGTACTGAAGATGATTCAGGAGTTTGAACCGGTAGGCATTGGCGCAAGGGACCTTCAAGAGTGCCTTTTGCTCCAGATTGAATCAAAAAACAAGTCACAGTCGCAGGAGAATGCCCTCATAATACTCAGGGACTATTTTCAGGAGTTCACCAAGAAGCATTACACCAAGATAATCTCCAAAATGGGAATTACCCAGGATGATCTCAAGGCGGCAATTGAAGAGATTGTCAAACTCAATCCGCGTCCCGGAGGACAGATTGATGACTCATACATTGAGCAGGCCCAGCAGATTATCCCCGACTTCGTGCTTGAAGAGAAGAATGGGGAATTGTCTATGTCAATGCCAAAGTTCTCTGTTCCTGAACTGCGCGTAAACAAGAGATATGCTGCATTGCTTGAGAAGTCTGCCGGCACGGGTGACCGCGCCAACAAGGAGGCCGCCTCATTCGTAAAGCAGAAACTTGATTCCGCAAAATGGTTTATTGAGGCCATCAAGCAGAGACAGAATACGCTCCAGAACACAATGCAGGCCATCATAGAGTTCCAGCATGACTATTTTCTTGACGGCGACGAGACCAAACTCAAACCAATGGTCCTTAAAAACATTGCCGAAAAGACTGGTCTTGACATCTCAACCATATCGAGAGTTGTAAACTGCAAATATATACAGACTCCTTTTGGCATATTCCCACTAAAATATTTCTTCTCGGAGGGACTCATGACAGAAAGCGGAGAGGAGGTTTCAACCAGGGAGATCAAGAAGATCCTGTCGGAGAGTGTTGATGCCGAAAACAAAAACAAGCCCCTCACAGATGAGGAACTTGTTACTGTACTTCAACAGAAAGGTTACATTGTAGCCAGACGTACCGTGGCAAAATACCGTGAGCAACTCAACATACCTATAGCCAGACTGCGCAAGGAACTTTAAGGGCAGCAACCATTAAAGCGGATAGTTTATCATATCCTTTATTATAAAAGCCTTGGGATATGACCTCTTTACCTCCTCGAGGGCCCTTACAGCATCGGATTTTGACCTGAAATCACCCACAGCCACCTTGAAATAGGGATTGGTATATGTCCTGTATACCGGCAAGTGCGGGAACTCCTCCTTGAACTTCTCCTCCACTTCACCAGACTGCACGCGCGCTGTCTGCTTGTTGTCAAAGAAAATCCTTATCCTGTATCCGCTTATCTTCTTCTCCGCATTCTTCTTCAGATAAACCGGGAATGCCTCTTCAACTGAAGGGCTTCTGTTTATTCTTACACCGGAGCCGTCGCCTTCAATCATTTCAAAGACATTCCGTCCCACCAATGTTGAATCCACAAGACTCTGGGCAGAGAGCGTTGCAGGCATAAACAGGGCTGCTATCACCACCACAACCCCTATTTTGAAAATATTGTACAATCTCTTCATAATTTACAGTTTTACTCCAAATCTCTTGAGCAGTTGTGAAACCGGCACATCCTTGTATCGGATTTTCTTCTTTACTATACCGCCTTTGACCGTAGCGTTAAGGTCAACAGTAAAATCATCACTGTTAAGGGATGCCAGATTAAGTCCAAGGGCCAGCGCCGACATCTTGTCCTTAAGCGTCACCCTGCATTTCAAAATTACATCTCCCGATGACCTTGCAGGCACCGTTGCCTCCTCTACAAGTTGCAGGCCTACGAAATCCACTCCGTTCCTGAACACCGAACCGTCAATTGAAACCACTTTGAACTCTGTTCCGGTAGGATTTTCAATATTGGCTTTGAGTTGGACGTCAATATCCTTTGCACCCACCATCTTCACCTTGCCTATCTTTACATCGTTGATATCAACCTCGTTATATTTTGCACAACCGGCAAACAGGAGCGCAGCGGCAATAAAAGAAAAAATGAACCTCTTCATACAATCTCATTTTTGATTCCACAAAGTTAAAAAAATTATGATTATAAACTTTTTGAATAGTTTAAAACTGTATCTTTGTATGTTATTTGTCATATGCAAAATATTTACCATGAATAACAATTTCAGTTCAATAAGACCGATCTTCAATGAGGAGTTGCCTCAAGTCTTCATAGAGACCTACGGTTGCCAGATGAATGTAAACGACAGCGAAGTGGTTCTCTCTGTGCTCCAGAAGGCAGGATATGCCTTGTGCGACTCCATAGAGAAGGCCGATGTGATTCTTGTCAACACATGTTCAATCAGAGACAATGCCGAGCAGAGGATATGGGGCAGGCTTGATGTGTTCCTACAAGAGAAAAAGAGGCGCAAGGGTGTAGTTGTGGGCATTCTCGGCTGCATGGCAGAGCGTCTGAAGAGCGAATTGCTTGAGCATCCGGCCGTTGACATTGTAGCAGGCCCCGATTCATACAGGGATATTGCAAAACTTATTGCAGCGCTTGACTCGGGTTCAAAACAGATAAACACACTGCTGTCGAGGGAAGAGACATACGCCGACATCTCTCCTGTAAGGATGGACAAGAATGGAGTTTCAGCATTCATCTCAATAATGAGGGGATGCAACAACATGTGCTCCTACTGCGTCGTTCCATACACAAGAGGTGCCGAGAGGAGCCGTGACCCGCACAGCATTGTAAAGGAGGCCCAGGAACTCTTTGACAACGGATACAAAGAGGTTACCCTGCTTGGCCAGAATGTGGATTCATACCACTGGCATAATCCCGACAATCCTACAGAGAGTGTAAATTTTGCCCAGTTGCTGGAACTTGTTGCACTTATTGATCCAAAATTGAGAGTGCGTTTCTCTACCTCCCACCCTAAAGATATGGGGAACGGGGTATTGTACACAATGGCCGTTTATCCTAACATCTGCAACCACATACACCTTCCTGTACAGTCTGGAAGCGATGCCATGCTTCTGAAGATGAACCGCAAGTATACCAGGGATGCATATATGCAGAGAGTGGCAAAGATCAGGGAGATTCTGCCTGACTGCGCCATAACAACAGACATCATTGCGGGTTTCTGCTCAGAAACTGAAGCAGACCATCAGGATACCCTATCCTTGATGAAGGAGGTGGGCTACGACTCGGCATTCATGTTCCAATACTCGCTCAGGCCAAACACGAAGGCGGCCCGCCACTTTGTGGATGATGTTCCGCTGCAGGAGAAGACAAGAAGACTCAACGAGATTATAGAGTTGCAGAACAGGTTGTCGCTCGAAAGCAACCAGAAGACTTTGGGCAATGTATACACCGTTCTCATTGAGGGCGTTTCAAAGAGGTCTGACCAGCAGTTGATAGGAAGGACGCCACAGAACAAGACATGCGTTTTTGATGCAAAGGGCTACAAGATTGGCGACTACGTGAATGTTAAGGTCCTTTCATGCACCAGCGCAACTCTTATTGCGGAGATTGTAGAGGAGCCCCAAGAGAGTTCTTTCTTGAAGAGAATTGATTTCAACGACATAAGAAACGATATCAAGGAGATAGGCAAAGACCTTAAAGAGATAATTACCAAAGAGATAAATAATTTAAAAAATCAGAAAAATGACAAAAATTAGCACAGTTTACACAGGCAATTTGAGAACAGAGGCTATCCACGAGCAATCAGGTTCAAAACTTGTTACAGATGCGCCTCTTGATAACCACGGCAAAGGTGAGTTCTTCTCTCCTACAGATCTTTTGGCTACAGCACTCGGCAGTTGTATGCTCACAATTATGGGCATTTCGGCACAGGAGTATGGTTACAACCTCGAAGGTACTACAGTTGAGACTGAAAAGATCATGGGTACAAACCCAAGAAGAGTGGTTGAGATCAAGATTACAATCAATTTCCCTAAAGGAAACGATTATACAGACCGTCAGAAACGTGTGATTGAGTCTGCTGCAAAGACTTGTCCTGTAGCAAACAGCCTTCACCCGGATTTAAAAAAGACCATAGTATTCAATTATTAGAATCTTTTGCTATATTTGCAGCGATTTTAAGTTACTAACATTTTTGAAGTTCAGGAGAAAGGGAATCCGGTGCGAATCCGGGACAGTGCCCGCTGCTGTGATATTTCTGACAAGTCCTTCATTGGCCCCGGACTTGTCAGTTACCCACCAATCCATTTTTCATTGCACAAAGTGCCGTGATTGAGAAGGAGGGTGTAAAATTAAGTCAGAAAATCTGCTCATGAACTCTCTATTTTTAAACTTTCGGGAAGTAGAGTTTATGATAAATTTTCACAAATGCAGTTTACCTGCACTGTTTATATTCCTATTTGCAGCATCCTGCATGATTCCGCTGCAAACCAAAGCCCAGACAGATGACACACTCGGGAGTGTTGTAGTGAGCCATTCGGTCAAACAGAATGCTTCTCGCAACGCAAAATTCTCTCCAGGAACCAGAGTCCAGAAATTTGACGAGATTCAGCAGACAAATGCCAACAACTCCCTGAGCGATTTTCTGAAAAACCAGACCGCCATATATATAAAGGAGTACGGACGCGGAATGAGTTCGTACATCTCAATGCGCGGAACTTCATCATCCCATACGACAATTGACTGGAACGGCCAGTCCCTTGCTGTTCCCACTATGGGCCAGACAGACTTGAGCCACATACCGCTCTACTTCTTTGACAACATGTCGGTGCACACAGGCGGCAACTCCGCCCTCTACGGCAACGGAAGTTTGAGCGGCAACATCCAGTTGAGTACCACACCCCTGTTCAGAGATGGCGTAAGCGGAGACGTTACCCTCAAGGCAGGCAGTTTTGCCACTCTTTTTGGAGGAGGCACCTTCAGGTATGGCAAAAACGAATGGGAGAGCCGCACAAGCGCCTATATCTCATACGCCAAGAACAATTTCAAATTCAGGAACAATACAAAAATAGGTTTCCCTACAGAGCGTCTGAACAACGCCCGATACAACAACTGGGGAGCCCTGCAGGAGGTTTTCAAGCGATTCAACGACCATTCCGTTCTTCAGTTCAATTTCATGTACCTTCAGTTTGACAGGGAGATACAGCCGTCGGTTTCAAACAACATGTCGCCTGAATCATATCACTCAATTTTTGACAGGAACATAAAGGTTTCTGCCGCCTACAACGGCAAGAGGGCCAGATGGGGCTACAATGTGCGCGCTTCATACAATCACGACCATGAGTTGTATGAGAGCGATATAATTGCAGCAGGAAGAGTATCGGCAGGCGGTGACGCGGAGTATCGGAGCAACAAATTGAGCATAAGGGGCGGAGGCAGCGTAGAGTATATCAAGCCGGATGTTGATGCCTACGAAGCGGGAACCGATGAGTGGAGGGGCGACCTCTTTGCCCTGCTTCTTTGGAACCCAGCCAGAGCATTCACCATTGGCGGCGGAATACGAGGCTCGTTTGTTACCGGCATGAGCATACCCGTACAGCCCTCAATTGATGTAAAATATCAGATTCTGGATCCACTCAGGGCGAGTGATATAACAGACGCCATACATGGCCTCTCAGTGAGGGCCTCCCTCTCAAAAAGCGCAAAGATACCGACTCTCAATGACCGCTACTGGGGAGGCAGCAACACAGGTCTAAAGGCTGAGACCGGAGTTACATGCGAGGTGGGAGGAGACTACACCCTTACCCATGGCAACTGGAATCTGAACGGCTTTGTTACCGGGTACCTCTCCGATGTCAATGACTGGATACGCTGGCTACCGGCAGGAGAGATCTGGAGACCGGCAAACGTTCCCAAAGTATCGTCCCGCGGCATTGAGTGCGGCACATCAGTCACCAGGAACTGGAGCGGATGGAAAATGCACCTGAAGGCCAACTACGCATACACACATGTGACCATGAAGGAGTCGCTGCTTGCAAATGATCCATCAATCGGCCACCAGATGGCATACCAGCCTGAACATACAGTTACATCAAATTTGAGTGCCAGCATAAAGGGGCTGACTGCGACCATCTCATACAGTTACATTGGAGAGCGCACATCTACAGATATTTATGATATAATGCCGGGGTACTCGCTGCTCGATCTTGGCATTAACTATAAATTTGTATTTTTGTCGCAGGAATGGGATGTTACGGGCGAAGTTAAAAACATCCTTAACAGCAGTTATCAGAATATCAGATTTTACGCTATGCCGGGCATTAATTTTGCATTGGCGTTGCAGTGGAAATTTTAAAATTTGTCGGAATAATAAATAATTTAATTAAAACAATATTTATGAAAAAAATTATCCTTTTATTTTCAGCATTGCTTTCAATTACGCTTTTCAGTTGCAACAGCGACGACTCCCTAAAGACCGAGTTTGAGATAAAGAACAAAGTCATTGTTCTTAACCAGGGCAACTATACCGAGCAAAATTCAAGCATCTACATATTTGACGAGGACACCAAAATTATGACCCCCAATGCTTATTCAACAGCAAACAACGGTACAAAACTTGGCGCTACCCTAATGTCTGCAATATTCTCAACCACAGGAGTAGGTTATTTGCTATGCTCACATCCTGACAAGATCGAGATTGTTGATATCCTTTCAATGAAAGTGATTACCGCTCCCATAACCACAGGCCTTTCAAATACCCGCGAAATTGCAGGAGGCGGTGGATACGTTTTTGTATCAAATGCAGGCACAGAGTGCGATACTCTTCCCGACGGCTTATATGAGTACACAGACTCCTATATCTCTGTATACAGTGCAACAAGCCTTGACCACATTTCAGACGTTAAAGTAGGTTCTGACGCACAGGGAATGGTTTTTCATGAGGGCAGACTATATGTGGGTACAAAAGAGGGTATTGCCATTCTTATAAAAGAGGGCGGCAACAGTTTTGAACTTCTTGAGGTATACAAGGATGAGGAGTTCCCTGGAGCAGTAAAATACCTTACAGTGATGAACAACAGAATCTACGCATCGGTTCCAGGCTACGGAATTCTTGAGTTTGACCCGTATGACGGCCGCGTACGCAAAAGATTTGAGATGCCTTTGGACTATGACGGTTACATAACCCATGGTCCCGATAACATGATCTACACTTTTGCAAACATCTACAACACTACAGACTGGAGCGTGGAGTCATCAAATGTATACCAACTTGACCCTTCAAGCGGCAATGTAAAAACAGTTGCAAGCGGCCAAAACCTTTACAGCGTTGGTGTAAGCCACTACTCAAAGAACATATTTACCTCTGAGGTAAACGGTTTCCAGAGCAACTCAACCATCAATATCATTGACCCTCAAAACGGTTTTGTAGGTTCAACAACCGGTGGAGTAGGTACATTCAGATACCTGTTTGTAAGTTACGCCGCTCCAAAAGAGCAGTAAAAGCAACACCGCATGACCTGGATCCGCTTTGCAAGTAGAGCAAACAGTGCTGGTTATGGGCGCAGACGGCTCAAAAGTCGCCTCCACGAATAAAAAATTCATATTGGAATAGACAAAATGCGTGGAGGCTGACAAAAGGTCTCTCATCAAAGGAATAACCCCTATTAGAGTACTTTCTAACAGGGGTTTGCCATTGATAGAGAAGCCTTTTGAGTTACACTCTTCATGTTTTATATCTCCCCGCCAGTTTTATATACACCCATGTAAGGGGTTTCCGCTTAATCCGCTTAGTGGGAGTCGCTTTGATTCAGTTACATGAGCATCAGCAAGCATTAAAAGCACATGCAAGTGCCTCATCAAAGCCGCACAGGCCAACAGATGCGCTCCGGTGGATGGTGCCGCAAAGGCCGGCAAAAGCGCCCCTATGAAGCAGTGAAGAATGACAAAATCGCTCCTATGAAGCCGCAAAGGCCGGCAAAAGCGCTCCTATGAAGCAGTGAAGAATGACAAAATCGCTCCTATGAAGCCGCAAAGGCCGGCAAAAGTACAGTAAAGTAGCCCTGGCGGACTTGAAAGCAAACATTTTGGCAATACTCCAATAGCATCAAACCTCTAAAAAAGTGGCATAATTGCCAAAAAAACCAAAAAAATGATTGTTTTTTTTGGTTTTATAAAAAAGAGCACTATCTTTGCGGTCTCAAAAGTTCATAACACTTCTGAGTTCCTTTATGGGAACACAAAATTTTGCCCAGATGGCGGAATCGGTAGACGCGCTGGTCTCAAACACCAGTGGGGCGACCCGTGCCGGTTCGACCCCGGCTCTGGGTACTTGAATCCTCTCTACATGCATTGTGGAGGGGATTTTTTAGGTAATGTGGACAAAAACGGTTGGTGATACCCTATATAACATATTGATAAATAGAAAGATGTAGTAAATTAGATGAAACGCGTTTCATCTAATTTATTATTTTATGTCAAAAACGAGACGAG
>SUYU01000001.1 GCA_015060245.1 Bacteroidales bacterium | reverse complement strand
TTAAAGACCTCTTTGCAAAACCTAACTACAATATTGTCAATGAACTGGATGGTTCTACCGAACCAAGTTTGTTTTAATTGTTAAACTTTATAATAATCGTCCGGAACTTTTACCGGACAGCAATGGGTCCCTATATGAAAAATATTCTATTAATCGTCTGTTCTCTTATACTATGTACCTCATGTGACACAGAGGCGTTGCAGATGTTAAAGAGAGCAGATGGCATGATGAACAGTAATTGTGACAGTGCCCTTACTCTTTTATCACAAATTGATTGCTCAGAACTCTATAGCAACTCCAGTAGGGCTTATTACGCATTGTTGCTTACTGAAGCCAGATACAAGAACTTCATTCCTCTGGGAAATGACTCCCTTATAAGTATTGCTACAGAATATTATTCAAGGAACAATGACTCCCACCTGTATGGGCGTGCGCTGATGTACCGGGGGTGTGCCCTTTTTGAAGCAATGGATTACAATGGTGCAATTATGGAGTATAAAAAGGCGGAACAGGAGTTTGAAAAAGATGCAAACTATACTATGCTTGGTTTGATAAATACCAGACTGGGAGAGATTTATGAGAAAACATTTGCTTCGGATTCCATATCGGTCAAAAGGTATAAAAAAGCGGCGGCATATTTTCATAAATGTGGCGACAGTTTAAGAATTTCAGGTTCCTATCAGCAGGTAGGGCAGATGTTTATGCTTGTCCATCAAATTGACAGTGCTGCAATTTATTTGGGAAAAGCAATTGATTATATGCCTGCAAAGTTCAGGCGCAGTAATGTGTATGTTCATTATCTATTGATGAAAGCATTGATATATGGGAATAATTTGGATTATGCACGCAGAATAGGTTTGTCCCTGAAAGATTTGAACAGCCCCGACGTAAACAACGCATTGGCAGAAATTTACATTAAAGAGAAACAGCAGGATTCTGCCATGGTCATATTTAATGACTATAAAAATTCTTGGACAGAATTAAGTAAATTGATATTCTTGAAAAAATACCATAAATCGCTTGGAAACTTTGAAGAGGCTTTGTTTTATGAAGAGGCTGGTAATAAATATGCGGATTCAATAGAAGATATACGAAGTAAAGAAAACTTGTCTTTGGTAGAACACAGGTTTGATTATACTCAAAATAAACTTGCGGCGTACAAGGCACAATCAGTGGCAAACAAAAGGTTGGTAATATTATTGTTAATGATTATTGCGTGTTTGTGTGCAACATTTGCATTAATTTATGTTTATGTGAGGAAGAAAAAGGAGCAACTGGAATATATTGATTTTATAGAGCAACTCAAACAGGAAAAAGAAATTATAATCAATAATGCTTCATTACTGGCAGCAGAAAATAATAAGGAGAAAGGTGAGTTGTATGAATTGTTGGGCAGAAGATTTTCAGATATTCAAAGTTTGCTTGACCTTTCATATCAACATTTGGATAATCCGTCAACGTTTGTATCAAAGGTAAAAAAGGAACTCTCCTCAGGAAGGAATATTGATGCCATACTTGATGATTTGTACAAAATGGCAGACAGAAAGCATCATGGAGCACTTTCGGCCATAAAGGCAGATTATACATTCCTGTCAGATACCGATTTAAAAATTATCTCTCTTTACAGTGAGAATTTTTCGGCTGTTGCCATTGCATTTCTCTTTAACACTACTCCACAAAATATCTATACAAGAAAATATCGCTTATCAAAGAAACTTAATATAACTGGTACAATAGAAGAATTTGTCCAAAAATATCCCCATATCAAAGATCTATAAAGAGTGTCAGATTTTATTTTTAACCGCCCTTGATTATCAAGATGTTATAGTGAGTGTTGTCAGATTTTAAATTGTTATATTAATTGGTAGTATGCTTAAGTTTGTAGCGAAATAAATCTAATACTAACCAAATGAAAAAACTATTATTTTTTCTGACACTATCACTGTTTTTCCTATTAATGAAGTGTGTCAGTTCGTATGCTTATTGTGTACAGGATAATCCGGACAAGAAAGAGGATGTGGATATGCGGGAGAAGAGTAATCCCGTCAGGTCATTATTGTTACTTCCTGAGGTGTGCCATTATGAATCAGGAAGTATCATAACAATCACTCTTAATGATGCAAATGCAATGTATGATGTGCTGATATATGACAGCGAAGGTCTCTGTGTCATGTCAGATATATTTATTGCAAACGGAATAACCCAAACATACAGAATAGCATCCCTTGGCTCCGGATTATATACTATAGTAATTGTAAACAACTATAGGGAGTTTGAGGGAGCGTTTGTACATTTTAATTGATATTTGCTAATTTTACATCAAATAACTATGAAGAAATTTTTTAAAGCAATTAGATTTATGGCTATTTATATTGTAGCCTTGGTTTCATTTACAACATTATCTTATGCATCTGCAAGAAGTTTGGGTATTCACTATTCTGAAACTCCTGAGAGCAGAGGATTTGTTTGTGAAGATTGTGGAGCGGATAGGTGGGTCGTTGGGTATGATCAAAATGATAAACCGTTTAGTGCAACGTGCAGTATCTGTTGGGCGGAGTATTTAGTAGAAGAGGATGGAACTTTTGCTGAGAAAATAGGTGAGGGTTTTGATCCTAATAATTGATATGTTTGTTGTATTATTGATTTTGATTATATCCTTATCAGGATGTAATCAAACCAAGTATGAATCAAATTCTGATCAAGCGTGTGAGGTTATTTCAATTGGAGACGCGTTTGAGAAGAAGAGTAAGGTGCCGTTAAGTGAGTATGCTTGTGCAATAGATTATATTCCACTAGAGACAGCACCTGAGTGTATGTTGCCTGGAGCAACTCTATTGCAGGTAAGAAGTTTTGAGGACAGGCTTTATTTTTACAATGGAATGCAGGCTTTGGCGACTATAAAAACGGCGCCATTATGTTTTAAATCTGACGGCTCTTTCATCTCATTGATTGGTTCTGTCGGCAAGTCTGATAATGAATTTTTGCATGTAAAGGATATGATGATTAATGCTTCTGATCGTCAGTTGGTTATATTGGATTATAACAGATTCCTTTTTCATACCTTGGATGGAAAATTTATAAAATCTGTGGACGTAGAAATAAACAGTCTCTTTAAATTCTCCATCTTTTGTAATGGGAATGATGGTTTTGTCTATTTAAAGAATCCATCATTACATGATGATGGTGTATCTTGGGATAAAGATTATTTGGTAAAAATTGATTCTGCAGGTGTTGTGCAGTCAAAATTTTCATTGAAAAGAAAATTCCTTTATAAAACAGGAACTGCCGATGGAACGGTTAAGACCAGTGTTGGAGCGGCTTTGTTGAAGAGTATGGAGAGTTTATATGTGTATATGCATAATGATACATTATATAGATTGGATCCATCTGATATGAAACTTGAAACAGAGATGTTTTTAGATTTTGGGAAGTATGCCTCAACTGCAGAAAAGTTAGGAGCCAAATTATTTACAATTTCAAACCCTCTATTTATTACTCCCGATTTCGTTGCTTTGACAGTGTTGTTCACATATTCTGTATTTCGTGATATTATTGATAAAGAATATATTCAGGCCAATTTTGTCTACGACAGAAAAAGAGGCACAACCAGAGCATTGGAGTATAATGAAGAGTATGGCTATGCCGGTTTTACCAATGATATAGATGGCGGTATGCTGTTTTATCCCAAATATATGAATGAAGGTAAAATGTACCAGTTAGTAGATGCTATAGATTTTATTGAATATGCACAAAAGGGCAATTCCCAAAAGATGAAGCAGGTTGCCGCCACTCTTACCGAAGAGAGCAATCCGGTAATGGTTGTTGCAACGCTTAAGGAATAAAACTTTTCATAGGCAATGGAAAGAGCCCCTTAAGATATACACTTTGTGTAGTGCCTCTAAAAACATCATCCATATTTGTACAAACCGAATCATACAAACTGCAAAACAAAGTAAAAAAGGCTCAAAAATATAACCCCATTGTAGGCTAAAAAGCAGGTATTACATTTTTGTTTTATAATATACACATATTCAATGTGTTACAAATCGAAGTATTATGTTTTATTTTTGGCCGTATACATAAATATATATAATTTTGTAACGGGGAATACCGGTTATGCAATTATTGATTTTCCGGTACCCCATACACGTTGAACCAATCTCAAATTACCATGAAAAAACATCTCCTGTTCCTGTTGATCCTCACAATATCAGCATCTGCATCTTTTGCCCAGAATATTCCCGACAGGCATGTTGAGATGTTCCACAACTGGTCAACACTCCTCTCCCCTGAGAAAGTATATTTGCATACCGACAAGGATGTCTATTTTGCCACAGATACCATCTGGTTCAGCGGTTATGTTGAGAATGCCTCCTACTATAGTGAATTTGATGAGTCGAACTATATATATGTGGAACTTATCACAAACCGACTCTATAGGGATGTTACCAGTTGGACCAATTATTCATACTATGAACAGGATGTGGTTGAGCGTAAAAAGATAAAACGTATAGATGATTCATTTTCGGGATACATAGTTGTTCCGGAAATGAACTCTACTGGCCGTGCTGTCATTAGGGCATACACCTACTGGATGCTCAACAGGCCTGCAGAGTATATGTTCTACAAGGAGTTGGAACTTACCAATCCCATGAAGGACAAACTTGTTGCCCAAATGCGTAATAAGAAGGTAAGGAATAATGGAGATTATCTTCGTTTGGGAGAAAAGATGAATTCAGATGAAGAGGACTCTGAGAAGGAAGATATTGGGTATGATCTGCAGTTTCTTCCGGAGAGTGGCAATTATATTGCCGGCACCGCTGCATCTGTCTATATCAAGTGTGTAGGCAAAGATGGAAGAGGTGCAGAGGTTTTTGGAGAGGTGTTTGACTCCAAAGGCAATGTAATTACGGAATATCGTACTGATTCATTGGGATTCGGTAAGATAGAGATAGCGCATCTCCCGCAGGACAAGATGTATGCGTCTGTGAGAGACAAGGCCGGATACAATGGCAAGAAGGTTTCTCTTCAAGTTCCGGTAGAAACCGGTGTAACCATATATGGCCAATTCAAAATTGATTCTGCAAAAGAATACTCCAATACAGATGTCCTGAACTTCAAAATAAATTCTTCACAAGAATTGCTTGGAAGAGGCCTGGTTACAATAATAAATAACAGTTCTGAGATCTATTTCAACAGGAAAATCAACCGGGCAGATGAGTCCCTTTCGTTAATGTTAAAAGGGCTTACACCTGGTATACACTCCATATCGGTTATAGATACACTTGGCAATGTATATGCGCAAAGAGCCTTTCTTGTTCTACCCGAGCCCCAAAGGGAGAAACTTGAAATAACAACCGGCAGTTCTGCCTATGGGAAGAGGGAGAAGGTCTCGCTCAAAATCAAACTTCCACAAGGTATAAATAGTGATAACGGAAGATTCTCGGTTTCTGTTTATGACGTAGATAAGGGAGAGGGTAAAGAAGAGACCAATATAGAATCCTATATGCTTCTCAAGAGTGAGTTGAATGGGTATATAGAAAATATCGGATGGTACTTCAATGACTCAATCCCTATACACCAACGTATGTCGATGGCTGATATTCTTATGCAGACGCAAGGATGGCGCTACTATGAGATTGATAAAATCATTCAGGGTAAATCAGATACTCCATATTTTGGCAGAGAGTACCGTCAGACACTATGCGGTAAAGTTATAAATCCGTTACGTCTGAGTAGAAAAGCCACAGTAGCATTTATTGCGCAGTCTATCAAATTATCAGCAATGGGTCAGGTAGATTCAGGTTATTGGGTTCTAAAGGATATAGATTTTCCGGAGAATACAAAATTCATTATCAGTGCAGTAGGTAAGAATGGCAAGAGTACATCCCATACACCCATCTTGCAGGAGGATTATTTTGCTCCCATGTATTCATATCCTATGAGCAAGGAAAAGGTTATCTATACGCCGGAATATCAAAACGTGGTTGAACATATATACTACAGCAAGGATAATGGTGATTATGCTATGGCATTTGAACTTAATCCGGTAGTTGTAACATCGCAGTTGTTTGTACCAAAGAATTCTCCTTCGCCTATTTCAAACTATCCAATCAGAAGAGATTGGTACAGAGATACGTCGGATATGAAACCATATGTTAGGAGTTCCACATTGGGGGAGTATGTGGCAGATGCTTTTCCATTTGTAAGATATAATAGTGGTGGAGGATTATTGGGTCCTAAAACTAGAGCATCATCGGGAATGCAGCCAAGTAGTAGAGGCGGTGCTGTTATAGTCTATCTTAACGGTATGTCTATGTCGCGGTATGAAGTTCCTCCATTGCTTGAAATGCCATTGGATGATGTGGAGTCTGTAATTTTTATATCAGGGCTGCCTGCCGCTCCATTTCAAAACGCGTTTACCGCTGGAGATTATTACCCATCTCCAGTGCTTATGATAAAAACCAAACCGCACGTAAGGACAGATTTAGTACCATATAATGTCACTGGAGGGTATCCTCTTGGCTGGCAAAAGCCTGTGAAGTTCTATTCACCAAGGTATGATACACCACAGGCTCTCAAGAGGAAAGCGGCTGACACCCGTATAACCCTCTATTGGAATCCTGCGGTTAAATTGGATGAGAATGGAGAGACCACAGTAAGTTTCTATACATCAGATTCAGACAGCAACTACCGCATAGAGGTTGAAGGAAGATCTGCAGCAAGACAGTACCACTATGCCGAGAAGATTATTGGGCGGGTTAAGGAGAGTGTTCCTGCAAAGAAGTAATAGTGGCACATCCCAAATATATGAAGCAGGTCGCTGCTACCCTTACCGAAGAGAGCAATCCGGTAATGGTTGTTGCAACGCTTAAGGAATAAAACTTTTCATAGGCAATGGAAAGAGCCCCTGTTGACTGATTATTTTCAGGTCAGCAGGGGCTCGGTTTGCATGTGTCAGATTTTATTTTTAATTGCCATTGATTATCAAGATATTATAGCGTGTGTTGTCAGATTTTAAATTGTTATATTAATTGGTAGTATGCTTAAGTTTGTAGCGAAATATATCTAATACTGACCAAATGAAAAAACTATGGCCCCGGATTACATACTATAGTAATTGTAAACAACTATAGGGAGTTTGAGGGAGCATTTGTACATTTTAATTGATATTTGCTAATTTTACATCAAATAACTATGAATAAATTTTTTAAAGCAATTAGATTTATGGCTATTTATATTGTAGCCTTGGTTTCATTTACAACATTATCTTATGCATCTGCAAGCATTTTAAGAGTTCACTATTAGGAGCCAAAGAGTATGAATTTCTATTGTTACACTTGTGGCGCAGATTATTGGATAGTAGGGTATGATGATAATGGAGATCCTTATTATGACATATGTCGTTTTTGTAGTGCTGAATATCTTTTGGATAAAAATGGTAATCCTATACAAATAATTAATCCAAAACCTGTAAACTAAGTAAAGGTATGCGTGTAATATCAACAATACTATTATTGATTCTTATTTTATCGGGATGTGTACAATTGGTTGACCAATCAAACTGTGAGGTTATTTCAATTGGAGACGCGTTTGAGAAGAAGAGTAAGGTTCTGTTGAGTGAGTATGTTTCTGATATAGATTATATCCCATTGGAAACAAATCCGGAATGTATGCTGGATGGAGCGGAAAGCCTAAATATTAGAGTATTCGAGGATAGAATATATATATATAATGGGGATTTGAATTTTGGTAAGGGACGTCTATTGCCGCTCCTGTTTAATTCAGATGGCACTTTTGTTTCATCTATAGGCTCGATAGGCAATTCTGATAATGAGTTTGTAAATATCAAACAGATGATGATTGATACAACTGCACGTCAGTTAGTTATAGTAGATTATAATAGATTTTTATTTTATACGCTAACTGGAAAATTTAGAAGGGCTGTTGATGTTGTTATGAATAGCACGACTCATTTTGCAATTTACAGTGCTGATGGAAATTATATTTATTTAAAAAATCCCTCTTTAATTGATGAAGGTGCTTGGAATAAGGATTTCCTTGTAAAAGTGGATTCTATGGGTAAAAAAACGGGAACAGTTTTATTAAATAGAATATTGCTAGATCAGCCAGGTACTCCAATGGGAACTGTGAAAGTGACAAAGGGAGCGAATCTGTTTCAAAGTTCAGGAGATCTCTATGTATATAGGAGTAATGATTCGCTATATAAAGTCAATCCTTTAAATTTAACACTTAAACCGGAGTTCTTTATTGATTTTGGGAAGTATGCGACAACAAGTAGAGCAGGTGCAACTTTGTGGGCAAGAGATAATCCATTATTTGTTACACCAAGAGCAGTTGCCCTGACGGTATTGTTTGTTTATGGTACATTCCCAGATATTGACAGAAAATATACTCGGACCAATTTTGTCTATGACAGAAAAAGAGGCACAACCAGAGCATTGGAGTATAATGAAGATTATGGCTATGCCGGTTTTACCAATGATATAGATGGCGGTATGCTGTTTTATCCCAAATATATGAATGAGGGTAAAATGTACCAGTTGGTAGATGCTATTGATTTTATTGAATATGCACAAAAGAGCAATTCCCAAAAGATGAAGCAAGTCGCTGCTACCCTTACAGAAGAGAGCAATCCGGTAGTGGTTGTTGCAACGCTGAAAGAATAGAAACATTGTCAAACTTTTGAAAAATCTTAATTTAAAACGAAATAATAAATTAAAAAATATAGTTTATTATGAAATCATTTATATTATCCATTACAACGGCATTTGTTTTACATGTTTACATGAGCATTTCTATGATTAATCTTCTTGTAACTGGTATTTTTTCCCTATTTGTTCTGAGTGCTTGTAATCATGTGAATGATAGTCCATTATGTGTTCTGGATATTAAAGAGGCCGTAGATAATGGCGAGTCTGTTAATTTAAGTGAGTATGCAAATTCTGTTGAGTATATTCCTTTAGAAAGTACAAGGGAGTCATTTTTGAACAGCAACTCTCAATTTTATTGTGCCGGAGATTATTTATATATTTTCTCACGGTCTCTATTTAATGTTAAGGATGTTCATGTTTTTAATAATAAAGGGAAGTTTATAAAAAAAATTGGCAAGTATGGTAGAGGTCCTGGAGAGATTGCTATGTTTTGTGGCCTGACAATAGAAAATGATGCAGATCCTGTAGAAATTTGTGTTGTTGGAAATGATAAAATTGTTATCTATGATAATTACAACAACGTGGTTAAAGAGATTCCTTTTGATAAAATAATGAAAGAGACCGGTACAGAAATTAAGGGGTTGTTATCAGGATTCAAATATGTTGCCGACGGAAAGTATTGTTTATTGGCTAACGCTGGTAATGGCACTTTAAGAAATGAGGTGTTGCTGACGTTAGATTCAAATGGCAGAGTGGTTTCGAAAGAGGAGATTGGTAAAGAATTAATTATTCAAAGGAATATAAATGGAAGGACTTTGAGTTTTTCAAAAAGCAGTGATACGTATGTGAGAGGAGGAACGGTGTTTGTAATGACACCGTGGCGTGATACTGTATATACCATAGAATCAGGGGTAAAAAATATAGAGTATGTTTTTCAATTTGGAAAAAGAGGCTTTGGAGAGGTGGCAAGCAATAATAATGTTTATATGATTCAATCCCTTTTAGAAACAGACAAGTTTATTGCTCATGAACTGACATTTCCTACACACCATTTTCCTGGTTACTACAAGCAGAATGAAGTGGTACCTGAAAATTCCAGCGCATGCTTGATTTATGACAAGGAGAAAAAATCTTACAGAGCATTGAAACATGATTCCCGTTTTGTTATATCGGGTTTCAAAAATGATATAGATAACGGTGTTCCATTCTGGCCATCTTCAGTTACACAGGGTGCTATGTATCAGATTATAAGTGCCGAGGATTTTATTTCAATGGCAAATATTGCCAGTTCTTCCAAAATGAAAGAGGTCGCTGCCACCCTTACCAAAGAGAGCAATCCGGTAATGGTTGTTGCAACGCTTAAGGAATAAAACTTTTCATAGGCAATGGAAAGAGCCCCTGTTGACTGATTATTTTCAGGTCAGCAGGGGCTCGGTTTGCATGTGTCAGATTTTATTTTTAATTATCATTGATTATCAAGATGTTATAGTGGGTGTTGTCAGATTTTAAATTGTTATATTAATTGGTAGTATGCTTAAGTTTGTAGCGAAATAAATCTAATACTGACCAAATGAAAAAGTCTATTTTTGCTTTATTGTTGAGTGTATTTACATTAAGCCTTGGCGCTTATTCTCCAAGTGGTATGGAATCATGTGGACCGGAGTATGACCCAATTCCTGGAGAGACAGTAAAACGCCCTGTTATATGCAGTGATTGCGGTGTTAATTCCGGATGGCTGGTGGTAGATATTAAAGATGGGATTTACTATTATAAGTGTTTGAATTGTAACAGTATAGATAAAGGATAAATTGGTTTTTAACCTTTGAAATGGGGTATTCAAATTTATATTATGGAACATATTTTAATAGGTTTGCTACTTGTTTTTTCCCTTTTAGGATGTGGCTCAGGCAAGGCGGGAGGGCATATCCCATTAATAGATTTGGAGGATGCTTTTGACAATAATAGTGAATATGTCAATTTGAGCAGGTATTGCAAGTCGATTGAATATATACCACTTGAGACAAATTATGAGTCAGTTTTGGATATAGATGGTGTTACCAAAGTCGATATACGGGCAGACAGTAATAGTATTTTCATTAAAAATAGCCAAACAAATGCTATAGTAGTTTTCAGTAATAAAACCGGAAAATATATAACATCTTTCAGCAGGATGGGAAGAGGGCCTGGAGAGTATCAGGATTTTTATTTTTGGGATTTGAAAGGAGAGAGTGATTCTGATAATTTCAGGTTGGCAATTCATTGTATGAATTCTGCATTCATATATGGCAAAGGTTATCTCTTTTTGCATAAGATTGATGCTGATTATGGGGATATATGGTCATCTCCTAATGTATTTAAGGTAATACTTGCGCCCAATGAGAAGTGTGATTATATTTATACATTGGATTGTGAGCGCAACTTTAATCTCCAAAGCGGCAGAACAGAGGTGTATAATTATCTTGTCAAAAGAGACACAATCGGAGAAACTGTCAGTCGCCTGATTGACAAGAGGGTACACCCATGGCAATGGCCAATGACTGAGTTCTTTACATATGGTAAAACACTAAAATATTTGACCAGCGGAAGAGATTCCATTTTTGCGGTTAAAGACATTGGGAACATTTCTTTGGAGTATACTATAAGCCTGGGCAGATATGAATATCTGAGAGCAATTGTACCATCTGCCGAAAAAAAAGGTACGGTTTATTATGAGCCCGCGGAAAAGTCCATTAATGAGAATAAGTATTTTATTGCCTTAACCGGGTATCTTCCTGCTTCGGATTTGCCTCAAATCTATTTGCAGAGGGGATATAATCAGCGGTGTCCAAGTTTTATTTTATATGATAAAAAAGAGCAGAAGACATTTGCTCTAAAAAGATTGCCGGAATATGATTTCATAGGAATGGTTGACGATCTGGAAGGGGGAATGCCATTTGCCCCAGTTTATATGAGGTTCAATAAAATGTACCAGTTGGTAGATGCTATAGATTTTATTGAATATGCACAAAAGAGCAATTCCCAAAAGATGAAACAGGTCGCTGCCACCCTTACCGAAGAGAGCAATCCGGTAATGGTTGTTGCAACGCTTAAATAATCATCCGCATCCAATGACTGGTAATATGGTAATAGGGCCTGCATTTATAAAATCCGGAATTTTTTAAAGAGATAAATTTATCCGTTTGCATTTTCCTTTGGCAAATTCTTTACATCTTGCACTTTTAAAGATTGGAGATATGGTTAAAGAGTTGCTTGTGCTGTTGGTGATGTTCTGGAATCTGGAGAATTTCTTTGATCCTTTTCCGGGGAATTCAGGGATAAAGAACTTGAATGCGGATGTTGGGGCGGAGGAGCCTTATACTCCGCGTGGTGAGAAGTTCTGGACGTGGAAGAAGTTTGAGCGCAAGCGTGATGACATTGCCCGTACGGTTGCACTTGTGCGGGAAGAGTACAATCTCTTTCCGGCAATTATAGGTCTGGCAGAGGTTGAGAACCGTTTTGTCCTTAACCAACTTGTGCAAAATTCAATTCTGGCTCCGCTCGGCTATAATATTATTCATAGGGATTCTCCCGACAGGCGTGGTATTGATGTTGCCCTTCTTTACAGAGCCTCCCAGTTCAGGCCTGTTGCAGTTGAGTTTGTTCCGTTGAGGGAGCCTGCTCCTGCATCATCGGTTTTGGAGATTCATGAAGACTCCACACAAATTGGGACGATTGTTCCAACCCGGGAAATGCTCTACGTAAGGGGCGTACTGAAGGAGTTTGATACACTGCATCTGTTTGTGGTGCATTGGCCCTCAAAACTTGGCGGTAAAGAGGCGGTAGCCCGCAGGGAGGAGGCCACAAAGGGGCTTGTTTTGAGGTGTGACTCAATAACTGCCGCCAATCCCGGTGCCAATCTCATTGTTATGGGTGATTTCAATGATGATCTGGCAGACAACGCAACCCTTTGCGCAGGGAGTTTGACAAAAATCCGCAGTGTCAGCGCCTCAAGAGAAGATGCCGCAGGAAAAAATGCTGCAAAGCGGGGAACTATGAGAGAAGAAACTGCAGGGAAAGAGGCGGCTAAGCGGGGAACTGCAAGAGAAAAAACTGCAGGGAAAGGTGCTGTTGTGCGGGAGACTACAAAGGGAAATAGCGCAGGAAAAGGGAAGGCAATGCTTGATAATGCAAGAACAAACAATGTAGGCGGAACATACAAGTATAAAGGGAAGTGGGAGAGGATTGACCATTTTCTTGTAGGCAGGCAGATGGTGGGGGATGAGGGATTGAAGTATCTCTACTGTCGGGAGGATGGAAGTGATATTTTTGCGCATCCTTTTTTGCTTGAGCAGGACAAGGCCTATTTGGGGTATAAGGTCAGGCGCACGCTGGTGGGACCCAGGTATAATGGTGGGGTGAGTGACCATCTTCCAATTCTGCTGCGGGTATATGGTTATGCTTTTTGACGGCAGTATGGGACCGGTGGGAGAAAGATGTTCCATATTGTTGCCGGAGTGTGTGAAGTTTTGACCAATTTGACTATTTTTGCAACTGCGACCGCTTGGTGCGGAACGCAGTTTTTATATTTTAAGAGACTGATTATGAAACAATATTTGGATCTGCTCAAAAAGATTATGGACGAGGGTACCATAAAGCAGGACAGGACCGGCACAGGCACTAAAAGTATATTTGGCTATCAGATGAGGTTTAACCTGAACGAGGGTTTTCCGTTGCTTACAACCAAGAAAGTTCATCTTAAATCAATTATTTATGAACTGCTCTGGTTCATAAATGGCGATACCAACATCAAATACCTGAATGACCACGGTGTTACCATCTGGGATGAGTGGGCCGATGAGAATGGAGAGTTGGGCCCCGTTTATGGTGCCCAGTGGCGCAGATGGAAGGCCGAGGATGGCCGCGTAATTGACCAACTTTCAAACCTTATGAAGGCCTTGAAAGAGAATCCAGACTCGCGCCGCCATATAATATCGGCATGGAATGTGGCACAGGTTGATTCAATGGCCTTGCCGCCTTGCCACTCGCTTTTCCAGTTCTATGTGGCCAACAACAGGCTATCGTGTCAACTGTACCAGAGAAGCGCAGATGTCTTTTTGGGAGTGCCGTTCAATATTGCGTCGTATGCCCTCTTTACAATGATGATTGCCAAAGTGTGCGGTTATGAACTTGGTGATTTTGTGCATACTTTGGGCGATACCCACATCTATCTCAACCATTTTGAGCAGGTAAAGACGCAACTTGAGCGTGAGCCGCGCGCCCTTCCAAAGATGATCATTCATGGAGACCAGAAGGATATTTTCAGTTTCCAATATGAAGATTTTGAACTTACAGGCTATGACCCTTATCCTGTAATCAAGGCTCCTATTGCTGTATAATTACATGTCAATCAGGCGTATGGGATGACGCTCCATACCCCGGATAAAGATTTTTTTGCAGGTTAATGCTCCTGAACCGGCATAGCCAAAGAAGAGAAATTACATTATAGAAGAAAATCATATGTTATCACTAATAGTTGCTGTTGCCCAAAACAATGCCATTGGTAGGAACAATGAACTTTTGTGGCACATTTCAGAGGATTTGAAATATTTTAAGGAGACCACAACCGGCCATCCGGTAATTATGGGGCGCAAGACCTACGAATCAATAGGGCGTCCGCTTCCGGGCCGAAGGAATATTGTGGTAACCCGTGGGGTGCCGCAGGAGGATGGAAGCATTGCATATAATATAACAGTGCCGCCAATCAAGAATCCACAGACCACATCACTTGAAATCCTTCCAAATCTGGATGAGGCGGTTGCCATTGCAAAGGAGTCGGAGCAGGAGTTCTTCATTATGGGGGGCGGACAACTCTATAACCAGACCTTCCCTGTTGCCGACAGATTGTACATTACAAAAATATATGCCGTAGCGGAGGATGCAGATACATTCTTCCCTGCAGTTGATGAGACCGAATGGAGTGTATTGAGCAGCAGTGGACGCAAGATGGACCCCGAGAACGGAATTGAGTTTGAATTCCTGGTATACGGCCGTAAATAGTCCGCAGGCGGTTCTGTGGCAAACCTTTTATGTTGCCACAGGTGAAAAGTGTTGAATTTTTAGAGAGAATTTAGTTTTATGTCCCAAAGAGACTCATTTGCCAGCAAGTTTGGCGTTTTGGTAGCCATGGCGGGTTCAGCCATTGGCCTTGGAAATTTGTGGAGATTCCCTTACCTGGTTGGTACCAACGGCGGTGCCGCATTCATCATAATTTACCTTGCAATTGTATTTTTGCTTGCCCTTCCGATCATGTATTCGGAGTTCCTTATTGGACGCAGGGCGCAATCAAATGTATTTGGAGCATTCAAGAAACTGGCTCCGGGTTCGCATTGGAATGTGATAGGAATTTTGTCGATAATCTGCTGTGTCCTTGTGCTTTCGTTTTACTCGGTGGTTGGCGGATGGACTCTTGACTACCTTGTAAAATCATTGGCGTTCAAGTTTACATCGGAGTCGGCACAACTTGACGGACTCTTTGAGCAGACCATCACTTCAAGTGTGAGGCCACTTATATTCATGTTCCTGTTTGTAGCGCTGTCGGGAACAATATTGTTGAGCGGAGTAAAGGAGGGAATTGAAAAGTATTCAAAGGTGCTCATGCCGTTGCTCTTTGTGATGGTGGTATTTATTGCAGTGCGCTCTGTAATGCTACCTGGGGCAATGGCAGGTTTGGAGTTCCTCTTCAAACCCGATTTTTCAAAAGTTACCTCAACCACATTCCTTGATGCACTGGGGCAGGCATTCCTCTCATTGAGTGTGGGTTTTGGTATAATTTTTACCTATGCCTCTTATGTCAAGCGTGAGGTGAATATTGTTTCAATGTCACAGCAGACAGCCATAGCAGATACCGTTTTTGCAATAATAGCAGGTGTGGCAATCATGCCGGCGGTATTCTCGTTCGGCATATCTCCCGGACAGGGCCCTGGGCTTGTATTTGTAACCCTGCCTTATATCTTCTCCCAGATTCCGTTGGGTGGAATTTTGGCAATACTCTTCTTTTTTGTACTCTTCATTGCTGCAATTACGTCGGCCATTTCGTTGCTCGAGGTTATTGTGGCCTATATTGTTGAGGAGTTCCATATCCAGAGAAGAAACGGAATATTTTGGGCAGTCGGCATTGTGTTGTTCCTTGGAATCTTCTGCTCGCTTTCACAGGGTCTGCTTGCAGAGGTGAAGTTGTTTGGAAACAATATCTTTGACCTGTTTGACAAATTCTCATCTAATATCCTTATGCCGTTGGGAGCCCTGCTTATAGTGCTTTATGTGGGATGGGGCATGAAGAGGGCCGACTTTACCGATGAGATTACAAGTGGCGGAAAGCATGGCTTCTCAAAGTGGTTCCTCAACTATGTCTACTGGTCAATCAAATATCTTGCTCCGCTTGTTATTGGAGTGATTATGATACGCAGTCTTCTATAAATTTTTATGGTAGAGATGAAGGGTTGCGTACTCATCTGTATACTTTTGCAGTTGCAGTGATGGTTGTAATTTAAAGATAATAATATGGCAAAAAGAGACGGATTTGGAAGCAGTTTCGGCGTGCTGGTTGCAATGGCAGGATCTGCAGTAGGATTGGGAAATCTTTGGAGATTCCCATACCTGGTTGGTACAAATGGCGGTGCCGCATTTATAATTATATATCTCTTCTTTGTACTTCTGCTTGCTCTGCCGATAATGTATGCAGAGTTCATTATCGGACGCAGAAGTCAGGCGAACGTCTTTGGCGCATACAAGGCCCTTGCTCCAAATACAAAATGGGGCTATGTGGGAATAATATTTTTAATGGCCTCTGTAACAATCATATCCTTCTATTCGGTAGTGGGAGGATGGACCATTGATTATCTTTTTAAAGCACTGGCTTTGCAGTTTGACTCATCCGATTCGCAAGTGCTTTCCGGAATGTTCAATAGTGTTGTAACATCCAATTTTGAACCCGTATGTTTTATGCTCATATTCCTGGGTGCTACAGCATTTATTCTGTTCAGTGGAGTAAAGCAGGGTATAGAGAAGTATGCAAAGATCCTTATGCCTATGCTCTTTCTTATCGTGCTCTTTATTGCGGTAAGGTCGGTAACTCTTCCAGGTGCGGGGGCTGGTCTTGAGTTCCTCTTCAAACCAGATTTCTCAAAAGTTACGGCCGGAACATTTCTGGCGGCACTCGGTCAGGCATTCTTTTCATTGAGTGTAGGTGCCGGAACAATAATGACATATGCATCATACGTGGCAAAGAAGGAGAGTATAATAGGTTTGTCTGTACAGACTGCCCTCTCTGATACCCTTTTTGCAACAATTGCAGGCTTGGCCATTATGCCGGCGGTTTTTGCGTTTGGCATCTCTCCAGGCGAGGGTCCCGGGCTTGTATTCGTTACATTGCCCAATATATTTGCCCAGTTGCCGTTTGGTCATATCCTTGCGATAATCTTCTTTTTTGCACTCTTCATTGCCGCCATAACATCGTCAATATCAATGTTGGAGGTAATAGTTGCATATCTTAACGAAGAGTTTGGAATAAGCCGCAGATGGTCAATACTCCTCTCTTTGGCAGTCATTGCTGTATTTGGAACATTATGCTCGCTTTCACAGGGAGCCCTCAAGGAGTTTACCATTTTTGGAAACAATATCTTTGATTGCTTTGACAAATTCTCAGCGAACATTCTTTTGCCATTGGGCGGTTTGAGTGCTGTAATATTTGTAGGATGGAGAATGGCAAAGTCCGACTGTATAGATGAGATTACCAGCGGAGGTGTACGAAAATATCCGGCCTTTGTGGTGAATTTTGTCTACTTGAGTATCAAGTATCTTGCTCCGCTCGTTGTTGCAGTCGTGCTCGTTCAGGGGCTTCTGTAGCCTCCATTGACAAACAATGACACCCTGCATATCACTCACAATGAATAGGCAGGGTGTGTCTGTTATCTTTAAAGGGCTTGATTCAGTTTGTCATCTAGTCTGTAAGGCTCTTCATGATCTCCTCTACGGTCTCTATTTTGGTAACAAGGTTGCTGATTTGGCCTATTTCAATTTCGCCCTCGTCAATGTTGCCTTCAAAGATGCCTTTGCGGGCACGTCCTTTGCCGAGGTATGCGGCCATCTCCTCTTTTGTTGCACCATCCTCTTCCATTTGGGCAACTCTGGCGGTAAATTGGCTCCCCTGTGCAAGACGTGCAGGAGCAAGTTTTTTCAATAGCAGTTTTGTGCCGCCTTCCGGAAGTGCCAGGCAGTGTTTCTTGAAGTTTTCATGTGCGGAACTCTCTGCAGAGAGGGCAAAGCGCGTTCCAATCTGCACACCCTCCGCACCGAGAGCCTCACACGCCTTTATCTGGCATTTGAGACCTATGCCGCCTGCTGCAATTACAGGCAGTGATGTGGCTGCGCATACAGCAGGAACAAGACACATTGTGGTAGTCTCTTCGCGGCCGTTGTGTCCGCCCGCTTCAAAGCCCTCTGCAACTACGGCATCAACTCCGGCCTCTTCGCACTTCTTTGCAAAAACACTGCTTGAAACCACGTGCACTACAGTCATGCCATGCTCCTTGAGGAATGGTGTCCATTTCTTTGGACTGCCGGCCGATGTAAAGACAATCTTTACACCCTCCTCCACAAGAATATCCATAAGTTGTTCCATTTCGGGGTAGAGAAGAGGAACATTCACTCCAAAAGGTTTGCATGCGGTTGTGCCGTCGGGAGCAGTATAGGTCAGTGCCTCCTTGCAGGCGCGTATATGGTGCCTGAGGTTGTCGGGATGCATACTGCCTGCACCAATAAGGCCAAGGCCTCCGCACTTGCTTACTGCACAGGCAAGACGCCACCCGCTGCACCAAACCATTCCACCCGCAATTATTGGGTGTTCAATATTGAAAAGTTTACAAATTCTATTTTCCATATATCTTCTCTTTTTCCCGACAATTTTATAAATCTTATCCTTTATCTCCAATCTTTACACTTGCATTGCAATATTCAGGCATTCCCTTTTCTTCTTCTGCTGCGGACAAATGTGAAGATTGCACTTCCAATCAGCAATACATACAGCAAACCCGATGTAATGCGTGAAATGAGTTCTCCTTTGGTAAAACTCTCCGGTTTGAAATTAAACTCTATCTCTCCAGAACCGGCAGGCAAGGCAAGGCCTCGGAGTATGTAGTTGGCCCTGAAGATATCGGGTTCAATGTAGGTTTGTGTGCCTGGCAAAGAGGTGCTGCCAGCCTCTTTTTCCTGTAATTTTACAACCGCTTTCCAGCCATCTTTGTAGAAGACTTCGCTGAATAGGGCAAGGGCCGGTGTAGGAGTTGAATATTTGTATACGAGCCTGTTGGGAGAGTATGATTCAAGCGAAATGGTCGCTGCCGAATCTACAGGGAAATAGCACGTGTTGCCACGGGCATTGGCTACACTATTGTAGAATTCTCCCAAATATTCCGGAGTAATGAACTCCTGGGATACAATTGCCTCGTGTGCAGGGTCAATGCCTCCAAGCATGGCAATCTCTTCATTGGCATTTGCGGCTTTGGCCACATTTGTGACAAACCAGGCATTGCCGAGCGCTCCTTTATTGGTAAGTGCAGGGGCGTTGCCGTCAATGACAATATATCTGGTATTGAGCATGTTCAAGACAGGATAGTTGCCGAGAGCGTTCTGTGCGTCATCAATACTCTTTACTCCGGTCATATCCTGTGATATTGCTCCAATCTCCCTTGTGATATGGTGTTCAATCAAATCCTGGTAACGCTGGAGTTTTACCGGGCAGTATCCGCCGATTGTCTTGTGGTGGTAACTTACGTATGAATCGTTGAATGTGTTTACACTCAAGTCAAGCACCCTGTAGTCTGGATCCTTGTCCTGGAGAATATATTTGTCAACCGGACGAAGGTTGAATGCACTCTTGAACTCCCTGTTTGTAACAAAGTGTGAATCGTTGAGGTATCTCTTGCCAATGCTCCACATGTCAAAGGTAACAAGGAGCAGCAATAGACCGGCAACGTGTATTCCCTTGAGTTTCTTGATGAAACCCATCCATAATATGCCGGCAGCCACAACAATGTAGATTATTGTGCGCAATGCGTCGGAACGCAACAGCGATACCCTGTCTTCTTCAAGTGTGGCCGACAGGATGGCTGGCAGTTGTGCATCCGATGCTGCGCTGAAACTTCCGGCCAAAGATGGGATAACCATAAATATGAGCGACAGGCCTGCAGTAAGGCCAAGTGACCAGTAGAAACCGAGTGCAACCCTCTTCTTGTCATATTTTTCACTCTTGAAGATCAGTTCATTGGCTGTAATGACGCCCATTAGTGGAATAAGTACCTGCAGGATAACAAGAACCATTGATACTGTCCTGAACTTGTTGTAGAGCGGGGCATAGTTGAAGAACAACTGGCTCACAGGGGCAAAGTGGTATCCCCACGAGAGGGTAAGGGCAAGCAGAGATACTCCGCCAATCCACCACTTGAGGCCTCCTTTAAGCACAAAAAAGCCAAGTACACATAGGAAGATGCTTATTGCACCCATATACATAGGGCCTGCAGTGAAGGGTTGTGGCCCCCAATAGAGAGGAAGGGCTTTAACAACCTGCTCGGCATTGTATCCGCTCGATTTAAGAGCCTTGTATGTTTCGGAATTGCGTCCCAGTTCTCCGGCAGAGGAGCCTCCGTTAAAGTTTGGAATAAGCAGATTTGCAGTCTCGCCTATGCCGTAAGACCATGCTGTGGCGTACTCAAAGTCAAGTCCGCTTCGGCTCTTTTTGCCGTTTTGTGCATCTTTTGCATCTCCTGAATTTGCATCAACAAGTTCGGAGCCGCCTCGCATGGTGTATTCTCCGAACTCATATATAGGCCAGAGTTTGTTGACATTGGTTGCTATACCAATGAGACCTGCAACCAGAATAATCATGGATGTCCTGATGAATCTTGGAAAAACCTTCTCTTTGATTGCTGCGCACAATTGCCAGATGGCATAGCCAAAGATGATTATTGCAAGATAGTATGTAATCTGCGGATGGTTGGCCTTTATCTGGAAACTGAGGGCAAAGGCAAAAAAGAGGGCGCCCCACAAGGCATTTTTTCTATAGGCGTAGGCAACTGCTGCCAATACCCATGGCATGAAGGCTATTGCCACCATTTTTGTATTGTGCCCCACCTGCATTATCTGCATATTGTAGGAGCAGAATGTAATTGCTATTCCACCAAGTGCAGCCAGCCATATATTGCATCCAAAGGCAAGCATGAGCAGGAATCCTCCCACCATGCATATAAAATAGTAACTGGCAGGTCTTGCTCCAATGAAGAGGTGATTGTACAGATTCTGCGTATAGTCACCCTTGAATTCAACATGGATTGATGTTGCCGGCATGCCACCGAACATTGAGTTTGTCCAGAGTGCATGGTCCTGCGGATTGTTTTGGTTGTGTTCCAGAATCTCATGGGCCATTCCAGTCCAACTGGAAATGTCGCTCTGGTTTACCACTTTTCCCTTCAGAACTTCAGGTGTAAAGCCGTATGCCAGAACAAGGAAGGCTGCAATTATGCCCACGTAGGACAAAATCTTCTTAAAATCTATATTTTTCATTGTTTCACTGTATTATCAAATAAATCGGCCATTTTGCGGGAGAGGTTGTAGCGGGTGAACTGTGAGATGTCGGCGGTGTTGTCTGTAAGTTCGCCCTTCAAATGCTTTTCCCAGCACAGGTCAATGAATCTTGCAATTTCTGATTTGTTTTCCCAATCAATTACTGTGCCCGCCTTGGCCTCTCCAATTATCATGGCCATGGCTCCGTCGGGCTGGCCAATACCAAGAACAGGCCTGAGCGATGCCAGATATTCAAAGAGTTTGCCCGGCAGTACAGATCTGTATTCCGGTTCCCTTCTTAATGGCAGGATGAGCAGAGAAGCCTCTTTCTGCTCCTTGACGGCAATATCATGAGGCTGATAACCCATATCTTCGAGTTGGCTCCCCAGCCCGGCTCGGCCTATTGCATCAATTATTTGTGAGTCAGTCTTTCCAATCAGTCTGATTCTCAAGGCCTCTTTGAAAGCACTCTCTTGTGAGCATTTTTCGTTCAGCACTTCCCATAGTGTGGTTGGATTGCCGTCTGCCGCAAAGAGTCCGGTATGGGTAATTGTAAATTTGCCGGATTTCTCCAAAGATGTGGCCCCCTTCTCTCCCTTTTGGAAATCAATCTCATCAAACCCATTGGTGATGAGTTCTACGGGGGTGTCGGTCATGGCCTGGAACTCCTGCTGGACCAAAGGTGATACGGCAACAACGGCAGCAGCATTGTCAAGGACTCTCTTTTCCATTTTGTGATGCCATTTCTCTGTGAAACGTGTCATTGACAAGTGCTTGAAATAGAAAATCTTTGTCCAGGGATCCCTGAAATCTGCAATCCAGGGGAGTCCGGTCCGGGCAGAGAGTCTGTATCCAATCATGTGCATCGATTGTGGAGGGCCTGTGCTTACAATCAGATCTACAGGATGCTCCTTGAGATATTTTTTAAGATATCTGACCGACGGATTGATCCACAGGCAGCGGGGATCGGGTCTGAAGAGGTTGCCTCTTATCCACATAGCCGCTTTCTGCAGCGCAGATTTCTGCTGTGCGTTCACGGGGTTTACCTCAACTGCCTCCTTTTTGTGACCTGACTTTTTAAGAAGGCTTTTGTACAACTGATAAGGTTCAACAATCCTTCTCTTTACAATTTCTGCCTCTGCAGGTATCTCCTTCTCCAGAGAGCGGTCAACTGCCAGTTGCTCCGGATTTTCAGGGGTATAGATTACAGGCTGCCATCCGAACTGTGGCAGATATTTGGCAAATTTCAACCAACGCTGTACTCCTGATCCTCCCGACGGCGGCCAGTAATATGTAATAATAAGTACCCTTTTCATATCAACGTATTGGTCAGGCAATTCGAGTGCCCCGCCTGAATGTGTGGCGGGAGTCTCCCTATCTGTTTCCGGTCTCTTTTATGAAGTTTCTGTAAAGGCAGTCAACGCCGTCTCTGTGGATAGCCATGAAGTTGTTTTCAGTTCTGCCGTTGCAGCCGTTGGTCATGATTACAAAGCCGAACTCCCTGTTCTCATCCCAGAACATTGATGTATATACACCGTATGCGCTTCCTGTGTGGCCAATCATCTTGTGGCCATCGAGAAGTTGGTTGCTCAACCTTATGGCAAATCCGTATGCATCACCTTCATCTGTAGGCTCAATTGCCACACTCTGCATCATTCTTGAACTCTCCTCTCCAATTATCTTTACACTGTCAATGGTACCAAGATTCATATGCATCATCATCACCCTGGCAAGGTCAAGCGCCGAAATCTTCAAGCCTCCGGTAGGGGAGAATACCGGTGTAGATTGTCCGAACACATAGTTCTCTATCTCCTTCTCCCTGGTAGCGTATGCATCTGGAGAATGGGTGAAAGAACTGTCGGCACGGTTATAGGAGTAGATTTTTACGAATTTTGTTGAGTCGAGGCTCAAAACCTCATATCCGCCATAAACATCAAGCGGAGCAAGAATATGGTTGACAATATATTTGTCAAATCTCTCGCCGCTTACTCTCTCAAGAATGGTCCCAAGTGTGTTGTATCCCAAATTGCAGTATTCATACTTTGAACCCGGCTCCCAGTCGTTCCATGCACTCTTCCAGGTTGCAGAAGAGTCTGGATTGATTGCATTGAGTGTAAAGTAGCCGTTGGCATCGCTCATGCTTGAGGAGTGTGAAAGCAGCATCTTTACAGTGATGGGGCTCTCGGGATATTTGGGGTTTCTGACTTTGAAACCAAGGAGGTCAGAGATGTCTGAATCAAGTGACAATTTGCCCTGTTCTATAAGTTGCATGATTGCAGTGGCTGTAAAGGATTTGGAAATGGAGGCAATCCTGAAAATGTCATTCTCGCCAAGAGGGGTCCTGCTCTCAAGATCCTTGTAACCGAAAGAGTTGCTGTATATGATTTTGCCATCTTTGACGGCAACCACTGCCAAACCTACGTTGTTGTTCTTTTCTATAATTTGCCGGAACTCCTGTTCTGCAATCTCCTCTCTGGTAGGAGTGCTGCATGAAACTGCCGCAAAAGCGACGGCGCAGATGGCAGCAATCTTAAAAATGGATTTGAAATTCATGATCTAAAATGTTGTTGTTTTCCAATAATGGTGTCCAAAATCTTTATAATGCAAATTTACATCAAATTAAAAGAAAATTCCTAATTTTGTAGACTATGAAGGAGGATAAAAAGATAGCGGAAACTCCGCTGATGAAGCAATATTTCAGTGTAAAGGCACAACACCCGGATGCCCTGCTTCTTTTTAGGGTGGGAGATTTTTATGAAACCTTTGGGGAAGACGCAATTACAGCCAGCAAGGTTTTGGGTATAGTTCTTACAAAAAGGGGCAATGGAGCCGCTACATCCGTGGCATTGGCCGGTTTCCCCCACCATTCAATTGAAACGTATCTGCCAAAACTGGTAAGAAGCGGCTACAAGGTGGCCGTATGTGATCAGTTGGAAGATCCAAAACTCACCAAAAAGATTGTGAAGAGAGGTGTTACAGAACTTGTGACTCCAGGTATAGCATACAGTGAGCAGTTGCTTGAGCAGAAGGAGAACAATTTTCTGTGTGCCGTCTCTTTCCATAAAGATAAGGGCGGCGTGGCATTCCTTGATGTCTCTACAGGCACATTCAAGGTGGCAGAGGGACCGCTTGACTACATTGAGGTGCTTCTGTCAAATTTTGCCCCCAAGGAGGTTGTTATAGAGAGGTGTTATGTAAACGGCTTTAAGGAGCGTTTTGGGACCGGATACTATCTCTCCCCAATGGATGAGTGGGCTTTTGTGCATGAGGCCTGCAATGACAAACTCAAGAAGCAGTTCGGACTTCAGTCTCTCAAGGGCTTTGGAATAGAGAATCTGCCGTTGGGCATAACTGCTGCCGGTGCCATTCTTTTTTACCTTGAACAGAACCACAGTACCGGCGTGGGGCATCTCTGCTCCATTTCAAGGGTAGACCAGGGCAATTTCGTTTGGCTCGACAGATTCACTTTCCGCAATCTTGAGATATTTTCGCCGGCCTCCTGCTCCGACGGCACATCGCTTATGGATGTAGTTGACAAATGTTCATCTCCTCTTGGTGCAAGGCTCTTGAGGAACTGGCTCTCAATGCCGGTAAAGGACAGGGGTGAGATTGAACGCAGGCATGAAGTGGTAGAGTTCTTTGTTAATGAGCGCGAGGTGGCGGAGCATATACAGGAGTCAATATCAAATGTGGGTGACCTTGAGCGCATTACTGCAAGGGCTGCAGCAGGCAAAATGGCTCCGAGGGAGGTGATCCAGTTGAAAAGGGGCCTTGACCAGATGCGCCCTATAAAGGAACTCTCTACAGGAAATTATCCTGAATCAATAATATTGTCTGAAGGTGTTGTATCTGCAGAACTTGAGAAACTCGCCTCGGGAATCTCCCTCTTTGAAGAGTTGAAAAAGGAGATAGAATCAACCATGGCTGCGGAGCCTGCTGCCCAGTTCGGGAAGGGTGACATCATTGCTGACGGCGTCAATGAGGAGTTGGACCAACTCAGGAATATAGCACGTTACGGCAAGGATTATCTGCTCCAGATACAGCAGCGTGAGAGTGAACGTACCGGCATACCATCCTTGAAAATAAGCTACAATAATGTCTTCGGCTATTACCTTGAGGTAAGGAATACCCATAAAGACAAGGTCCCGGAGGATTGGATAAGAAAGCAGACCCTTGTAAATGCCGAACGGTATATAACCCAGGAACTCAAGGAGTATGAGGAGAAGATCCTTGGGGCGCAGGACAGGATATATGCACTTGAGCAGCAGATATTCCAGCAACTTGTGGCATCAATACAGAAGGAGATACCGCATATTCAGCAGAGCAGTGCCGTGGTTGCCAGAATAGATTGCCTTGCAGGCTTTGCACAACTCGCCGTGGAGAGGGGGTATTGCAGACCGGTCATGACCGATGGCCTGGAACTTGAGATTTCCCAGGGCCGGCACCCTGTCATTGAGACCCTCATGGCTCCGGGAGAGGAGTATGTGGCAAATGATCTTCTACTTGACAACGATACCCAGCAGATAATTATTCTTACAGGTCCCAATATGGCCGGTAAATCTGCCTTGTTGAGGCAGACTGCCCTCATTGTGCTTCTTGCGCAGACAGGTTCGTTTGTCCCGGCCAAAAGTGCCCGCATTGGAATAGTTGACAAGATATTTACAAGGGTAGGAGCATCGGACAACATCTCCAGGGGAGAGTCGACCTTTATGGTGGAGATGATGGAGTCTTCAACAATTCTCCACAACCTTTCTGAACGTTCATTGGTGTTGCTTGATGAGATAGGGCGTGGTACCAGTACATTTGACGGCATGTCAATCGCATGGGCAATAGTGGAGTATATACACCAGAGTCCGTTCAAGGCAAAGACCCTCTTTGCAACACACTATCATGAACTCAATGAACTTGAGACCATATATCCGCGAGTGAGGAACTATCATATCGCTGTAAAGGAGGTTGACGGCAAGGTGCTTTTCTTGAGAAAGTTATGTGAGGGGGGGGTGGCGCACAGTTTTGGAATACATGTGGCTCGGCTGGCCGGAATGCCTAAGGCTGTAGTGGACTCTGCGCAGCGCAAGTTGAAACGTCTGGAGAGTGCAAGCGGCAATTCTGATGCAGGTCCTGAAATCGATGTCAATGGTGGTGTTCCAACTTCCGGAAGCGGAAATATGGCCGGAAAATTGTCGGGAAGAGGAAAAAGAGGAAGGGGCAGTACTCTTCAGGAGAGTCTGCAACTCTCAATATATCAACTTGATGATCCGTTGTTGGTGGATATAAAGGAGAGTCTGTTGGCAATGGACATAAATTCAATGTCGCCATTGGATGCCTTTGATGCACTCCGGGCCTTGAAGAAGAAGATAGGTTGCAGTTGATTTTGAATTTGACAAATCGGAAAGGTTTTGGTTATGAGAGGTATTGTGACAGTAAGGATGCTGCAGGAGAGTGTGGCATTTGCCTTTTCACAGTTGAGGGGTGATAAGTTCAGGACATTCTTGAGCCTGTTGGGGGTGAGTATCGGCATTTTTTCGATAGTTGCGGTCTTCACTGCCGTTGATGCCCTTGAAGATAATGTAAGGCGCGGATTTGAGGCTTTTGGAAGTGACATGGTCATAATTGACAAGTGGCCCATGATGCCCGAAAACCAGGATGGCGCAATAGATATGTCGGGCGAGTACAAGTGGTGGGAGTATATGAAACGGCCCTCACCAGATTACAGAGATTATATTTTCCTTAAAGAGAATTCCCGTACAGCGGATGCTGTGGCAATGTTGCTGGCATACGAACGCCCGGTAAAGGCAGGTCGCAATTCCATTTCAAAGTGTATGGTAAAGGGGGTAACCTCCGATTGGGAGAAGATAAGCAGGGTGAATCTTCTGTCGGGAAGATATTTTAATGAGAGTGAGATAAATAATGGCTCGGCAGTTTGCGTTTTAGGGTATAAAATTGGGGAGGAACTCTTTGACGGTGCATCCCCATTGGGCCGCAGGATAAGGGTTGGGGGCAGGGATCTTACGGTCATTGGTCTGCTTGAAAAGGAGGGTGAGAGCATGGTAAATATAGGCGGAGGATCGGATGCAGGCATTCTGGTACCGCTGAAAATGTGCAAGTATATAGTCAACATGAGGAGGGCGGGAGCCTCCATTCTTGTTAAGCCCAAAGCCGAGGTGCAGACTCAAGAGTTTGAAGATGAACTTCTTGTGTTGATGAGGGCCGGTCGAAGGATTGCCCCTGCGCAGAAGAACAATTTCTCCATAAACAGAATGACAATGCTGCTTCAGATGGTTGACAGCATCTTTTCAATGTTAAGCACTGTGGGGTGGATAATTGCCGGTTTTTCCCTCCTGATTGGAGGCTTCGGTATAGCAAACATCATGTTTGTATCGGTAAAGGAGCGCACCAACATCATAGGTATCCAGAAGGCTCTTGGAGCCAAGAGATATATGATATTATCCCAGTTCCTTGTAGAGGCCCTGTTTCTGGCATTGGCCGGTGGAGTTGTGGGAATCGTGCTGTTGGCGGCAATAATTCTTGCTATACCCCCAACCGGCATGTTTGTCATGCAACTCTCTTTTGACAATATCATGAGTGGTCTCGCAATCGCTTCGGTGATAGGCATAATCAGCGGAATGGCACCTGCCTATGCGGCTGCCAATCTTGATCCGGTTGTGGCAATAAACTCCAGGTAACCTATTGTGTAAGAAGTTTTGTCAGTTCAATAAACTGCTCAACATCCAATTGTTCCGGTCTTAAATCAAGCAGTTCAGATGTAACAGAACTCTTTATGATTATATCCTTGCCCATCTCCCTCTCTTTTGCAGAGATGGTGTTGCACATGTCAAGTCTCTTTCCAAGAAGTGGCTTTATTGAGTTGCGTATGGTTTTGCGCCTCTGGTTGAAGCAACTCTTTATTATAAGTTTGAAAAGTATTTCGTTGCAACCCAAGTCTGTACGTGTATTGCGGGTAAGGCGTATGACTGCAGATTTTACCTTTGGCGGAGGATTGAATACATGCTCATGTACGGTAAACAGATACTCTATATCGTACCAGGCCTGCAGCAGTACAGAGAGTATTCCGTAGGCTTTTGTGCCGGGAGCGCTGGCAAGGCGTTCTGCAACCTCCTTCTGGAGCATACAGACAACTTGCGGAATGGTCTCCTTATAATCGAGAACCTTGAAAAATATCTGGGATGAGATATTGTAAGGGAAGTTTCCTATTACGGCAAACTCGCCTGCAAATATCTTTTCCAATGGAATCTGGAGAAAGTCACGCTGTTGCAGGGAGTAGAGGAGTTGCGGATAGGTCTTCTGCAGATATTCAATGCTTTCGGTATCAATCTCAGCCACCTCAAGCCTGATTCTCTCCTCCTGCAGAAGGTATTTGGTGAGCACACCTGTGCCGGGTCCTATTTCAAGAACCTGCATCTTGTCGGGTGACGGTTTTTGCACTTCTTCCTGCTGTCTGTTGCTGCTGTTAAAATCCTCCGGAAGAAGAAGACTCTCCACTATTTTTTTTGCTATTGACTCATCTGTAAGGAAGTGCTGTCCCAGCGCTTTCTTTGCCTTTACTCCAAATTGTGTTGCCATAGAGCGCAAAGGTAGAAAAATTTGATTGTTTTTGCATCTATTTTTTTGGATCTGACAAAGTGGCAATTAGGATAAAAATATTAACTTTGCGGGTTACTATCCTTAAATGGGATTGGAGCCGTAAAACGAAATAAATTATACAATTATATAAAACTATGTACAGATCACATACTTGTGGAGAATTGCGCCTGGCAAATGCAGGCCAGACAGTGACTTTGGCTGGCTGGGTGCAGAGGGTCCGTAAAATGGGAAGTTTGAATTTTATTGACCTTCGCGACAGATATGGTATTACCCAACTTGTTGCAGATGAGAATGAATCAAAGGAGATTAATGACCTTGTGGCATCTCTTGGCCGTGAATATGTAATTCAGGCTACAGGTGTTGTAACGGAGAGACAGAGCAAGAACAATAAAATTGATACAGGAGAGATAGAGATCAAACTTACAGAACTTAGAGTTCTCAACAAGGCTGTTACACCTCCGTTTACAATTGAGGAGAATACCGACGGCGGTGAGGATATCCGTGCGCAGTACCGTTACCTCGATTTGAGAAGGGCTCCTTTGAAGAGAGCCTTGGAGTTGCGTCACAGAATGGCTCATGAGGTGAGAAACTATTTGAGCAACGTGGGTTTTATGGAGATAGAGACTCCTTATCTTATAAAGTCAACTCCGGAGGGAGCACGTGACTTTGTCGTTCCAAGCCGTATGAATCCGGGCGAGTTCTATGCTTTGCCCCAGAGTCCGCAGACTTTCAAACAACTCTTGATGGTTGCCGGTTATGACAGATATTTCCAGATTGTAAGATGTTTCAGGGATGAGGATTTGCGTGCAGACCGTCAGCCTGAGTTTACACAGATTGACTGTGAAATGTCATTTGTAGAGCGTGAAGATGTGTTGAATACTTTTGAGGGTCTTGCAAAGGCACTCTTCAAGAATGTTTTGGGCAAGGAGTTTACAGAGGCTTTCCCAAGAATCTCCTACAAGGATGCAATGGAGTATTATGGAAGCGACAAACCGGATATCCGCTTTGGCATGAAGATGAATACCATCACAGATATGGTAAAGGGTCACAACTTTGCTGTTCTTGATGATGCAGAGTATGTTGGCGCCATTGTTGTTCCGGGTTGTGCAGGATATACCCGCAAACAACTTGATGAACTTACCGAATGGGTAAAGAGACCTCAGGTTGGGGCAAAGGGCCTTATCTATATCAAATACAATGCTGAGGGAATCAAGTCTTCAATTGACAAATTCTACAGCGCAGATGACCTTAAGGCTATATGCGGTGCAATTGGTGCGGCAGAGGGTGATTTGGTATTGGTATTGTCGGGAGAGAAGAAGAAGATGCAGGGAGCCTTGGGTACATTGCGTCTTGAGATGGGTAACCGCCTTGGCTTGCGTGACAACTCTGTTTTTGCACCTCTATGGGTTTGCGATTTCCCTCTATTGGAGTGGGATGATGAGACACAGCGTTTCTATGCTATGCACCATCCGTTCACTGCTCCAAAACCCGAGGATATGGAGAAATTCTACAGCAACAAAAAAGAGGATCTTGAGCAGGTCAATGCCAATGCATATGACTTTGTGCTTAACGGTACTGAGGTTGGCGGCGGTTCAATCCGTATCCATGATTCAAAAGTGCAGGAGCGCATGTTTGAGGTTCTTGGCTTCAGCAAGGAGGATGCCGATTACAGATTCGGTTTCATTATTAATGCGTTCAAATATGGAGCACCTCCTCATGGCGGTATAGCATTCGGCTTTGACCGTTTCTGTTCATTGTTTGGTGGACAGGAGACCATCAGAGATTACATTGCATTCCCTAAAAACAACACCGGCAGGGATGTGATGCTGGATGCTCCTTCGAGGATTGATATGGCTCAGATGGACGAGTTGTTTATAAAATCAACCGCTCCGGAGCAGAAATAGTTTTTTTGTTTAATGTAAAGGCCGGCCGGCGTGAGATACCAATCTTGGCTTGCCGGCCTTTGTTCAATTATAAAGATAAGGAGATTTAATCATGAGTTTGGAACTTGATATTCAAAATGGCATCAAGGCCGCAATGTTGGCCAAAGAGAAGGTGAAACTTGAGGCATTGAGGGGCATTAAAGCCGCAATACTTTTGGCAAAGACTGCCGACGGTTCAGAGAGCATATCGGATGATGCTGTCCTTAAAATCATTCAAAAACTTGTAAAACAGCGTAAAGAGAGCGCAGAACTTTATAAGGCCCAAAACCGTCCGGAGTTGGCGGAGAATGAGTTGGCAGAGGCATCATTTATGGAGGTATTCCTGCCTAAACAACTTACAGAAGAGGAACTTGCAGCAGAACTCAAGAAAATTATCGAGGCTGTTGGTGCCAAAGGGCCTCAGGATATGGGCAAGGTAATGGGAACCGCAACAAAAAAACTTATGGGCAAGGCCGACGGAAAAGCCATTTCTGCCATGGTAAAACAACTCTTGGCGTAAAAAAATAGAATCAGATATTTTTTTCGTACAAAAGTGTAAAATTGTCTTTCTTGCATCTCTTTTCTGCTGCAATCATTTAGTTTTGCCTGCATCGGAATCTTCGTGAGCAGTGTGGAGTTCCACTACGTTGATTTTGATATAGGAGTTTAAATTATTTATAATAAATCATCAAAGTTATGGAGAGAAGCAGCAGGAAAGTGGCGCGGGTATGCGTGGGCAGAAGTGGCGTTGACCATCAGAGCAATGTAATGGATCCTTTTGTGGATTGGAGTTTCAAGTACCTCTTCGGTACAGAGAGAAACAAAAGCAATCTCATAGGTTTTCTGAATCTGATTCTGGAGTCTGAATTGGAATCCCCTATTGTGGATGTAAGTTTTTTGAACAACGAGAGCATCCCTCTGGATTCCGAAGGCCGGGAGTGTATATTTGATATTCTTTGCAAGGATGAATCTGATACCAGATTCCTGATTGAGGTTCAGAATGCAGATTTGAGGTACATAAGAAACAGAATGCTCTATTATACTTGTCGCCTTATAAACCGGATGGGCCAGGTCGGCAGAGACTGGAATTATGAGATAGACAAGGTGTATAGCATTTGTCTGATGAACTTTACTTATGAGAAGGATCCGGTATTGCGGAGAGATTTCCTCATGTGTGAGCCCAATACACAGAATATCCTCACAGACAGGATTCACATCATTATGCTTCAACTTCCTTGTTTACAGGCAAAAAGTATTAAGGAGTGTACGGAGTTGTATGAAAAGTTGTTATTTTTGCTGTTAGAAATGAAAAGCGGTATGAAGACAATCGAGGAATTGAAACGTGAGGTTTATGAGCATGGCCTTACTCAGGAGATTAAAGAGACTTTTCTGAATGTGTTGGATGAGGCAAATCTGGCGTCACTCTCCAATATGGACAAGGCCCAATATGAAGCCCGTCTGAAAAGATATCGGGACAACCATGCCTGTCTTGATTATGCCATAGAGAAGGGCATAATGCAGGGTATAGAGAAGGGCATGGAAAAAGGACTGGCAGAGGGGCTGGAAAAAGGACTGGCAGAGGGCCTGGAAAAAGGAATTGAAAAAGAGAGGCTTGAAATTGCGAAGTCCATGAAAAAGGATGGGATTGATTCCTGTTTCATTGAGAAGTATACGGGTCTTCCCCAGTCAGAGATTGAACAATTGTAAATAAATAGAAACCCTGCCAAATCAGATGTTGACTGGCAGGGTATTTTTTTATATCTGAGACTATTTGAGTGTCGCCACAATAAGCACAGGATGAAACACTATGTCTTTTCAATGGAATATTCAAATCCGTTTTTCTGACAAATTCGCCATCTCTTCTATATGAAACGATACTCTTTGAGGATCAAGAGAGCAGAAAATATATACATAATCATTGTCGGAAAAAATATTTTTTCTTCAGTGCTGCTTCAGTGGAATAGGCCTTATCATCCGGCTCATGATTTTGCACGAAGATAATAATCCCAACAGAATAATCATGTAAAGCATAAAGTTTCCAAGTGTTTTCATGTCTCTACTATATTTTAAAACTCCCTCACAAAGTCGCGCATCAGATTGAATAGCGGTTCAAAGCGTTCAGATGTAAAGTTTGCGTAGGTATCGTTAGGAGTGTGGTAGTACTGGTATTTGCTCCCTTCAATGGTAAAATAGATACAAGGAACGCCAGCAATGCCAAAATAGTAGTGGTCGCTGTTGTCAGTGAACGGTTCCGGGTCTATGCTTGTAAAGTAGTCTTTTCCGGCGTTTATTTTTTTGAACATATCAAGGCCTGCCTGGCCGCCGTTGCCTCCAACTTCGCAGATCAGATTTGTGGCATCGTCGCCAACCATATCAAGGTTAATTGCGAATTTGACTTTATCCAAAGGCATAAGCGGGTTGGCGACATAATCTTTTGCTCCAAGGAGGTTGGCCTCCTCGCCGTCAAGGAAGAGGAACAGCAGCGATTGTTCAGGCTGGTTTTTGCTATAGTATTGCATCAGTGAGAGCAGAGTGCCTACACCTGATGCATTGTCATTTGCTCCGGTAAAGATATTGCCTTGGCCAATCACTCCAAGGTGGTCGTAGTGGGCCATAAAGATAATGTATTCATCAGATTCTTTCTTGCCCTTAATAAATGATGCTATATTCACGGCCTTGTACTCTTCAATAAACTCTGCATCAAGTTTTAAAGTGGCCTCTTTGGTATCATTGCCAAACCATGGTCCGACTGCCACAACCGGGAAGCCGAGTGTGTATACTGCGCGTGATATGAATTGCACAGGTCGGCTGTCATATACAAAAATGAGGCCTCCAACCTTGCCGTTGAGGCAACTCAAATTGTCTTTGTAGAGTTCGACTCCCTCTCCTGAAAAGTTCTTTGAGAAGAGTGGAAAGTCAAACGCAACAAATTTGTCTGCAAATTTTCCGCTGCTCAGGTGGTTGTAGAATTTCTCCTTGTCGGCAAGATACTCGTCGGGCAGATGGTAAATCTCCATTGTGGTGTTGGCTGCCGGGGAGAACTCTTTTACCATAAATTCCTCTGTATAAACGCATCGTTTGCCGTCTACAGAGAACTCCATAGAACCCCTCATTGTATTTTTAGGGTATGTAAAGTACAGATCCTGCCATGTCTGCCTCATATTTGTAAGGTTTGCCCTTATATATTGGGCTGCAGCATATATGCCATTGTCACAATCTGTTCGGCCGGCATATTTTGGGTCGCTCAACTCCTTTACATGCTCTTCATAGAGAGCCTTGTAATCTGTTTTGTCTGAACATGCTGCAATAATCAGGCATATTGCCGCAACGGACATCAGGGATGAAAGTTTTTTCATAGCAATTATATTTTATGTTTACGTACAATACATTGTGTATCAATGGATACTATTATTCCTATTTCTCCATTGTCGGGGCCCTGACGGCAGAACGAAGCCGGATTACAGGAATGCAAAGTCCTTAAACGGTCACAAGTGTGGCTCCATAGCCGTACTCCTTGAATGAGGCATCCTGCCATCTGCTCTGGCTGTATTTTGTCTTCAACTCCTTTATTAGGGCGTTCCTCAATACACCGTCGCCCTTGCCGTGGATGAATACAATCTTGCTGCCACGTTTGTGCAGTACTGCGGCCATGGCTTCATTGAACTTTTCAAGTTGGTACTTGAGTATGGCGGTGTTGTCCATACCTATAGTGGTGTCAAGAAGGGCCTCTGCATGAAGATCAACCTCCATATAACCCTGTGAGTTGATTCTTATAAGGGCATTCTCCTGAAGCCACTCCTTTTGCAGGCCTCCGCTTGGCAAATCAATCCATTTGCCGTTTACATAAGCCCTGTTTTGGGCAGATGCTGCCTTTTTATGTGTCTGCTGGGGAGATGAAAGGGCTCTCTCGCCTTCAAATTTCTCCTTGAGGGCCATCTTTATCTGCTGCTCCTCAAGTTTGCCCACCATTGGAATCTCCTCTATATTCTCGTTTATTACAGGAACTACATAACCGTTTTCCTGTATATATTCATTTCTGCGGAACATGCTCTCCTTGAGAAGGTTTACCGGGTCGAGAATAAAATCCTGCTCTATTGCAGGCTTTAGGGCATGCTGCAACGGTTGCTTGAAAGGCTGGCTTCTCTTGAATGGAATGATTCTGAGCAGTACCCGTTTTGACCAGGTATTGAGTTCGCTTTTTCCAAAATCAAACAACTTCTTGCGTTCGTACGGAAGTACCTCTCCTGCAAATGTTGTTGTAAAACTGTTTGAGGCCTTGCCTGGTGTGCCTTCATCCTCTTTTATTATATTGGTGTAAGTTGCCAAAAGTGCATAATTGCACTCGTTGGCCATAATGCATGAGAAACCGTTGCCGTTCTTTACATAAATAATGGCAATGTTGAGTTTCTCTCCATCTTTTGTCTGTATGTTTACCTCCTCTTTGGCAACCACATTCTGTTCAATTACCACGCACTCCTTCTCGGGCATTGGAATGTCAAAACCATCCTCATCCTGTACGGTAACCCATCCCTTGCGGCCAAAACCAACCACTATTCCTCCACCTGTCTGGTTGAGGAACCTCACTTTATCTCCAATTTTCATCTTTTCCCAAAATTTAGGGTAACCCAAAACGGCAGAATCTTCAGTGAAATTCTACCTCATGAATTACCCTGTTTCCATTTGTTTACAACTCTTGTTGAAGAACTCTTCTTGCAACTTCGGCAAATGCATCAAAAACCGGACCCGCATTTACGGCAGCCGGCTCACCCTCGTCTCCACACTCCCTTATGCTCTGCACAATCGGAATCTGGCCAAGGAGCGGAACGTCGTATTTTGCCGCCATCTCCTTGCCGCCGTCCTTGCCAAAGATATAGTATCTGTTGTTTGGAAGTTCTGCCGGAGTAAACCATGCCATATTCTCAACCAATCCGTATACAGGTTTGTTGATATCCTTGTTTCTGAACATGTTTATACCCTTCTCCACATCTGCAAGTGCAACAGCCTGAGGAGTGCTTACAATCACTGCCCCATTGAGCGGAATGTCATGCACAAGGCTTATGTGAATGTCTCCGGTTCCCGGAGGAAGGTCAAGCAACAAAAAGTCAAGTTCGCCCCATTTAACCTGCAGAATCATCTGTTTGAGTGCATTGCAGGCCATAGGCCCTCTCCATATCAACGCTCTTTCAGGTGGCGCAAAGTAGCCTATTGACATCCATTTTACACCATACTTTTCAATTGGGACGATAAGTTCCGCTACAGTCTTGCCATGCTCTCCTGCCGCCGGAATGCCTGTGTTGGGATCAATTCCGGCCTCTGCTGCAGACTCGCCGTTGTCGGTGTAGCCATCTTCATATACAAACTCAACCTCAGGAACCTCGCCTTCTGTTGCAGTCATTTTTGGCACCGACGGACCATAAACATCAGCATCTGCCAATCCCACCTTGTAGCCCATCTTTGCAAGAGTTACGGCAAGATTTACAGATACTGTAGATTTTCCCACTCCTCCTTTTCCTGAAGCAATGGCAATTATCTTGCCCACACTCTCAAGTTGCTCCTGACCAAGGTCAAGTATCTTCTTCTTTTTGGGCTTGCTCTCCCTTACAAGTTCAAGAATGCTTACCTTTACATTGCCGCATGCTTTCAATACGGCCTCTTCACAACTCTTCTTTATGCTTGCGCCCAAGGCATCGGGTCTTGGGAAAACCAATTTGAACTTTACCTTGGCCTGTGATTCATCTCCCTCAACCTTAATGTCTTCAATAAGTCCAAGTTCAATGACGTTCTTATCAAAAGCAGGGTGTATGACACCCTGCAATATCTCTTCAATCTGTTTTACGGTAACCATTGAAATAAAACTTTGATCAATTATTATCCAACAATTATTTTACAATGTTCATCTCATCCAACAGATAACCTGCCTTGCCATATTTGTCAATGATGAACAAAACATATCTGATATCAACATTTATACATCTCTGAAGATCCGGCTCAAAGATTACATCACCGCTCATTGCCTCCCAGTTTCCGTCAAATGCAAGGCCAAGAAGTTCGCCTTTGTCATTCAATACAGGGCTGCCTGAGTTACCGCCTGTAATGTCGTTGTTTGAAAGGAATGCAACCGGCATCTTGCCGTTAGGCAAAGCGTACTGGCCAAAATCCTTTGCTTTCCACAGTTCTTTCAATCTTGCCGGAACAACAAACTCCCAGTTGTTGGGATCCTCTTTCTCCATAACACCGTCAAGGGTAGTTACAAAGTCATATTGGACGGCATCCCTTGGTGAGTATGGGAGAACCTGGCCATAAGTCAAACGCATTGTGGAGTTTGCGTCAGGATACATGGCATTATCGCCCTGCATCTCAAGAACTCCTTCAATATAGAGTTGTTTCAACTCGGCAACCTTGTGGTTTGAGCCCATAACTTCAGGCATGATTACCTGTGCAATTGCATAGATATCTTTTCTTATTTGGGTTGCAGGGTCTTTCTGCATGTCGTAACCCTCAGCCTTGGCCTTTTCATATTTCTCCTGTGAAGCAAATACTGAATTGTCAAAAAGGTTGTCTACAAAAGCGTCAATGTCTCCACCGAATTCCTTGTCAATCCTTTCGTAGAACGCAGGATGGTATTTGGGATCAACCTTCTCTTTGTAGATCTTGTACATTGCTTTGGCCAATTTTCTGTCGGTCTCAACTGAGTAATCTTTGAAGAATGCCTCAATCTGGCCGGGACGTCTCATTGAACTTGCCTTCACAAGTTCCACTGCAGAGACGGTCTCATTGATGTATCTGTAAACGTAGAAGTACTCTGCTCTTCTTTTGACCTCGTTATTGATGTCGTCAACGACACTGCCATATTTCGCAGCGCGCTTCTTGTTGGCATTTACCCACTGGTTGAACTCCTTCTCCTCGGCAGCCCTGCGCTCCACAATGTTCAATTTGTCAAAGGTCTCATTCATACCCATCCATTTCTTCCAACCGTTTGAAGAGTTGGCATATTTGTTTGAGTATTGGATTCTTACCTTCTGGTCGGCCTGCATATCCTCCATCCAGATATCCTGTTTTACACCCCTTGCAAAGATGCTGATGGCATTGTTGATGTTCTGAGTCTCTTTGGCCTCTTCGCTCAACATGAATCTTGTTGTTCTGCCGGGGAAGCCTATAATCATGGCATAGTCGCCCTTCTCAAAGCCCTTCAAAGAGATTTTCAAAGATTGTTTTGGAGTGTAAGGCACGTTCTCCTCGGAGTACTCTGCAGGGTTGTTGTTCTTGTCGGCGTAGATTCTGAAAACAGAGAAGTCGCCGGTGTGTCTTGGCCAGATCCAGTTGTCGGTATCAGCACCGAATTTGCCGATTGATGAAGGCGGAGCGCCTACAAAACGGATATCCTTGAAAGTTCTGGTAGTAATTACGTAGTATGCGTTGCTGTTGTAGAAACTTGTAACCTCAGCATCAAGAGTCTTGTCATGTTTTGTTGCCTCCTCTACAATTTTATTTACCTCGGCTTCGTATGCTTTGCCCTTCTCCTCGTCGGTCTTGCCCTTTGCAACTGCTTTGTTGATTCTGTCGGTAACATCAACGAATTTATCTACAAATGTGACTGTGAGGCCTTTCGCTGGAAGTTCCTCGTTGAGGTTCATTGCCCAGTAGCCGTCATTGAGGTAGTCATGCTCTACGCTGCTCAATTTTTGGATAGAACTGTAGCCGCAGTGGTGGTTGGTAAAAAGAAGACCTTTGTCAGACACAATCTCGGCTGTACATCCGCCACCGAAGTGTACGATTGCGTCCTTGAGGCTCGAGTTGTTTATGCTGTAGATCTCTTCAGGAGTGAGTTTGCAGCCCAATTCCTGCATCTTCTTGGCATTAAGTTTCTCCAATAGCGGAAGAAGCCACATGCCCTCGTCTGCCTTTGCAGGCATGATTGAAAGTAGCAAAGAAACTACTAATAGGAATGATAATTTTCTCATATAAACATCTTTTTAATAATTTGTCGGGACCCAATTTCTATAAATTTCAAAAGTAACTAAAAAATCAAATAAATCCCAATTTTTGCTTTCCGATACATCTATTCCGTATATTTGTATAGAAAAATAGGGCCTGTTATGGAAAAGAAGAGAGTTCTTGTTGCAATAGACAAATTTAAAGGCAGTCTCACATCTCTTGAGGCAGCCCGGGCGGTGTGCCGTGGTTTTGAATCATCCGGAACCGGAGAGTGTGAGTTCAGGATTGTGGAGATTGCAGACGGTGGTGACGGCAGCCTTGATGTGCTTGAAAAAAGGTTGGAAAACGTGGAGCGGATTGCTGTAAAAGTGCATAACCCGGTAGGTGAATTGGTTGATTCCGAAATACTTGTTTATTATAGACCGGATAATTGGGGAATAGACGTATCTAATGGAAGAGAGTCCGGTAGTCCATCAGGCAAGGAAAATAGTGGTTGCGACAGCAGAGTATGTGCCTTCATTGAGATGGCCAAAGTCTCCGGACTGGAGATGCTCTCCAAGGCGCAGCGCAATCCTTTGCGTACATCAACTTACGGCTTGGGGGAGGCTATAAAGGCGGCCCTTTGCAGGGGCGCAGGAACAATTACATTGTCAATTGGCGGCAGTGCAACCAATGATGGTGGAGCGGGCATGTTGCAGGCCTTGGGATACAGGTTTTATGATATTGCCGGATCGCTGATGGCGGCTCCGGTATGTGGCGGGGATCTGCATAGGATTGCGAGGATGGAGAGGCCGCTTGACACTGCCGCTACGGGAGGGGAAGAGGCCCGGGAGACTTTTACGGATTTGTCACAGGTGTGCTTTAAGGTGATATGTGACGTTACTAACCCTCTTTTGGGCGAATCTGGTGCTACGGCAGTATATGGTCCGCAGAAAGGGGCAGATGAAGAGGCCTTGAAGATTCTGGAGGCCGGACTTGCAAATTATGCGGAGGTGGCACACCGATGCCTGGGCGTTGCAGGAGGGTGCAAGGAGTATCCGGGGGCAGGTGCTGCCGGTGGTGTGGGTTATGCAGGGCTGGCATTTTTAGGTGCGGAACTTCTTCCCGGCTGGAGATTCTTTGCGCAGGTTACGGGATTGGAGGAGAGTGTAAAATGGGCTGATGTTGTTGTTACGGGTGAAGGAAGTCTTGATTCGCAGAGTCTGAGCGGCAAGGTTGTAAGCGGTGTCCTTGAACTTGCGGCAGGGTGTGATAAGGAGGTGCTCATTCTCTGTGGAGTTTCAAAATTGGCGCAGGATGAGTTGCGTGCCGCACTCTGCAGAGATTTGTCGGGAGAGATGTTGTGCAAATGCATCAATTGGGCGCAGAGGGTCAGATGCTGCAGCATAGCATCATTGGGCCATCCGCTTGAGGTGTGCATGGCCAAGGCATCCGAATTGCTGGAACAACTCGCGCGCAGTGAGGCACAGTTGTCCTAAAAAAGTGTGGGTTCGTCATCAATCAGTCTGAAACTCAGCCTGTGGTGTGGAGTGACTCCAAATTCCGCTATGGCCCGACGGTGTTCTTTTGTAGGGTAGGCCATGTTCCTCTCCCAGCCGTATTGCGGATATTCTGCTGCAAGTTTGAGCATGTATTCATCCCTGTGGGTCTTGGCAAGAATCGAGGCTGCCGCAATATTCGCAAACTTGGCATCTCCCTTGACGATGCAGGTGTGCGGGATATCTTCATATTTATAAAAGCGGTTGCCATCTATCAGCAGAGATTGCGGCCTGACCTTGAGGCTCGCTATGGCTCTGTGCATTCCGGTAATGGAAGCACGCAGGATGTTGAGTTCATCTATCTCCTGTGCGGAGACAGCCACAACGCTCCAGGCTATGGCCTCCTGTTCAATAATTGGGCGCAATTTCTCCCTCTGTTTCGCAGAGAGTTGCTTTGAATCATTCAGCAGCGGGTGATAAAAATCCTTGGGCAATATTACTGCCGCTGCATATACAGGTCCTGCAAGGCATCCGCGGCCCGCTTCGTCGCAGCCTGCTTCAATTACGTCGGGATTCAGAAAATTCTTTAGTTGGCCTGGGTTTTTGTGCGTCATGGTCAGAAAAGTTTATTGCGCACAAATTTACAATTTATCTCTCCTGTTGCGACGGCAAAGTGGAGTTTTCAAGTTCTGCAATCTTGCCTTTCAGGTAATCAATTGTCTCTTTTCTCTCATTGGCCATCTCCGTAAGAGTCTGAATGAGCAGTTCGTTGTCTTTAAGGTGCTGCTTGTAGAATGATACATCCTGGCTGTGCTTTGACTCCATGAGCATACAGGCATGCTTGTACTCCTCCTCTGTGTAGACTTGTCCCACAATGAGTTCCCTGAGGCTGATGCCCAGAATCTCCGCAATCTTTACAAGTCTGTTGCTGACAAGCCTTGTAGGTCCGTTTTCTATTTTTGAGTATGCATTAAGAGAAATGCCCAACTGTTCCGCAATGAACTCCTGCGGCAGACCCAAAGCCTTGCGTCTGGCTGCAATGTTTTCTCTTATACGTTTATTAATCATAGTTTACAAAACTACACCAAGAATTAATAGTATATAAACAACTATAAGTTGTAAAAACATAAATAAAAAGTGTGTATAAGGAGTCTTTTTGCAATCAATCCGGCACATTATTGTTATTTAAAATATTTTTTTATAAATTTGAAACTTGTCTTTAAAATGCTAAAAACACTTAAAAAACAAATACGGAATGAAAACTTATAATACGCAAAATGTGAGGAACGTTGTCCTTTTGGGAAGTTCCAAGTCAGGTAAGACCACTCTTGCTGAGACTATGATGTTTGAGGGTAAGGTTATTGAAAGAAGAGGTACAATTGAGGGAAAGAACACAATGAGTGACAATACCGAGATTGAGCAGATTTACCAAAGATCAATCTATTCTACACTATTATATACCGAGTTCCTTGATACAAAGTTCAATATTATTGATACCCCGGGTTCAGACGACTTCGTAGGTGGTGTATACTCTGCATTCTCTGTGGCAGAGAACGGTATCCTGCTTGTGAATGCCACTCAGGGCGTTGAGGTCGGAACAGAGATTTTTGCCCGTCATGCAATGAACAACAGGAAACCTCTTATCATTGCAGTTAACCAGTTGGATCATGAGAAGGCTGACTGGCAGGCAACTGTTGACTCTTTGAAACAGACATTCGGAAACAAGGTGGTTCTTGTACAGTACCCTATAAATGCAGGTACTGAGTTCAATACCTTTATTGACGTATTGAAGATGAAGATGTACAAATTCAAGGATGAGAATGGTACAAGAGAGTCTTTTGAAATTCCTGACGAGTACAAGGAGGAGGCACAGGAACTTCACCAGCAGTTGGTTGAGATGTCAGCGGAGAATGACGAGACACTTATGGAGACATTCTTTGAGAAGGGTGTGCTTTCAGAGGATGAGATCAGGGCTGGTATGAAGGTTGGTATGCAGTTGGGCGATATCCTTCCTGTATTCTGTTTGTCGGCAAAGAAAGATATTGGTGTAAAAAGAATTATGGAGTTCACAATCAACGCAGGTATCACTCCTGACAAAGTTGATAATGAACTTAAAGACGGCAATTCAGTTAAAGTTGATTCAAACGGTCCTACAGCCATTTTCGTTTACAAGACTGCACAGGAGCAGCACTTGGGCGATGTCTCATACTTCAAAGTGATGAGCGGTAAACTTGTCGAGGGTATGGATGTGGTAAATCCTGAGACTGGTGCCAAAGAGAGAATAGCACAGATTTATGCAGTTGCCGGCAAGAAGAGGGAGAAAGTCTCTGAGGTAATGGCTGGTGATATCGCTTGTACAGTAAAATTGAAATCTGTGAAGACAGGTCAGACTCTATGTGCTCCTAACTGTGAGTATGCATTTGTTCCTACACAGTTCCCTGCTCCTAAATTCAGAACAGCAATCAAGGCAAAAGTTGAGAAGGATGAGGAGAAATTGGGCGAGTTGTTGAACAAGGCAAATGCAGAGGATCCTACAATTTTGGTAGAGTACTCAAAAGAGTTGAAACAGACCATCATCAGCGGACAAGGTGAGCACCATATCAATATCCTTAAATGGCAACTTACAAACACAAATAAGATTGAGGTTGATTTGTTTGCACCAAAAATTCCTTACCGTGAGACAATTACCAAAGTTGCAACAGCAGACTACCGCCATAAGAAACAGTCTGGTGGTGCAGGTCAGTTCGGTGAGGTTCACCTATTGATTGAGCCTTATTACGAAGGCGCTCCTGAGAACAACAAGTTCAAGGTAGACGGCACTGAGATGGTTCTCAACGTCAAAGGTAAAGAGGAGTATCCTCTTGAGTGGGGCGGTAAATTGGAGTACTACAACTGTATCGTTGGTGGTGCAATTGACGCTCGCTTCATGCCGGCAATCCTTAAGGGTATCATGGAGAAGATGAATGAGGGCCCTCTTACAGGTTCATACGCACGTGACATCAGAGTTTACGTATATGACGGTAAGATGCACCCGGTAGATTCAAATGAGATGGCGTTCAAACTTGCGGCACGTAACGCATTCAAAGAGGCCTTCAAGAAGGCTGGTCCAAAGATCATGGAGCCTATCTACAATATTGAGGTTCTTGTTCCAAGTGACTGCATGGGTGATGTAATGAGTGATTTGCAGAACCGCAGGGCAATGATTGAGGGTATGAACAGCGTAAAAGGCTTTGAGGTTCTTAAGGCACGCGTTCCTCTTGCTGAACTTTACAAATACTCTACATCATTGAGTTCGTTGACTTCAGGTAGAGCAACATTTACAATGGAGTTTGCAGAGTACCAGCAGGTTCCTTCTGATGTTCAGGAGAAACTTCTTAAAGCATACGAGGCTGAAGAGAAGGATGAGTAGTCTGCTCGCTTCAAAACGAGATATAAATCATGATGAATGGGTCCGTCAATCGGGCCCATTTTTCTAAAAGCATGTCATATGATATCCTGTAGTAAAATATACAAGTCATTCGGTCAGTTGCCTGTACTTAAGGGAATAGACTTCAAGGCAGAGGCGGCAGAGGTAGTGGGCATAATGGGTGCAAGCGGTGCCGGAAAATCTACTCTTCTGCAGATACTTGGTACCCTTATGCTTCCCGACAGCGGCAACGTGGTTATTGACGGCACGGATGTTTTTGCGCTAAAGGGTGATGCCCTGTCTGATTTCAGGAACAGAAAGATAGGATTCGTGTTCCAGTTTCACCATCTTTTGCCCGAGTTTACTGCCTTGGAAAATGTCATGATGCCCGCATTGATTACGCGGGCCGGCGGCTGCAGGGGAGAGCAGGTCAGGAGCGGGGAGCAGATACGCAGGGATGCCGTGCAACTGCTGGAGGAGATGGGCCTTAAGGCCAGGCTGGATCACAAGCCTTCGGAGTTGAGCGGAGGAGAGCAGCAGAGGGTTGCAATAGCCAGGGCCATTATCAACAGACCGGCTGTGCTCTTTGCTGATGAGCCGTCGGGAAACCTTGACAGCAAAACAAAGGAGGAGATACACAACCTCTTTTTTGAATTGCGCAAGAGGTATCGTCAAACCATAATCATTGTTACCCACGACAAGGAGTTGGCACAGCGTTGTGACCGCGTGGTGGAGATGAAGGATGGCCTTTTTGTTTAGTATTTTCAGCCATGTCATCATTCAGGTTCAAAAAATTTGAGATTATTCAGGAGCACTCCGCAATGAAGGTAAATACAGATGGGGTGCTTTTGGGCGCGTGGGTCTCCATATCAGGAGATGAGCGAGCCATGCTTGATGTGGGAACGGGTACAGGTGTGATTGCCATTATGGCTGCACAGAGGCATGTCTGTGCAAACCAGTCAAAGCCGGAGCGCACAGGCCCTGCCCATATTCTTGCAATTGACATAGATAAGGACTCCCTGGCCGATGCCGCTGAAAACATTTCAAGGTGTGGCTTTTGCGGTGAAAATCTCCGAATGGGGACAGAACTCATACCTTTTCAGCAGATGTCAGCCGAAATCCATGGCAAATATGATCTGATCATATCAAACCCACCATACTTCATAAACTCGCTTAAGGCGGCTGACGAGCAGCGCTCCAATGCCCGTCATACAGATACTCTGGGACAGGGCGAATTCATACAGGCCTCTGTGAAACTTCTCAAACCGGGAGGCAGGGCGGCCCTGATCTTGCCCGCAGCAGAGGGAGAACAACTCCTTTCAAAGATATCGTTTCTTGAGGAGAGATGCCCTGAAGGCGAGGCATCCCTGCATCTGTGCAGATTGTGCAAGGTGCATACTACAATAAAAAAACCAGCAAAGCGCTGGTTAATGGAATTTATCCTTTCAGACAAGGCTCCGGAAGTTGGGTATACGCAACTTGTAATAATGCGTAACGGTGAATTTTCACCTGAATACAAGTCTCTGACTGCCGATTTCTACCTCAATTTCTGATTCGCCGTATCTTATTTGTTTTTAGGTACATCATTCGGCTGGTTGCGGAACTGCTTTATAAGTATGCGCCTGAATTTCTCCTCTGTGTGGAATACCTTTGCAGCCTTCTTTACCGGCAATATTTTGGCAAATTTTTCAAAATATCTGGCAGGCAGATCCGATTCTGCACTATAGTTTGAAAAGTACTCCTGTGCCAGTTTCTGAATCTGCTGGTCTGTAGCCTTTGACTCGGGAGATGTAGCCTCATTAAGCGCCCTCAACGACATAATTGTCTTTTTTCTGGCTTTTCCGCACTCCTCCCAATACTCGTTATACAAGGGCCAGAAGAGTTGTGCCTCCTCAGTCGTAAGTTGGAGTTGCTGGGAGTAATATGCAATCTTCTGCATCTGTATCTCATCTTCATTCACAGGCTTGAAAGTATCCTGTTTGGTAACGTGGACAGATTGTTTGTTGCCTGCACTCTGGCTCTCACAATTTGCCTTAAGGGCGAATGTGGCAGATAGAAGCATGACCAACATTGTAATTTTTTTGTAGAGTGGTTTCATGGCGTTATGATTATTCCAATGATGCCAATGTAATCAATGATACATTGGACTCAATAAGATATTGTTCAATATTGTCTTTGTGGCACTCGTAGTTGCCGGTTGATGCCGGTATCTCATCATTGGAGGGCTCTACAAGCGCCTCAAGCAGGGCAGTGCTCCGCATTGTTTCAAAGAGAGTTTCGGTATCGAAAGTTGTTGCAGGTTGCTCTGCAGGCTCATCTTTAACTATGAGATTGCTGTTGCTCCCCTGTTGCGCAGTGCCGGTAATGTACATAGCCCCGTAACCCAGTCCAAATATTGCACCAAAGGTCATGGCCAGCATTACAGCCGGCTTGAGTATGGTTATCCAGCGTTTACCGGACTCATATTCCTCTTCGTTATGTATTCTCTTGCGGACAGAATCTTCAACCATGGCAAAGTAACCTTGGGGCAGGGTGTATGGATTCTCCTTCAAAGAGGGCCTCTGAAGAATATCCTGCTCTATGTTTTTCTGCTTCTCCATATACGTGAATGTTTTATCTCATTACTACCATTTGACTACAATTCTTTGAAAAAGATTAATTGCTGTGCCAAAATTATTCAAATTCATTCTGCAAGGCGGCCTTGATCTTCTGGTACGCATGGTGGTATGATGCCTTGAGGGCTCCCACTGATGTATCCATAATCTCAGAAATCTCCTCATACTTCAGTTCCTGAAAGTAGCGGAGAGTAAAGACGGCCCTCTGCTTGTCCGGCAATTTGATAATCTCCCTCTGCAGGGCATACTGAAGTTTGTCTCCATTGAAATAGGGGTCAGACTGGAGTTTGTTCTCAAGGACTTTGTCATAATTGCCCAAAGAGAGGAAAGAACCTATTCTCTTTTTTTTGAGGAATGTAAGCGTCTCGTTGGTTGCTATCCTGTATATCCAGGTGTAGAGTTTTGACTCCTCCCTGAATTCCGGCAGATGTTCCCAAATCTTGATAAGGGTAACCTGTAAAAGATCATTGGCATCATCATGGGAGCATGTCAACTTCCTGATGTGCCAATACAATCTTTCACTGTACTTTCTGACAAGAAGGTTAAAGGCATACTCCTTTTTACCCTCTTGTCTGAAAAGTCCGATTATTTCCTTATCATCCAGCATCTACTTTCTTGAAATTGCTTTTTTGGCTGCTTCTACAATATGTTCTGCATCCAAGCCATACGCTTTCATAAGTTGTGCAGGTGTTCCGCTCTGTCCGAATTTGTCATTGATTGCTACAAACTCAACCGGAGCAGGGGCATTTGCAGCCAATACGCTTGCAATGCTCTCACCCATACCTCCTGCAATGAAGTGCTCCTCGGCACAAACTACAGCCTTGGTCTTGGCAACTGAATTTAAGACTGCCTCAACGTCCAAAGGTTTAATTGTATGGATATTTATTACCTCTGCACTTATGCCCTCCTGCTCAAGAGCCTCTGCTGCCTGTACAGCCTCCCAAACAAGGTGTCCTGTAGCAAAAATTGTAACATCTTTACCTTCAATCAAGTTTACAGCCTTTCCAATTATAAACTCCTGGTCTTCCGGTGTGAAGTTAGGCACTCCGGGACGTCCGAAACGCAAATATACAGGTCCCTGATAGTTGCCTGCCGCAATTGTCGCTGCTTTTGTCTGGTTGTAGTCACAAGGGTTGATTACAACCATGTTTGGAAGCATCTTCATAAGTCCCAAATCCTCAAGAATCTGGTGGGTTGCACCATCCTCACCCAAGGTGATTCCTGCATGTGATGCAGCAATCTTTACGTTGGTTTCTGAGTATGCTACAGATTGTCTGATCTGGTCATACACCCTGCCTGTAACAAAGGCAGCAAATGAACCTACAAACGGAATCTTTCCGTTCAATGCCAAACCTGCGCCAACTCCAATCATGTTTGCCTCGGCAATACCTGCCTGGAAGAATCTGTCGGGATGCTCCTTTGCGAATGCATCCATTTTAAGCGAACCTGTAAGATCTGCGCATAGCGCAACAACATTCTCATTCTGGTTGCCTAACTCATACAAACCGGCACCAAAGCCAGATCTTGTATCTTTGTTGCCGGTGTTAGTAAATTTTCCCATATAGTTTTTTAAGTCTTTTTAAGGTTAATAAATAGCCACATACATACCTACATTAAAGTAGAATGACTGCCTGTTGTTGGAACTTGTGTTGCAGATTGAGGATTTGTTGGTACTGAAGTTGTAGCCAGCGGTAATGTTGGCTCCAAAGGGAGAATTTTCTCCAAAAGGAATCAGTACGCCAACTTCAGGGGCTACAAGAAATCCCCAATTGTTGTCCCAACTGTCAAGATCCTGTACAACAATGTGCTGTCCTGCGCTCAAGGCACCTATGCCCAATCCTGCATAACCTTTTACAAGGCTGTAAGGATTAAAGAAGTACTTGACCTGTGCCTTCAACGGAAATACTTGTGTATATCGGTATTGGGCAGCATTGATTGCCATATTTTCATTAGGCCTGTAAATCTCTTTGCCAATACTTTTGTGGTAGTTGTTGTATGAGAGGTCCATTCCTACGGCCACATTGTCGGTCAAGAAATATGCCCAATTGAAATTGACACCTTCAAAACTTGCGTTTGAGATAAAATCTTTTGAACTTCCCATCGGAACATTGATTTGATAATTGATGGAATAGATTTGTCTCATATTGTCTCCGTATGAATAGGATTGTGCATTGGCAAATCCCATACAACTTAATATTATAGCCGACAGTAAAATTATTTTCTTCATAACTCAACGTATTAAATTATTTGGGAGGTAAAATTGTGAATACTTCATTGATCGCATCTGCCAATTGTGCCTGTGAATGGGATCCGTTAAGGATGCTTCTCACAACACCGTGCCAAATGATAGGGACTTTCTGGTCCTTTGCCAATGTTACATCTGCCATCTCAATGATGATTGTACCTGTTGTGTAGGTAGAAACAATTGTAGGCATAGGATAAGGGTAGTAAGGATGCCATGGATACCATGGGTAATAGTAGTAATCCCACCACCAGTCCCAGTCTGACCAATAGCCCGGGTACACAGTCTTGTTAGTGGACTGGATGTACCCCAAATCAACAAGGATGTCCGGATTCTGAGATGGAGTAGTTTGGGTATAGCCCAATTTTGACAGGTTTTGGGAGATTAGAGAAAATATGTTTTCAGAAACCTCATTCTTTACCCTCTTTTTCTCTCCATTGATTACAACAGACATGGAATCAGCCAATGCGTAGGTCTTCAGACTCTGGAAATTTGCGTCAGGAGATTTGTACGCAACAGTAAGAATCTGATCCTGTGTCTGGTCAAGGTCGCCTGGCCCCCAACTGCAGGAGGTAACCCATATGCTCATTAAAGCAATAACTGTTAATTTAACTATTTTCATAATTTTTGTAATTATTAATGTTGCTATAATAACATATAAGTTTTGGGCTTGTTCAAAATCCGAAAAATTGTTTTACAGCGATATAATACGTTGAATGTTAGATTATTGTTGTATTTCTACTAATAGTCGCCAAGAGTCTCCTGGAGTTGGGCAAGCGCCTTCTCCGCATCTTGGGGCTTAGGTGCTTTGCCATGCCATGCGCAGGTGCCTTCCATAAAGTCAACACCCTTGCCCATATTGGTCTTCATCAATATCATTACAGGTTTCTCCTCTTTTTTGCCAAGTTCTTTTGCCTGTTTGAATGCGGCAAGAATCTCATCCATATTGTGACCGTCTGCAACTACAACATTCCAGCCGAATGCTTTCCATTTCTTCTCAAGGTCACCAAGTCCGAATACCTCCTCTGTAGTACCGTCAATCTGTTGCTGGTTCCAGTCGGTAATGGCAATGAGATTGTTCGCTTTGTTGTGCGCGCTAAATGCCGCAGCCTCCCAAACCTGACCCTCTTCACTCTCACCGTCTCCCATCAATACATATACATAGTTAGGGTCTTTCTCAATCTTTTTGGCAAGTGCTGCACCGATGGCAACTGAAAGGCCCTGGCCCAATGAACCTGATGCCGCATACACGCCAGGCAGACCGGCCTCTACTGAAGGGTGACCCTGCAGTCTGCTGCCAAATTCCCTGAATGTTGCAAGTTCCTTTACAGGGAAGTAGCCGCTACGTGCCAAAACACTGTAAAAGACAGGAGAAATGTGTCCGGCAGAGAGGAAGAACATATCGTTACCTTTACCGTCTCTGCTCCAATTTTGAGGAGAATGGTTAAGTTCACTGAAAAAGAGGGCAGTAAGGATGTCTGTGCTGCTCAAACTGCCGCCCGGGTGGCCGCTCTGTGCTGCTGTAACCATTCTAATAATATCCCTTCTTACCTGAGAAGCAATATTATTGAGTTCTTGAGTTGTAGGCATAAATATTATTTTAGATGTTTGTTTAGCAAATTTAGCTTTATTTTATATAAAAACAAAAATAGAGTATATTTGCAAATTGTTATTGTTTACATAATTTGGAAGGATGAAGAATATACGTAACTTTTGTATCATAGCCCATATTGACCATGGAAAGAGTACATTGGCAGACCGCTTGCTTGAGGCTACAAATACTCTTACCTCAAGGGAGATGGAGAATCAGGTGCTTGACTCCATGGATTTGGAGAAGGAGAAGGGAATTACAATCAAAAGCCACGCTATTCAAATGGAGTATCTCCATAAAGGGGAGAAATATACATTGAACCTTATTGATACCCCGGGCCACGTCGATTTCTCATACGAGGTGTCGCGTGCGATTGCCTCATGTGAGGGTGCATTGCTTGTAGTTGATGCCACACAAGGCATTCAGGCCCAGACAATATCAAATCTATATCTTGCACTCAACCACAATCTTGAAATAATACCTGTGTTGAACAAGATTGATATGGATGCCGCAATGGTTGAGGTTGTAAAGGATCAGGTGATTGACCTTTTGGGCTGTGATGAGGAGGATATTCTTCTTGCCAGCGGAAAGACAGGCCAGGGTGTGCCTGAGATTCTTGAGGCTATAGTAAATAAAGTGCCTGCTCCTGTAGGAGATCCGCAGGCTCCGCTTCAGGCCCTCATCTTTGACTCGGTCTTCAACTCATTCAGAGGCATCATTGCCTATTTCAAGGTTGAAAACGGTTCTATAAAGAAGGGTGACAAGGTAAAATTCTTCAACACAGGCAAGGAGTATGTAGCCGATGAGGTTGGAGTGTTGAGAATGAAACTTTGTCCGAAGGATGAGATCAAGACAGGAGATGTGGGATATATCATTTCCGGTATAAAGAGTGCCGTGGAGGTGAAGGTGGGTGATACTATCACAAAGGTAGATGCTCCGTGTGCAGAGGCAATTGCCGGTTTTGAGGAGGTCAAGCCAATGGTATTTGCCGGTGTATATCCGATTGAGTCGGATGAGTATGAGGATTTGCGTGCATCATTGGAGAAGTTGCAGTTGAACGATGCTTCATTGGTATTTGACCCTGAGTCTTCCCTTGCCCTCGGCTTTGGTTTCAGATGCGGTTTTTTGGGTCTGCTGCACCTTGAGATTGTTCAGGAGAGACTCTTCCGCGAGTTTGACATGGATTGTATAACAACCGTACCGAACGTATCATATAAAGTATATACAACCCAGGGCGAAGAGTTGGATGTCCATAACCCGAGCGGTTTGCCGGCCCCTACACTCATAGACAGAATCGAGGAACCATACATAAGGGCACAGGTAATCTCAAAAAGTGAGTTCTTTGGCCCTATCATGAAACTCTGTCTTGACAAACGTGGTGTGCTTGTAAGCCAGCACTTCCTTACAAGTGAAAGAGTGGAATTGAACTTTGATATTCCATTGGCAGAGATTGTCTTTGATTTTTATGACAAGCTCAAGTCAATATCAAAAGGTTATGCATCATTTGATTACCATATTACAGGTTACAGGGATGCAGATCTTGTAAAACTTGACATACTTCTTAACGGTGAGCAGGTAGATGCCCTGAGCAGCCTTATCCACCGAGACCATGCATACGACTTCGGACGCAAAATGTGTGAAAAACTTAAGGAACTTATCCCACGCCAGCAGTTTGACATTGCAATTCAGGCAGCAATTGGAGCAAAAATCATTGCCCGTGAGACTGTTAAGGCAGTGCGAAAGGATGTTACTGCAAAATGTTATGGCGGTGATATCTCACGTAAGAGAAAACTTCTTGAGAAACAGAAGAAGGGAAAACGCAGGATGCGTCAGGTAGGAAATGTTGAGGTACCTCAAAGTGCATTTATGGCCGTACTCAAATTGGAGTAACGGCCATAAGCCTTTGTATAAGGTGTCATTACCATAGTGGCAGATGACTCATATCATAACGGACAATGTTGAGTTGGCCTTGGGAATTTTTAATGATGACATACATCTTTTTGTTTTTTTCATCTGCTGCTTTCATCCAGAAGAAATGTTCTTGTCCTTCAAGAGTTACAAAGCCTTTTGCGTTGCCGCTCCAGTCAAAGATAAGAAGTTTGCTAGGACTTTTATCATTTCCTTTTGATTTTAATGAGTTGGACCATCCTGTGTAAATATATTTGTCACTCGCATAAATATGACTTGCCAAACCGGGATAATCTTTACTTTTAAGAATTTCTTCATCAAGTACGCGATTGGGATCAATATAATTTACTCTATTGGCAAGTGTAATTTGGTTGCTTTCCAAAGAGAAAACTTCAGTTTCAAAGTTCCCGTTAGTATAGGTAAATAACATTGAGTAATTGGGATGTATAGCAATAGGAGAGTCTTTTTTATATGTACCATCTCGGTAGCAGATGATAGTGTCTCCTTGGGGATTCATAATGGCAAATCTATAGTTGTATTTTTTTCTAAAATCAAAATCTGAAATCAATAAGGTGTCTTTAAATGAAAATATATCGCTGTTGGGATTTCTATTTAATGGGGTAGATGTGAAATAATTTACTCCTGCAAATATAGAATCAAGATAAAATTTTATGTTTTGCGATGTGTGGTCAGTGATAATTTGCACTACCCTTTCATCTTGTTTGTAACTGCTATATGATAAGTCTATTTCACCAGGGCCCCTTCCTGTTGATCCAAAACTGGTGACAAAATTTCCACTATTGGTATTATAAACATGTATTAATTTATTGTCAAGCGCATTAAAACAATGGCACAAAGCAAAAGAATCAACAATGTACATTCTCATTACCATATCTGTAGGGATGTCACTAACAACAGTGTCACCGTTAGTCAACTCTCCTATATGAGGGAAATCAATGCCTGGATATAATTTATTGTTGGCACAAGAATAGAAAATGGTCGCAAAGGTGATAGAAATGATGTATAAATAACTTTTCATTACAGGTTAATAGTTAGTTAATATAATTAAAACATTCTGTACATATACCCGAAACATTTTCCGGTTGGCCTGAAACTACGGGGACAGTACTATATTTACAATATGGACAAATAAATTTGCAAGAAGTTGCGTCATCAGAGCAAGAACCTCTTAATGTTCCCCCAAAAGGTATAAATCTTATCACTTGCCAGCACTTTTTTATTCAGTTCCAGAAACTTTTTGTACTCGTTGTTTTGGGAAAGTGTAATTCCGGTTACACAAATAGCAGCAGCAAAAAATAATACTACAAAGTTAAGGATATAATTGTAACTTCGCAAAAAAAAGATTATGAGGCACTTATTTCTAAAAGTATTGCTATTCATAGTTCTGTTGAAACTAGTAAGTTGTAATAATTATGGTAACTATAAAATAGACCCGCAATCAAAGTATAAACTTATACACTATGTACCTTCGCAAGATTGTATAGACTGTTATATGAAATTTATGGTTCCACGGTAATATTGAAAATATATCATTGAAAGAGTTAATGTTCAAGGTAATAGACAATAAATAAGGAGTCTGAGAACATCAAACTCCTTATAGTGCTATTATGTTCATTTTATAGTGGCAGATGACTCATATCGTAGCGGACAATGTTGAGTTGGCCTACCTTGTTTTTAACTACAGCATATAGTGTCCTGTTGCTTTCATCGATTGCAAATACCTCCTTTGAGTCATTATTTTCAAAAGATAATTTCATGACAGGAGTCCCATGCCAGTCAAAAATGGCAATTTCTGATGGCGGGATATTTGCTGTAGATTCAGACCATGCTCCGTAAATATATTTGTCAGTTGTGTACGCATAGTATGCTATGCCGGGTATGCCCTCTTCTGGTACAATAGTGCTTTTTAGTGTGTACTTGGGTTTAATATACTCTTTTGCAAAACTTCTTTTGAGAGACCCATTTTCAATATCGAAAATCTCCATTACAAGTCCACAGCAGGATAATGAAACCAATTTGTCTTTTTGTGGATTTAATCGTTCGATATTACAATACTGGTAGTATAGAAAAGAGTGTGAGTTATCATTGCCTGCATCAAGAGGTGATTTGTGCTCAAAATGGTCATAGCAGAATAATGTATCTCCATTATATAAATTTACTATGGCATATCTCTTGCCTCGTGGGTATGTTAGAAAGAGTGAGTCTTTCAAATAAATCGGTTTGGATCCATAGTTGTTGATGTTGAACTCTTGTAAGGAATAAGAAAAATTTCCGTTAAGTATGGAGTCAATGTTGTAATGGACGAACTTATATGGATCTGTACAAATCAATCTCTGTTTTCCATTATCCAATGCCAAATTAAAAGATTTGTGGAATTCTCCCGGACCATTGCCAATTTCTCCGAACGATTGTACCAACTCTCCATTATCTTTTTTGTAGAAGTAGATAAGTTTTCTATCTATGGTGTTAACCATTTGTATTACCAATAATGAATCGTTTATATCGATAAAACGCGTACCAGTGGTAGGGATATCATGGACTAATGTATCCCCACCGCTTAGGCAAAACTCCTTATTGAAATTAAATTCTTCTATATTTTGAGAACAGGAAATACAAAGTAAGAATGTAACGCAACTTAATAGTGCAAGATGAAAGTTCCTCATAAATTATCAGTTGTTAATAGGTTCTTCTCCGCATACTGGACAATTGCCGCTCATATCAAATGATCTGCCATTAATACCTGTAGTAAGTTCAGTATGACAATTAGTGCAAGTGTATGTACATTCAATAATAGCGTAACCACACCTGCCCTATAGTTTCCACTCGCCAAATTGAACTTGGTCCTCACTTGCCAACGCCTTTTTATTCAGTTCCAATAATTTTTTGTACTCGTTGTTTTGGGAAAGTGTAATTCCGGTTACACAAATAGCAGCTGCAAAAAATAAAACTGCGAAGTTAAGGATATAATTGTAACTTCGCAAAATGCTGTCGGGAGTGTTATGAAAATTGTATTTAGAATATTGGCAGGCACCTTGTCATTTTTAGTGGTGGTGCGTATTTTTTTCTTTGACTGGTATATTGTAGAGTCAAACTCTATGCTGCCAACTCTGGGCAGTGGAGATGTGGTTGTAATAAGCAAACTTTCAAAGGTGGGTCGCAATGATATGGCGGTCTTTTATTTGGCAGATAATGAAATTGCAGTCATAAAAAGGTGTGTCGCTATACCGGGAGATACAATCAGTCTGGTAAATGGTTATTTCAAATTGTCAAATGGAGTGCAGGTTGGATTGCTGCAGAGCCAGAAAAAACTTTCCTATATGTCTGAAACTTCTGGGGCAATAAAGAATGTATTGCCTCTATATTTGCCTAAAAAAGGAGATAGTAATCCCCACACAAAAGAACTTTATGCTGAGGATTACTATTATTTCTGCGGTGATAACCTTGTAAACTCCTTGGACTCCCGAAATTATGGACCAGTACCGGCGGGTAGGATAGAGGGAAAGGTTATCTTCAAATTTTAGTGTTACTGCAGTTGTCTGCTACAAATTCTTGGGTGTATAAATTGCATCCCACCATGTGGGGTCATCCTGAAGCCATTTTGCAAACCAGGCCCAGATGGTGTTCTGCCATTGGATCCGTTGGCCATACTCCTTTATATGGTGGTCCTGGCCTGTAACAAGAACCATTGCAGTCTCCTTGCCCAAAAGTTTTAATGCGGTAAACATCTGTATACTCTCGCCAACCGGCACATTCTTGTCGGAATCTCCGTGAACAAAAAGCAGAGGGGTATTTATTTTGTGTGCATTGAAGAGCGGGCTCTGTTTTACGTACAGATCGGGATTGCTCCAAGGGTAACTGTTGGCCATTGAGACCTCGCTGTAGGAGTATCCCCAGTAGCCTTCGCCCCAATAACTGGTATGGTCACTTATGCCGGCGTGAGAGATTGCCGCTGCAAAAATGTCTGTCTGCGTCTGGAGGTATTGTGTCATGAATCCTCCGTATGATGCTCCAATGCAACCTATTTTCTTGTCGTTGACAAATGGGTGGGCTTTGCAGAAGGCCTTGGTTCCCTCAATTATATCTTCAGCAGGACCCTGGCCTGCGGTGTTTACATGGCGTGCGGCAAACTCCTGTCCGAAACCGGTTGCTCCGCTTGGATTTACAACATAAACCACATATCCCAATGCAGCGTATGCGTGATGAGGGTAGCGGCTCTCAAAGTTGCGGCTTGTAGGGCTGCATCCGCCATAATAGTTGACAATAAGCGGGTATTTCTTTGACGGGTCAAAGTGAGGCGGAAGATAGTAGCGTCCATTTATAATATCGCCCTTTGAGTTTGTGAAATCCCAGGCAATGCACTCCCCAAGTTCAATACCCTCAAGAATCTCTTTGCTCAAATCCTCAAGCAGAGTTGTACGCATCTTTTTAAGGTCAACCATATAGGAACGGTCTGAGTTTGATGCGCCCTGGCCGTAGTAGGCCATAATTGGGGCAGTTTTTGCCAGCGATATGCCGTTTACAAGATCTTCGCAAGATTGCAACTGCCCAATTCTGCCCGATTCAGGGTCCATTTTATAGAGGCTTATCAAATCCCTGTTCTCTGCTGTAAAGTAGATCTGGTTGTCAAATTTGCTCCATACGTGCTGCTGTACGTTGGGATTGAAATCTTTTGTCATTGGCCTGACAATTTTAGTGGAAGTAGAGACCTTTTGGGCATTTGGGCCGCCATTTGCCAAATCAATGATGTAGAGTTGGTAGTCATACATATTGGGAGTCTGGCCCTCCTTAACATTTTTGCCTATGCCGTCAAAGGCCTCCGGTGAGCCGCAAACAAGGATTTTGCTGCCGTCAGGTGAGAACTGGGCTGCGTTTATGAAGCCGTCTTTCTCAACAATTAGTTCTGCCTCAAGGCTCTCCAGGTCAATTTTATAAACAGAATAGAGGGAAGTAGGTCTTTTGGTCAGACGCTCCTCGCTCTTCATTACAAGCGCATAACGGCCGTCGGCAGAGATGTCGAGCGCACGTGTGTTGTTGTAGCCGAAAGTTACGGGCTGCATCACTCCGGTGGCAAGGTCATATTTTGCAATGTATGAGCGTTCTCTCCAGCCTGGCTGCCTGTCATCAGGTTCAAGCACCTGGTAGATCTCCTTGCGCTCCGCCGGACCTTCCTCTGATAGTGTATACAACAGGTAATCTTCAGTTGGTGCTATCTGAAAATAGCCGTTAGGAAGCGAATTGGCAAAAATCTCCTCTTTGCCTGTTGCCGGATCAATGGTTACAATCTCCTTGCCTCCAATGACCTCTCTTGTATAGTAGTAGCGGTCAGATGCCGGCATCCAGCCCAACGACTGCCCGGTGCGTGCAACGACCCTTTGGGTAGCAACCTCCTTTACGGTAGTTTCATAACTGCTTTTCCCGCCCTCAAGAGTAGTGGCGTAGTAGGTCATGACATATTTGCCGCTTGGAGAGAGTCTCACTCCTGCCAATCTTTTGCCATGCAGCACATCAAGAATGGTATAGGACCTTTTGCCGTCTTCCCTTACAGTGAGTGACCCTTTCTGCTCCGGTGTTACACCTATTTTCAGATCCCCATCTGCGCTTCCCGACAGATATCTCACGGCAATATCGTGTGTTGCAGGTTCCAGAACCACCTCTTTTCCATTTATCTTCTTGCCGTTGTGATAAATCTGAAAATTGTCAACCCCCTCAATGTTGATGGTGGCTTTTGTGTATCTGCTGCTCTGGAGCACAAAGCCAATCAGGTTGAGACTATTGCCTTTGCCGCCATTGACGTTCTCTGTAATGGAGGACATCTCCCGATATTGGGCACCCTCCAGTGAAGTTGATGAAATGGGGAGTTCCAATAGCGATTTTGCATCCCATTTTTTGAAATCAATGCCGGTGCTGTCTGCCATGAACGGGGCAGATACCATGAAAGGGCCGGCATGCTTGACCCTTGTAATTTCCAATGATTGTGCTGTTGCCAGCATGCTCAATAAAATGGCTGTTGAAAACAGAAAAACTCTTTTCATATCTCTTATTGTAATGGTTATACTTTGTTGTGTAATATTTTGTAATATGGATTGAATGGTCTGCGTGGTGCAATTTAAAGCCCTTTGATGAACTCTGCAAACTTTGTGCAGTTGGCGCTACTGTTCCACTTCTGCTCCCACTCTTTTCTCACTCTTTTCCATAGATATTCTCCAGTGTAAATTAGAATGCCCCCATTGGGCAGTTACAAAAATAATCAAAAGTGAACCAAGAGCCAATAATGCCGGTGAAATATAGTGCATAAAAAAGACCGGCCCATTGCTGAACCGATCTCTGTATATGTGCCGACGGGCGGCTATACTCTTTTTACTGCGCAGGCAGATTAGTTGATTTTTGCAAACTCAATGTCAGTAAGAGCGCGTTTTGCAAATTTCTCGCTCTTGCTTGCAGTCTCCAACTCTTTCTTTGCAGTTGCTGCATCACCCTGACGTGCTGCAACAATAGCGCGCATGTATGCTTTGCATAGGCATGAACCTTTCAATGCGTTTGATGCTTTTGCATAATCTTTAACAAGAATGTATGCAAGAGGCTCGTTGCATGAGTTGCTGCCTGCCAATGCCTCAACAGCGGCAGGATAGTTGCCGTTAAGGATATGAAGTGCACCCTGGTTGATCTTTGACTCTTTAAGGTCAGATTTTGCAAAGTTTCTTGCTGCAGCCTGGTAATCCTCCTCCTGCAATGCTACAACACCCATGTTGTTGTAATAACTTGCACTCTTCTCAGACATTTTGTTAAGTGCTGCTTTAGCATCAGCAGTTTTGCCTTCCATTAGTTTAAGGGCTGCGATGTTGTTGTAAGCGCGGCTGCTGTTGAACTTCTTAGCGGCTTTCTCATACAAAGCATATTTAACTTTAGCATCTTTAACAAGAGTAGCAGAGTAAAGCAATGCCTCCTCGTCCAACTCGTCCATATCGTTGTTGATCATGTTAAGAAGTTCCTCGTCTGTCCAGTTCTGGTACTCAACGTTTGCAATGATTCTTGCACGGCGAAGTTCAGGAAGAACCTCATCTGCTAGAGTTGTGTAAACGTTTGACATGTTCTTGATCTCTCTCTCACGAACGTTAGGATCTGAATACATAGAAAGAACTCTTAGGATAAGTTCTTTATCCTGAATGTTTGACTCGTTAACCAACTCCTGGAAACCAGCCCAGTCCTCACCGATAGATTTAACGTTAAGCGGAGCATCAACTTTTGCTTTCTTGTTGATAGTCTTGTTGAATGCTTTCTCTGCAGAAGCACTTCTCTTGTCAGAAAGTTTGTTGTTCATATCCTCTTTTCCGTCTGGAGAAGCGTAAGCGATGATATCGTTTGATTTAAGAGTTCTGCGCTCATCTGCAGTAACATCAAGCAAATATTGCTCGAACGCTTTGATATCCTCTGATTTAAGTTGGTTTCTTCTTACATCAAAACTGTTGATCAAGTAAAGAATTTGAGCCTCTTTTGACTCAGGGATGATCTTCTGGTAGTTGTCAGCCTCAAATGAAGGAGTACCGTGAGTTTCAACTAGCATGTAAGTAGTGTTGGTACCGTCTGCAATTTTGAATCCCTCTGGATAAGTAGCGCTTTTTAGTCTGCTCTTGTTGAATGCAGTTGCTCTTAGTTCAAGAACTGCTTTCTCCATACCTGGAACATATTTGAATGATACAGGTGTAGTGATTGTAGCACCATTCTCGAAAGAAACAACCTGGTTGTTCTCAAGAATGCTCTCACCTTGTAGAGTAAGAACCGGACCTGCAACCTCGCCACCCTGGTAAACCAATACAGGAGTTACCTCAAGGATTGCTTTCTTTGCAAAGTATTTCTCTGGGAATTTGATTGTGTAAGTTGCGTTGATGTTACCTGCAACTGCCTCAAGAACCTGTGGGTTACACTCTGTAGTAACCAGGCTTGCCATTTTAGCCATCTTTTTAGGGTTGGTACATGCTGCTGCCAACAAACCCAAAAGTGCTAGGCACAAAAGTTTTAATGAATTTCTTTTCATATCAAAAGGTTTATTTAAATATTAAGTAAATTTTCTAACAACTTATATTCTACGCAAAATGCATAAAATCTTGGCAAAAATAGGTAAAAAAAAAGACATATCCTATTAATGGATATGCCTAAATCGCTATTTTTTTAGTGCCGGTCAATCAATGAACATTTTGTTGATGGATTCCAGGTCTTCGGGAGTATCTACTGCGTATGTTTCAAGGGCTGTTTCTGCGACTTTTATCCTCAAGCCGTTTTCAAGCCAACGCAACTGCTCCAGTTTTTCTGTCTGCTCCAGAAAACCCTGTTCCATTGCGCAGATGCGCTCCAAAACGGAACATCTGTATCCGTACAGGCCGATGTGCCTGTAGAGTCTGGTGCCTGCAACATACTCGTCGGTTACCTCCTTGTCCCTTGGGTATGGAATAGGAGACCTGCTGAAGTAAAGGGCATTGAAGTTCTTGTCAACAGTCACCTTGGGGGCATTGGGGTTGAGAAACTCCTCCTTGTCCCTCACTCTCTTTACAAGAGTGGCTATGTCGGTTTCCGGATGGGCAAAGCACTCTTCGAGCAGTTTGAGTTGTTGGGGCTGTATATATGGTTCGTCTCCCTGCACATTCACAACCACGTCAAACTCCAGTCCGCTCTCCTGTGAAAATTTGAGCAGGGCCTCATGGCAGCGGTCGGTTCCGCTGTTATGGTGCGAGGAGGTCATTACAGCCTTGCCTCCAAATTGTTTGACAGCATCAAGGATCCTTTGGTCGTCTGTGGCCACACATACATGTTCAAAGGCTTTGCTGGCCTGTTCAAAAACTCTCTGTATCATAGGCTTGCCATTTACGAGTGCCAGTGGTTTGCCAGGGAATCGCGAAGAGGCGTATCTTGCAGGAATAATAGCCAGAATGTTCATAACAATTGTAATATTTATGGTTTTATACAGAACAAAAGTAACTAAAAAAGAGTTATGCCATAGATTTTTTTTAACTTTGCGGGATATGGAATTACAAAGCATAAAACAGAGGTTTGACATTATTGGCGATGATCCCGGTTTGAACAGGGCTCTGGATATTGCCACTCAGGTAGCCGGCACCGATCTTTCTGTACTTGTTACAGGTGAGAGCGGCGTGGGCAAGGAGGCTATTCCACAGATTATACATCAGAACAGTCCCAGGAAGCATGGTGTTTATATAGCAGTCAACTGCGGTGCAATACCTGAGGGTACAATAGATTCTGAACTGTTCGGACATGAGAAGGGCTCATTTACCGGAGCCAATGAGACAAGAAAGGGCTATTTTGAGGTTGCCGACGGCGGTACAATATTTTTGGATGAGGTGGCTGAGTTGCCCCTCTATACACAGGTAAGGCTCTTGAGAATACTGCAGAGCGGTGAGTTCTACAAAGTCGGTTCTTCAAAGGTGCAGAAGACAAATGTGAGGGTGGTGGCTGCAACCAATGTGAATCTCATGCATGCCATACAAGTTGGCAAATTCAGGGAGGATCTCTACTACAGGTTGAACACTGTACCTATTGTAATACCTTCGTTGAGGGAGCGAAAAAGTGACATATACCTGCTCTTCAGAAAATTTGCGCTTGACTTTGCCGACAAGTACAGGATGCCTGTAATAAAACTTACCCGGGAGGCACAGATGGTGTTGCAGCAATACCGCTGGCCTGGCAATATCCGCCAGTTGAAGAATGTTGCGGAGCAGATCTCGGTTCTTGAGAGGGAGCGTCTCATAGAGGCGGATGTGTTGCGCAAATATATTCCTGCCGAGGCAGCGCAGACTCTTCCTGCAATCGCCGGGCAGGGACAGCAAAGCGACATCATGTCTGACAGGGATATACTCTATACCATGATCTTCCAACTCAAGCAGGAGGTGGCGCAACTCAAGGAGCAGATTGAGAATGGCGCTTTCCATACATTGCAGGCGCAGTCGGAGCCGTCGCAGCAGAAAGCGTCGGGGCAATTGAACATTGAGGCTTCGGTAATACCTCAGGGTTCGGTTGTCAAGGGTGAGATACAGGAGGCGGATTATGCTCCAATTGAGAAGGAGTTTGAGGATGTGCATGTCATTAATGAGGTGAAGCAGGAGCAACTCTCCATTCCGTCGGCCAATGCCGACCTCATAAGAAAGTCGCTTGAAAAGCATAAGGGCAAGAGAAAGGAGGCGGCTGCGGAGTTGGGAATATCGGAGAGGACGCTGTATAGAAAAATCAAGGAATTGGGTCTATAAGAATTGGAATGATGAAACTGTTTAAAATGGATTTCTTTAGAAAAAGAGTGCTTTTGGGTTCTGCATTGCTCTTTGCAATGGTGCCGTTTGTGGCGGCTTGTGGAATATATTCCTTTACAGGAACATCCATTGACCCTGATGTCAAATCTGTCTCAATCTATACTGTTGAGAACAGGGCAATGAAGATCAACCCCTCTTTGAGCAATACAATTACAAATGCGCTCAATGACCAGTTCAGGCGTCTGACAAAATTGGAGATGCTTCCCGACGGAGGAGATCTTGAGATTTCGGGTATGATAACAAATTATGATGTGACTCCAACAGCGGTTACCTCAAATGAGGTGGCCTCCATGAACAGGCTTACTGTAACTGTAAGAATTACCTATACCAACAACAAGCACCCCGAAGAGAATTTTAAGGACAGATCCTTTGCTGCCTATGAGGATTATGATTCAAATCTTGCGCTTGATGCTGTTGAAGCCTCTTTGTGTGACGAGATAGTGGAGAAACTGGTGAATGATATTTTCAATGCAACTGTGGCTAACTGGTAGAATCTCGGACTTATGGACAACTTCAGGAATTTGAAAGACCTTGATATTGCGGCATTGGAGAGTCTCGTAAGGGAGTATCCATGGTTTGCCTCTGCCCGTCAGGAACTTATGGAAAAGATGTGGGCAAAGGGCAAAGAGCATTTTGATATGCAGATTGGCAAGTGTTCTGCTTTTCTGCAGAACAGGCAGAGACTCTATCTGCTGACCTTGGAGCCTGAGCAGGAAGATGATGCCTCTGTAATTGATTTTGATGAGATCAACAGGGAATTCAATGAAATAACAGGTGCATTGGCGGGAGAAAAGAGTGGAAAAAGCGAAAAATCCGCTGATGAGGGGCCAAAATATATAGTTTTGGGCGGAGATTATTTTACAAATGATGATTTGGCCCAGTTGGATGGAGTTAATGCGTTCAGAATAGGCAAGTTAGGAGACGTTACAGAGGGTTCGCATGAGCAAGAGCCTGATAATCAGTGTGTTGATGCGGATGAAGAAGATAGGGATATAGATGATTTCTATACCGAAACACTTGCCAGGATCTATGCGGAACAGGGTTATTATGAGGAGGCTATAAAAGTTTATGCAAAACTAATTTTGTTATATCCAGAAAAAAGTGCTTACTTTGCAACCCTTGTAAATGAAGTAAAGTCAAAAAATAATTAACAGATATGTATACAGTTATCGCTATCATTATTGTAATTGCAAGTATTCTACTCACTTTGGTAGTACTTGTACAAAACTCAAAAGGTGGTGGATTGGCAGCAAACTTTGCTGCAGGCAACCAGACTTTTGGTGTAAGACAAACTGCAGATTTTCTTGAGAAAGCCACTTGGACTCTTGCGATTGTCATTATAGCCCTTTGTATTCTTGCAACAGCATTTGTTTCAACAAGAGTTGCGGAGGTGAACACTAACCTTATGGAGCAGATTGAGAATGCGGCTCCAGTACAGGGCCAGCCACAGTTCCCTGTTGATCCTGTTGCTCCGGCACAGGAGGAGGCTCCTGCTGCTGCACCTGAGGCTACACCAGCCAACTAATCGGCAAGAGAGAGCATAGAAAAAGGAAGATGGAGAGAAATCTTCATCTTTTTTTAAAAAAATACTACTATGTTATACAAGGTACTAAAATATTTTTATATATTTGCATTGCAAATAACCTTGCACAAAAAGGCAGGTTGTTTGTTATGACACTAAACATCAATTAAAAATTATGAAAACAGTTGTTAATGTAGGAATTGGAGGCAGAAGTTTTGTGATGGACAGCGATGCCTATGCCAGATTGGATAATTATTTGACAAAGTTCAAGCAGAGTGCGGGGATGGGTGTGCAGACAAAGGAAGTGATGGATGACCTGGAAGACAGAATAGCGGAACTCTTTACAGAGAGTCTTTCGGCCTATAAGGATGTGGTGGATATCCAGTTGGTTAACAGTGTTATTGCACAGTTGGGTATGCCTGACGGTGAACCCTTTACAGATGGTACCGAAACAGGAAAGGATGACACACAAACTGTCAGGCCGCAAAGTGCGCCCAGAAAATTCTACAGGGACAATGGGAACAAGTCAATAGGTGGAGTATGTTCCGGACTTGCCCTCTATCTCAATCTGGATGTGACCCTCATAAGGGTTATCTTTGTTTTGTGCTTCTTTATGGGCTCTGCAAGTTTCTGGTTGTATATATTCCTTTGGATAGTGGCGCCTGCTGCCGTTACGGCTGCACAGAAGTGTGAGATGCACGGTCTGCCCGTAACTGCCGAGAATTTAAACAGATTTTCAAATGAAAAATAGGAGGGTGGTATGGATTCTAATGTAGATAATATTAAGGCACAAATGCGCAAGGGCGTATTGGAGTACTGCATCTTGAGTATACTCAAGAACAATGACGCCTATGCGTCATCAATAATAGCAGAACTCAAGGATGCAAGGATGATAGTTGTTGAGGGTACTCTCTATCCTCTCCTTACAAGATTGAAGAATCAGGGTCTGCTGAACTACAGGTGGGAGGAGAGCACACAGGGTCCTCCAAGAAAATACTATTCACTTACCTCCAAGGGAGAGGAGGCTTTGGTTGAGATGGATATAGCCTGGATGGAGGTTGTAAGGTCAATAGAGTTTGTAAAGAGTAAAAAATTACCGTTATGAAACAGGTTGTAAAAGTAAGCATAGCCGGGGTTTCATTTGCTATGGAGAGTGATGCCCATCAGGCGCTTGAGAGTTATCTCAAAGAGTTGGAGGCTCATTACGCAAAAGAAAATGATGGTGAGGAGATTATAGCCGATATAGAGGAGCGTATTGCTGAACTGCTTATTGAAAAGGGCGGAAAGAGTGGAACCGTACCGGTTGGAACAGTAAAAGAGATTATTGCGGTTTTGGGAAATCCTGCTGAGATTGAACAGCAGGAGTCTCCTGACGGAGACCGCGGCACAAAAGAGGAGAAGCCGGTCAAAAAACTCTACAGAGACCTTCAAGACAGGGTAGTTGGAGGAGTCTGCAGTGGTATTGGTGCCTATTTTGGCGTTGATGCTGTAATGATACGTCTTATATTTGTTCTATTGGCCCTGTTGTCGGCCATATTCAAAACTTTTGGTGTGACATGCGGAATCTTCAGGAACCTGGGAGGAAGTTCATATGGCTTCATGCTCCTGTTCTATATACTTTTGTGGATAATAATACCTGCGGCAAGAACAGTCGGGCAGCGTTGTGCAATGAGAGGCAAGGGAACAGGAATAGATGATCTGCACAAGGAGGCAAGATCGGGCCAAGCGGCAGGCGTACCGCAGTATAGCAGCAAGAGCACACTTGCCCAAATGTTGGGAGGCATTCTTGGAGTTGTGGGAATATTCATTGGCGCACTCTTCATACTGACCGGATTCGGTGGCCTTATAGGCGGTATGGTGATGTTGGCGGGCATAGAGATTGTGGAGGGCGTATCCCTGCTTACGGCACTTGACTATATACATCTTGGAGTGGATAATCTGTTTCTGCTCAAGTTGTTGTGTGCTGTTGCCTGGTTCATTCCATTTCTGCTCCTGATATATTGGGGTGTACTGCTCTGTTTCAAGTTCAAAACTCCTGCATGGCGTCCTGGCCTGATAATGTTCATATTATGGGGAATTTCAATCATTCTGCTGGTGTCGCTCGGATTCAAATCTGTAACACCGTATATGGATGATACAAAATGGTCAGATGACAGGCCTGTCGCTTCAAATATAGATACACTATATCTCAACCTGCAGCCGTTTGACGGTATAGAGGAGTCGGTTATAATGAAGGATGGCGGCTCTGACCTGATACGTGCAGATTATCTGCATGAGCGTGAAAAGGGTGAACTTGAATTTGTGAAATATCCCAAGATACGCATAGTAAAGCACTCTCCAATGGAGAATGGGGAGCCATACCATGGATTCATAGAGTGCAGGTACAAAACATACAACGGCTTGAGTCTCTACGGAGAAGGAACACCAATTGCAACTGACAGCATCTTTACAATTAAGGATTCGGTTGTTGCAGTAAGACCGAGGATATATACGAAGCAGAACAAGTTCAGGGGAGAGCGTATAACACTTTGGGTTCATCTGCCGGCAGACATGTGCGTGGTCAAGAGAGATGAGCGCGGCAATGTTACTGTTTATGACAAATAAAAATCATTAATTTTGAAAAGATGCCTTATGGAGATATTTTTGGAGATAATTGCTGTAGTTTTTGGCGTGGTTGGCCTGTTGGGATGCATATTGCCTGTATTGCCCGGACCGCCGTTGAGTTATGCAGGGCTGATAATTATGTACCTTTGGTGCAATGGACCTCTTGAGAGTGGTGCAGCAGAACCGATAACCGGCAGATTCATGCTCATATGGCTTGCCGTTACAGTAGCCGTTTCAATTCTTGATTATGTGGTTCCGGCCCTATTTACCAAATGGACGGGAGGCTCAAGGGAGGCGGTTAGGGGCTCCCTGGCCGGAACAATCATTGGATTAGTTTTCTTTCCACCATTCGGAATCATAGCAGGAGCATTTCTCGGTGCTCTGCTTGGAGAGATTCTTCTTAACGGAAAGCAATTGGGCGAGTCGCTCCTTTCAGCCATTGGCTCGTTCCTGGGTTTTATCTTTGGAACAGGAATAAAACTTGTTGCCAGCGCAATGATGCTATATCATATAATAAAGTTCCTATAATGCGAGACATTATAGGAACTCTTCCTTTTCCGGTATATTTTGATTTTCCGCTTATACCCTAATCCTTTGGTTATATATTGGTGCAGGAGGGTACATCTTGCCGTTTGGGGCTACATTACCCTATTTTTCCCTTTTGCCTACATATTCAGCCAACTCGGCCAACCGCTCTTTAGCCCAGCATTGGGGAAGTGGAGCAAGGGCCTGTACTGCCATACGGCTATGCTCTTCAAGTATTGCCTGTGACTTGGCAACACCATTGAATCTCTGCACAAAATCATTCACCTGGCCAATTATTTCCATTTCGGCCCCGCTTATTTTTCCGCCCTTGGTAAGTGTATTTTCAATATGTGCTATCTTTTCCCTGATCTCTTTTGCCTGATCTTCGGAAGAGGATTCCATAGCGCACAACAGAGGCAGGGTTATCTTTCTCTCCTTAATGTCGGCCCCGGCAACCTTTCCGGTATCCATAGATGGCTTGTAGTCAAAAATGTCATCCCTTATCTGAAAGGCAACGCCAAGTTCGTAGGCATACTTCTCTATTGCACCGATTGTTTCAGGAGAGGCGCCAACAGAAATGGCCCCGCTCTTCATTGCTGCAACAAAGAGGCTGGCAGTCTTTTTTGCTATGATGGAGTAGTAATCATCCTTTTCTGTATCAAGAGATTCGGCCTTCTCCATCTGTATAAGTTCTCCAATGGAGAGTTCCTTCACGGCGTGTGTATAGCAGGCCAGCACATCCTTGCCGCATTGTGTAAGGATATCCAGAGCCTGGGCCAGCCAATAATCTCCGGCAAGTATTGATGCGGCCTGTCCGAATACAGCCTTGACTGTAGGGACACCCCTTCGCAGGTTGCCGTCATCAGCAACATCATCATGCAACAGTGTTGCTGTATGTATCATCTCCGAAACTGCAGCGCAACAATGGCTTGTGGCGTTGGGTTCTCCACATGCCCTTGCCGACAATAATGACAATACCGGCCTCAACTGTTTGCCGGCATTTTCAATGAGGTAGTTGTTTATCTTTGAAACAAATTCATTGCTGTTGCATAAAGCGGATATCAATGTTTCATGATATCCGCTCCAATCTGCTCCCAACTCTTTTTTTACGTTGTTTATATCCACAGCCTTAAAAAATGAATGCTAAAGAGAGTTCGAATCCCTTGTCCTTTCCACCCTTGAATGTGTCTATCCCATTCCATTCAAATTCAGCAACTTTGCCAAGATCCCAGCAATATCTGCCTGTAACCTGGAACTTCCATATGTCAAGACCTGCACCCAAACCTATACCATACTCAAAACGGTTCATGTTGTCCCATTTCAGCCCCTTGAGTTCGTCGCCATTGGCTATGGCATATCCGATATAAGGAGAAACCATGATAAACGGACGGAAAAGCATAAGGTCTATTCCCCATTGGAGATTTACAGGCAACTGAATATGATGCACCTTGAAATCTGCATTTTTGCCCATCGTCTCAAGGTTGCCGCCCTTCTGTATATAGAGCAGTTCGGGTTGAAGAGCCAAGCCTCCTACAAGTCTTGCCTTATAGAGGATGCCGGCATGAAATCCGGTTTTTTTCTTGAAGGAACTCTCCCAATTCTCAATCTCAATATCAGACATTGAATTGTAACTCAATCCTCCCTTTATACCAAAACCGCTCTGTGCCCTCATCTGAAGGGCGCAGAGTAACATCACACAAAGTACAATTAAAGTCTTCTTCATAAAAATGATTTTACATTAGTTTTTCCAATTCTGCAGTGATTGCAGATTTTGCCACTGAACCTACAAGTTTGGCTTTCAACTCGCCACCCTTGAAGAACAAAAGTGTAGGAATGTTTCTGATGCCATAATCCATAGGCGCATCAGCAGCCTCGTCAACATTGCATTTTACAACAAGAGCCTTGCCTTCATACTCTGCAGCCACCTCCTCAACAACTGGGATAAGCGCTTTGCATGGGCCGCACCAGGCTGCCCAGAAATCTACCATTACAGGTTTGTCACTCTGTAGAACAACCTCTTTGAAATTAGTATCATTTACTTCCATTGCCATAATGATTTACATTTAAAGTTTTACAATATATATATCTTGGAGTTTCACAAAACACTCCCGATTTAAGTTGCTAATTTAGCACCAATTTTTTAAAGTTCAGACAAATTTATTTTTAAAGTTGGAACAAATTTAGGAATAATTCTACTTTTTGGCCATAATGTAGGCCAAGCCACCCTCTGCAGTCTCCTTGTAGAGGCTTGGCAAGTCGTGTCCGGTCCTGTTCATCACTTCAACTACGGTGTCAAAACTTACCCTGTGGGAACCGTCGGACATAAGTGCGTAAATGTCTGCATCAACGGCTCTTGTGGCTGCAAAGGCATTACGCTCTATACAAGGTATCTGCACAAGTCCGCCCACAGGATCACAGGTAAGTCCAAGAAAGTGCTCCATGCCGATTGAGGCGGCATACTCCACTTGAGAAGGTGTTCCGCCAAAAATCTGCACTCCGGCCCCGGAGGCCATGCTGCAGGCGGAGCCTATCTCGCCCTGACAACCTACTTCTGCGCCTGATATTGATGCATTGGTCTTTATGAGGTTGCCAATCAGGCCGGCAGTAGCCAACCCTTTTATAATCTTTTTGTCAGAAAAATCGTAACTCTTCTGATAAAGATACATTACTGCGGGAATCACTCCGCAGGATCCGCACGTAGGGGCTGTAACCACGATTCCTCCGCTTGCGTTCTCTTCGGCAACAGCCAGTGCATATGAAAATGTTACGGCCCTCCTCTGCATTGAGCCCTGATATCCCTTTGATTTTATGTAGTATGAGGAGGCTCTTCTTGCGAGTTTGAGACCTCCGGGAAGAACACCCTCATTCTCCAGACCACGCTCTACGGATTGTTTCATTGTCTCCCATATATAGGCAAGATAATCCCATACATCCTTCTCTTCATAGGTTGCCACATACTCCCAGAAGGAGGTCCCGTTATCTCTGCACCAATTGAGTATCTCATCCATCTTGCTGTGCGGATATATCTGGGTCCTCTCTTCACGGCATCCGCTGTCGCTTATGTCGCCTCCGCCTATGCTGAAGGTTGTCCATCGGTCCACAACATTGCCATTGTTGTCGTAAGCCTCAAAGAAGAGTCCGTTGGGGTGCTGTGGGAGGAAGGTTTCCGGTCTGAAATTCAACTTGCAGCGGCAATTGCGTCCGGCTTCCCTCAACTGATCTATTGTCATGCGGTTGAGTTGCTCCTCTGAAAAACCGCCCAGAACCTCAAGAAGAGCCACATCAGTCAAGTGGCCTATGCCTGTGGCAGCCAATGAACCGTAGAGCGTAACGCCAAATTTGGCGGCATTGGCATTCCTCTCCAAAAAGATGAGGGCTGCGGCACGAGGCCCCATTGTATGGCTGCTCGAAGGCCCCTTACCAACTTTAAAGATATTCTTTATACTCTCCATAATTGTTGTCGACAGGCAAGTTGAAAATACAAATATTCCCTACAGACAAAAATATCCGTCTGCAGGATTAACAAATATACTCCAAATTTTGATTACCCGGGCAATATATTTTTTTGAAATCTGGATATTATTCCGCGCTTTTTGTGTAAGTTTGTAACGGAATCGCTGTAACTTTATAAAGATTACAACCTGTTCTTGAATGGAAATTGCAAATTAAAACTTAATAGCACTATGTACAATAAATTTCAACAATATCTTCAGGCTGAACTCAAATCAATAGAGGAGGCCGGTTTGTATAAAAACGAGAGAATCATTGTATCACCCCAAAAGGCGGCAATCAAAGTCAATACAGGCAAGGAGGTGCTTAACTTCTGTGCAAACAACTATCTTGGATTGTCAGATAACCGCGAACTTATTGACGCTGCAAAAAGAGCCTTGGACGAGAGGGGCTTTGGAATGTCGAGCGTGCGCTTCATTTGTGGAACACAGGATCTCCACAAGGAACTTGAGAGAAAGATTGCGGAGTTCTTCGGTACCGAGGATACAATACTTTACGCAGCCTGCTTTGATGCAAACGGCGGCGTGTTTGAACCACTTTTGAATGAAGAGGATGCAATTATCTCGGATGCGCTCAACCATGCTTCAATCATTGACGGTGTGAGATTGTGCAAGGCCCAGAGGTACAGGTACGCAAATGCAAATATGGAGGAGTTGGAGAATTGTCTGAAACTTGCCCAGGCGCAGCGTCACAGGCTTATTGTAACAGATGGTGTATTCTCAATGGACGGCAACGTGGCACCTCTTGACAAGATTTACGAATTGGCGGAGAAGTATGATGCAATGGTAATGGTTGACGAGTCACACTCTGCAGGTGTGGTTGGAAAAACAGGAAGAGGCACTACCGAGCAGTATGACTTGAGGGGCAAGATAGAGATCCTTACAGGAACACTTGGCAAGGCATTCGGCGGAGCGATCGGTGGCTTTACAACAGGTAAAAAGGAGATTATTGCAATGTTGCGCCAGCGTTCACGCCCATATCTGTTCTCAAACTCAATTCCTCCAATGGTGGCGGCTGCAGGCATTGCAATGTTTGACATGATGGCACGTACAAATGAACTTCAGGACAAACTTCACAGCAATACAGACTACTTTGTAGCCAAAATGAAAGAGGCTGGATTTGATATCAAACCTACCCAGTCGGCAATATGTGCAGTTATGCTTTATGATGCAAAACTGTCGCAGCAGATGGCAGAAAAACTCCTTGAAGAGGGTATATACGTGGTGGGCTTCTACTATCCTGTAGTGCCTAAAGGACAGGCGCGTATACGTGTACAGATATCTGCGGGTCACGAGGTTGAGCATCTGGACAAAGCAATTGCTGCCTTTACCAAGATCGGCAAGGAACTTGGCGTGATCAAATAGGGAATAAGTGCTCCAGAGCGGCATTTGTAATGAATGTGAGGCTGATCTACAAGACCTTCTCATTAAACAACTGACCCCTGCCGGAATAGTGCTCCGGCAGGGGTCTGCTTTTCTTACAGATTTGTTTTGAGCCAACCTCTTCACGGTTTTGCGGGTTGGCCGCAGTCCGGTTATCCTTTGTTTGCCGGAGTATTTTCCCGGCCCTTTGCCTCTTCAATCTCCCAGTATTCTTCATCCCACTGAGGCTCAATGAGTTGTTTGCCATTTTCAGGCCTGAATGCAAGGTAGGTAATCTCAAGCCCTCTCTTTATGTAGTGTGCCTCATAGAAGGTCTTTATTGAGAGGATTTCATCGGCCCTGCCGGAGCCGTAGATATCATTGTTTGCCTCAAGGATTTCAAGCCCGTTCTGCTGTGCAAGGGCAAGGGTGTAGTTGTGCAGGTATTTGCTGTCGGTCTTGAGGTTGATTATGCCGTCGGGAGCAAGAAATTGTCTGTAGCGCTCAAGGAACATGGTGCCGGTAAGGCGTTTGCGCGGGCGTTTGAGTTGAGGGTCGGGAAAGGTTATCCAGATCTCTGAAATCTCGCCCTCTGCAAAAAGGGAGGTTATGAACTCAATGCGTGTCCTTATAAAGAGTACATTTTCCATCTTGTTCTCGGTGGCAAACTTGGCACCCTTCCACAGACGCGCACCTTTTATGTCAATGCCTATGAAATTTCTCTGCGGAAACTTTTGCGCAAGGGCAATTGTGTACTCTCCCTTGCCGCAGCCCAACTCAAGGGTTATTGGGTTGTCGTTGCCGAATATCTCCTTGCCCCATTTGCCGCGCAGGCTGTATGGCTTGCCCAGAACCTCCTCAGTCTTTGGCTGGAAGAGGCAGGCAAATGTCTCATTTTCTCTGAATTTTCTAAGTTTGTCCTTTGAACTCATTGGCTATTCTCTTTTTTGCAGGAGATTCCCACTCCAATAATCTCTTTATATATTTCCTTTTGCTGAACATTTGTGCCCGACGGAGTCAATGTAAACATCCATCGTCCGCTAATCCTGTTGTTTATGCCTCTTCTATATGTCCATCTGTAATTCCTTATGCCGTTTGTAAGAGTATAAGGGGTGTTGTTTCTGGTGGTGGAGGTTGGGAGGGCAATCCTTTCGCTGTAATGCAACTGCTCAGGTGAAACGATATCAATTGTTACGGCAAAGGTATCAACATTGTTAACCCGCTGGCTGTTCTTTATCTGCATGCAGATCTCCAGCATGCAGGTGTTTACAGTATCTTCCATATCAATGGCAAGTTCCACACCCTCTCTCCATCCTTGGGAAATGTCAAGTTCCTTGAAATCAGAGAGTTGAAGCGGCCTCCTTGTACAGGACAGGAGGGTTGCCGTCATAAGCAGAAGATATGCGGTCAGGCGCAGGATCATTGTTGTTTACGCTTGTTCTTCCTGTTGCGGTTGTTTTTCTTGCGTGGTGATTTGGTCTCATCAAAACGGGAGATGCTCTCCTCGCCTGCTGCGCTGAAGAATTCAGGTGATTTCTCTTTACCCTTGCTCTCGAGCAGCGACGGAGCCTTCTTGCCCTTTTTGTTCATATCAATGATGGCGGTAACCTGCTCTGCCTTTAACGGAACCATATTGGCCATGTTGTGGGCGTCGTAGGAGAACCACATGATGCCGCGGAGGATGTCTGTCTTCAACAGGAATGCTTCGCCGTCCTCAAGTTGGAGCGGTTCATGTACACGAGGCATATGGTTCTGTGCATCAATGTAGGCCGAAGCCTCATAGTTGATGCAGCACTTCAATTTGCCGCATTGTCCTGCAAGTTTCTGGGGGTTCAACGAGAGATCCTGACACCTTGCTGCCTGTGTTGTGATTGACTGGAAGTCATTCATGTATCTTGAGCAGCAGAGCGCCTGCCCACATACACCCAAACCTCCAATAAGACCGGCCTCCTGTCGGGCTCCAATCTGCTTCATCTCGATTCTTATCCTGAACTCCTCAGCAAAGTTCTTGATGAGTTGCCTGAAGTCAACCCTCTCATCGGCGATATAGTAGAAAATGGCTTTTGTGCCGTCGCCCTGGAACTCAACATCGCCAATCTTCATATTAAGTTCAAGATCTGCAGCCATTTGACGAGAACGTATCATTGTGCGGTGTTCGCGTGCAATGGCCTCCTGCCACTTCTCTATGTCGGCCGGACGCGCCTTGCGGTAGATCTTCTTGAACTCGTAGGTCTCGGGGTCAATCCTGTCCCTCTTCAACTGGCGTGCAATGATGGGACCGGCCAAAGTTATTATACCAAGGTCATATCCGTTCTGTGCCTCAACAACAACAAACTCCCCTATCCTGAGGTTTTGTCCCGACTCATTTTTATATATTCCCTTTCTTGTATTCTTGAACCTGACCTCAAAAAGGTGTGCCACGTCCTCCTGCACAATACCGTCGAGCCAATTGAAAACGCTCAATTTGCAGCAATTGGGATTGTATGAACAGTTTGTCTCGCCGTTCTCATTATGGGTTATCTCACAACCTCTCTGGCAATCGTAAACTCTACTCTTCTCCATAATCATATATTATAATAGATGCGATTACATAAATCGCAGAAAATAAATTTTGGGTTCACATTCCTCTCAATGGCGTCAACAGCCTGGTTGAGGAAGTTGTATCCCTTTTCATAAAAATCTGCCTTTATTCTTCCCGACAATGCTTTCAGAGTCTCCCTCTCCCTGCTGTGGGTATAGGAGATGCTGTCGAGCCCAAGGCTGACCACATATATTTTTCTTAAAACTTCAAGGCTCTCAGTGCAGAAATTCTTCTGTGCCTCCTTGCCCTTTGCAGAGAGTGATTCCCATATCTCGAACATTGCAACATGATCTTTGGCTATTCCAAGTTCGAGAAGTTTCATGAAGAGGGTATTGTTCTCATTCTCCTCATTCATTCCGGAAATCATTCCGGCAGCCTTGCCGTAACTTCCGCCGGAGCATCTTGCCCAGAACATTGCCTGCTCTGCGTCGATGCCGAAATCACGCTCAAGAGCCTCTGCAAGTCTCTCATGTCCGATAGGAGGGACCTCAATTATCCTGCATCTGCTCAGTACTGTTGCGATTATCTTTGCAGGGTTGTGGGATATCAGAAAATAGTAGGTATCCGGTTGTGGCTCCTCCAAAGATTTGAGCAGTTTGTTTGCGGCCTCCTGGTTCATTCTCTCCGGAAACATTATGAGCATCACCTTTATGCCGCCTTCAAACGAACTTAATGCAAGTTTGCGCATGATGGAATTGGCCTCATTCACGCTTATGTTTCCAAATTTGTTCTCTATGCCTATTGCCCTGTAGAGGTCCTGTTCTCCAAACCAGGGATTCTCCTTTACAAGAGTACGCCATAACGGGTAGAACTCCTCAATCTCTGCCCTTTTCTCCTTGCCCACAAGCGTAGAGACATTTATAGGGAATGTGAAATGGAGGTCGGGATGCACCAGTTTGCCAGTTTTGCTGCACTGGTTGCATGCTCCGCAGGAGTCTCCATTGTGCCTCTGCCGGCAGAACATGTAGGATATTGTAGCCAATGCAAGGTGCAGGGCTCCAAAACCCTCCCTCTCCGTAAACAGGATGGCATGCGGGACCATGTTGCTGTCCACCATATTGCGGAGATTCCCAATAATCTCACTATGTCCTAAAACATCAGAAAATTGCATGGCGTAAAATTACATATTTTTTAGCCAATAACTACCATTTCGCACTTATTGCAGTCAAATTTCAGTTCGAGCCTGTTTTTGCCGTTGAGCAACAAGAGCGGTTCCTTGAAGTCTGTCTTGTCCAATCTGTTCACATAACCTTTGTCGTGGCGTGCCCGCAATTTGTAGTTGGGACACAGCCCCAATTCATACTTGATGCAATATTTTGAGCGCATCAGTTCTGCACCGGCCACCTCCTGAAGTTCATATGCCGGAGCAACACTTGTGGCTCCCCTCATTCTATACACTCTTCCCGACAATTTGTTTGAGCAGTTTGCCCTGTAGTCGGGTGTTGCACCAAGTGGTGTAGGCAGAAGATTTCCCTCATTGACCCTCCCTTTTGCCAAGGCCTTATGCTTGTGCCCATACTCTTCACGCCCCGACTCGTAAATCTCTGCTATCCGCTTCTCCACAAGTCCGGCAATATCCCTTCTGATCTGGTTTATCCTTCCTACCGGCAGGAACGGAATCTGCATCGGCTCACCGATGCTTTCAAGCGTAAACTGGAAAACTCCTGCGCTCTTGCCAAGTTGTGTGTAGAGGTTCCTGATTGCAAGTTCCCTGTTTGAGGCGCTCTCCAAACCCTTGCCGAGCGGAAGTTCTACAATATTGGTCTGCTCATCGCCCCTCCTGCCCCAAGTGGCCCTGATAAGAGGCTCACCGTTGTGCTCCATCATTGCAAGTCTTACAGGTATGAGCCTTTTGGGCGGGTTCTTCTCCAACTCCCTCTCAAATGAGATATTGAAGTTCCTGAATATCTTTGACCTGACAGCCACCTGTACTCTCTCTGCAGCCGATACGCTTCTGCCGTTGCAACTGTTGGCCCTTGTTCCGCTTATCTGGCCGTCGGGCGACACAAAGCAGAGACCGTCTCCATTTGTTATGGGAGAGGCTTTGGCGTTGTCGGTTTTGTACTCAAAGATGAGGTTGCCGCTCTTCTCCTTGCCACTGGAGGTAACTGTTCCAATGTACTCGCCAAGATATTTGGCGCCGTCGGTACTCCTCCATCTCCCGCGCTCCCCGTCAATGAAAAATTGTGTGTAGCCCCTGTTGAATGTAACGTCTGCGTTTGGTGCAAACCCTCCCTTTACATCACCAAGTGAGGCCCTCGCATATCCGGGATTCAAGGCAAGGAACTCATCAATTCTCTCACGGTAGAGTTTTACAATGTTCTTTATGTAAGAAACATTCTTCAATCTTCCCTCAATTTTGAAGGAAGTTACACCCGCCTTTACAAGATCTGCTATGCGGTTGCTCAGGTTGAAGTCTTTCAATGAGAGCAACGGCATTTCCCTCTGCAGCACCTTGCCGTTGCTGTCGGCCAAGGTATAGAGCGACCGGCAGGCCTGGGCACAAGTGCCCCTGTTGGCACTTCTGCCTGCAACTTTCTGGCTCAGATAGCACTGACCGCTGTAACTTACACACAAGGCACCGTGAACGAATGTCTCTATATCTGTATTTACAGCACCCTTTATTGCTGCAATCTGGTCAAGACTCAATTCGCGGGCAAGAATAAGACGCTCAAATCCGAGGCTCTCAAGGAATCTGGCCTGTTCCGGGGTTCTCAGGTTTGTCTGTGTAGAGGCATAAAGGGGAATAGGAGGCAGGTCAAGAGCAAGAACTCCAAGGTCCTGTACAATAATGGCATCACACTTTGCCTCATATGCCTGGCGGATAATGTCGGCGGCCTCCTGTAGTTCGTGGTCATACAGGATGGTGTTTACTGTCATATAGACCTTTGCACCAAATTTATGGGCGTAGGCAGCCAGTTCCGCAATCTCGGAAACAGGGTTGCCGGCCCCTTCGCGGGCTCCAAATTGGGGGCCTGCAATATATACGGCATCGGCACCACAGTCTATTGCCGCAATGCCGATGTCCCTATTTTTGGCTGGAGCAAGCAACTCCAGTTCTGTAATCTTCTTTTGCATATCCTGCACGCCATCAGGCGTGAGTTTTATTTGCATAGTGCTGTAACCTTTGATTTAGCGTACTCACCGTAGTTTTTGTCTGCAGTGATAAGTTTGTAATACTCACATGCTTTTGCGCCATTGCCTTTAGCCTCGTATGCTTTTGCCAAGTTGTAGTTTACAGAAGCATCTGCTTTGGCTTTTGAAAGCAACTCAATACCCTGGTCATATTTCTTTAGACCAACAGCAGCCATACCGCCAATCTTGTAAGCGTTAGGGTTCTCGCCATACTCAAGGGCTTTCATTGCGTTATCCAATGCGCCTGCGCTGTTTTTAGCCTTGTAGTCAGCAACCATCTGTTTAACGTAGATATTGCCAAGTTGTTTCTTTGCATTGGCCTCCTGACCCAAAGTCATGGCCTTCTCATAAGATGCAACAGCACCAGCCACGTCATTCAATTGAGCCTTGCACATACCTATTCTCAAGTGTGCCATACCGCTCTCAGGGTCAACTGCAAGAGCCTTCTCATACTCTGCGATTGCCTCAGGGAACTTCTTCTCGTTCAAAAGAGAGTTGCCGTCGGTGATATATACCATTGTGATAAACTCTTTTGCATCAGCAGCAGTTTCAGCATTGCCGTATTCGTTAGCCTTTGCAATAGCCTCATTCAATTTGGCAATCGCTCCGTCCATATCTTTTGCAGCAGCAGCATCTTTACCCAATTTCAAAAGGATTTTAGGGATGATGCCTTTGCAGTCAGATACCAATTGGGCACCCTCCTCACCTGCAGCCTCTGCAATTGAAAGTGCTTTCTGGAAGCCCTCAAGAGCCTCAGCAGCCCTGTCTTCGTTCAATGCTGTTGCAGCGTTGTTGTAAATTTCAGTAGCCTCGCCTAAATCTTGAGCGTATGCATTGCCCAAAACAAACATGGAAACCAATGCCATGATAAAAAATTTACCAAACTTTTTCATTTGATTTTAAGATTTTTAGTGATTATTATTGATTGTTTTATCTTCAAAAAATGTTCCAATTTAAAAAGACACAAACGCAAATGTAAAAAAAAAAGGGAATAGAAGCAAAAAACCGCCTGAAATTTGTATTTTTGCATAAATTTGAATTGACATGAGGAACATTTTCAGACTGCTTACAGCACTTTTAATTTTGACAGCCTGTCTAAATTGTACTATGTTGCTGGCACAAGATGTAGAGAAATTGCCGGATGATCCCAGAGTCAGGCGGGGCTCTTTGGCAAACGGCCTTTCATATATACTTATAAAGAACACTGCACAAAAAGGTTATGCCCATTTTGGAGTGGCGCAGAGGGTGGGCTCAACACTTGAGGAGGATGGTGAGACCGGAATGTTCAAGATGCTTGAGGCACTTACCGTAAAGGGAACAAGAAATTTTACAGATTCAACAATCATCACATATCTCAAATCCATTGGTGTGAAGCCCGATGGCGTCTCCTTCACCACACGTGAGGATGATGTTACTTATCTTATCAAAGATGTGCCTGCCTCAAATCAGAACACCATTGACTCATCATTGTTGATTTTGTACAACTGGCTCAACTCCATAAATATAGATGAGGAGGATATAAAGGATGAGGCACCTTTTGTGAAGAATGCGCTTGTATATGAGTGGGATGCGTCAAGGAGGCTTGATGACAAACTGCTGAATGCGCTCTATCCCCAGAGCAATTATGCAACCAACCTCAAGCCTGAACATCTGTCGGGAATCGATGACTTTTCATCAAAGGAGTTGAGGAATTTCTACTACAAATGGTTCCGCCCCGATTTCCAGTCGGTCATTGTGGTTGGCGACATTGATCTAAATTTGATTGAAACAAAGGTGAAATCGGTCTTTTCAACAATACAGAAACCTCTTGACAAGCAGTCGAGAAGTTACTTTACCCCTGAGCCTTTTGATGGAGTAAAGGTATATATCCTCAAGGACAAGGAGTATAACAGGACAAAGATTTCCATAGACATATTGAAGGAGCCTCTTGTGAAGAAGTACAAGAATACCTCTGTCCCGTTCATACAGGAGTATATGGACCATGCAATCTCAAAACTCCTTTTTGCAAGGTTGCGCGACGGAATCATAAACAATACCCTTCCAATTACAAACCTTCAGATCAAGAAGGGCAAATTCATGAACATCCGCAATCAGGAGAGTTTTTCAATCACATTTGAAACGCTTCCAAACATGATTTATTCGGCCATTTCATTTGTGAATGCCGAGATTGGAAAGATGGCCAAATATGGTTTCAACGGACAGGAGTGCGCAAGGTCAAAGGAGATTTACTTCAGGGAATTGGAGCAGATTTATGACAACAGGGCCGCTTTGGGCAATGACATATATCTCCAGAGGGCTCTTGACTACTTCTACAACGACGGCACATTGGCAAGTATAGAACTCAAGTTTGAGATAATGAAGGAGATACTCTTTACAATCTCGCTCAACCAACTCAACCAGTATGCAGGGGCCATGCTCGGACAGTCAGACAACGTGGTTATATCATGCAGGATGCCTGAATATGAGGGTATGGAGGGAATTACTCCGGAGCGTATCCTTGCTGCCTATACAAATGCCGGTTTGCGTACTCCGTCAATCCGGAAGGAGGCGCCGATTGTGAAATGGCCGGAGTTCGCCGAAAAAGGAGCGGAGGCAACGGTTGTATCTTCCGTTTCGGATGTCGTTACCAATGCCGATATATTCATTCTCTCCAATGGTGCAACTGTGGTGCTAAAGAGAAATGCTTCGGATACCGTTTCGTTCAGGGCGGTAAGCAAGGGCGGCTACTCTCTTGTGAAAGGTGCAAATTACGGTTCTGAGCAATATTTGAATGATGTGCTCAATATGGGTGGACTTGAGAAGATGTCGCAACCGGAACTTGAGAGACTCTATGCTTATCACAACCTCGACATGAAGGCTGCAATACGTCAGAATACAGAAGTTCTGGAGGGCTATGCGCAGAAAAACAATGTTGAAAAACTTTTCCATGCAATACACATGAACATGACAGGCCGCAGGGCCGACCAGGCAGCCTTTGACCTGTACAAGCAGGGAAAACTCTTTGAGTCATCGTACAGGGATCTGGCACCATCAGTGGTCTTCAAGGATTCAATACTCCACTACAACTACAGCAACAAAAACTACATAAGGAGGATGGATAATGAGGAGATTGCAGGCATGGATTATGCCTCAATGCTCAACAGTACAAGAGAACGCTTTGCCAATGCAGCAGATTTTGTCTTCATATTTGTGGGAGATATTGATGTTGAGGCATACAGGGAGTTGGTACTCAAATATATAGGTTCAATAAAGGGTAATCCTGCAGCCAAGGAGGAGTGGATGACTGTGCCCAACTATCTTACTAAAGGCAGCGTAGAGAGGCGTTTCCTCTACAGAATGATAAATCCGCGCACATTTACAAACCTCACATATTCGTGCGGAATGGATTACAATTTGAGCAACAATATTATGGGCAGGCTTCTTGATGAGTATGTTGAGGGTATCCTGGCACAGCGCAGCAGCAGACGTTACATGATGTGTCATGGGGTAAAGAGTTCGCTGCTCAACTATCCGGAGCAGATTTTTGCCATGGGTGTGGAGTTTGAGACCGACAGTGCAAATGCCGATGTGGTAAAGGGTATTGTAGGCGGTGCAATTGAGGCCGTGGCTGCAGGCGCTGTGCAGGAGAGCGGACTTGCCGCATTGAAGCAGCAGTTGAAGGATGATTTTCTTGCCGCAAATGCAACCAACCGTTATTGGCTTGATGTGTTTGAGCACAGATATATGATGGGCAAGGACTTTTTCAGCAACTATATGCAGAGCCTTGATGCCATAACTCCAGGTCAGTTGAAGGATTTTGCATCAAGGTTGCTCAATGAGGGGAATATGGTTGCAATAACCATGGAAGGTACAACAAAGGATGTAAGTACCGAAAACCTCTTCAAGGAGAATGAGTTCATAAAGGAGTATTTTGACATCAGTTGGTAAAATTTGCACAGGAGGCTACAGGGCATGAAAAACCATAGGGCATATATAGTTGAGATAGGCGATTATCTCGTTTCATCAGAGGTTATTACAGAGTATTTTGCATGTGACTATCCGGTATGTCACGGCTGTTGCTGCATAATTGGCGACAGTGGCGCTCCTATGGAGAAGGAGGAGGAGCAACTCTTCAAGGAGAATTTTGAGGGGTATAAGCATCTGCTTACACCGGAGGGCCTTGAGGCATTGCAGGCGCAGGGCTTTGCCGTAACAGACCGGGATGGTGACCTTGTAACTCCGCTCGTCAATGATGAAGAGTGTGCGTATACCTGTTTTGACAAAGAGAACAACTGCTTCTGCGCGGTTGAGAAGGCCTGGTATGCAGGAACATCCAAATTCAAGAAACCTATCTCCTGCAGGCTCTATCCAATAAGGGTTTCAAAGTTCTCCAACGGAATGACTGCACTCAATCTTCACAGATGGAGAATCTGTTCAGATGCCTTTGCCAAGGGTAAAAAAGAAAAGATTCCCGTATATAAATTCTTACGGGAACCTCTTATAGATGCCTTTGGAGAGGAGTTCTACTCTGCATTGGAGCAGGCGGCCAACAATCTTTTGGCCTCTGAATAATCCTCATCCCTTACTGCCAGTTCTATACTGAGCAGGTCGCTGTTTACAACTCCTGCCACCAGCGGGAGGTACTCGTTCAATACCTGGGCAGGAATCCCTTCACTCTCCAACATGCCTTTGGCAACATTGGCAGAGAAGGCATTGGGGTATTTTCCAACTACTTTCATGATTTTATGTTTTAGTGGTCAAGCAAGGCAAGCCTATTCTGCATCCATTCTCATAAGACGCTCAATTGATCTTGAGAAGCGGAGCGTATCTTTGCGCAATCCGGAGATTGTTGCAGGCTCATTGCTGTAGTCAAGCACAATGGTGTCTTCGTAATATCTCATGAAGCGCATGAACTTGTTCCTTAAAATGAATGTCATTGAGGTAGGGGTCTCCTCCTTCAATATAAAGTTCGCATTCTCAAAAATTGCTTTGATCTCCCTCTTTTTCTCATCCCAGTTGCCGTTGGAGTAAATCTCCTTTTTCTGATATCCGATAGCCGGATAAACAGCAGAAAACACAACAAAGAAGAGGAGTATTTTCCACCATGCGCCCTCTTTGAAAAGGTCAAGTACTGTAGTTCCTTCAGGAACATCGGAAGTGTAGAACATGATGGTAACAAGAAGTGTAAAGATAATGCCTATATAAAAGAAATATTTTACGGCTCTAATGATGTATCTTTTCATCTTTTTTTGATTTTTATGGTTTAAAAACATTGGAAGCAGGCAGCAAGTTATCAAAAATTGTGCAAAATGCAAACAAAGAGAGCAAAAAAAGATCAATAGCCCCCAAATGGTGGATTTTTGGCAATAAATTTGCTATTTTTGCAGATTGTGGAAGAGATTGTCGGGAAGAGGAATAGAGTTTTGGAAATTAAAAGGGTAAAAAGATATGGAAAAGAATTTTAAAGTTTTGATTGGAGCGCTTGCAGGTGTAATAGTTGTGCTTGTTGGTGTTCTCATTTATGTTTGGGTGGACAGAAACTCAATGATCAATGACCTTACAGTTGACAAGGAGACCCTTACTGCAGAGATGGTACAGTTGCAGGAGGATTATTCAAACCTTTCAAGTACAAATGATACTTTGAACAATGAACTTATGCTTGAGCGTGAGAAGGTTGCTCAATTGTTGGAGAAAGTCAAGCAGACCGAGGCCAACAACAGGGCAAGACTGCGCAAGTATGAGAAGGAGTTGGGTACTTTGAGGAGCATCATGCGTGGATATATCAAGCAGATTGACTCTTTGAACACATTGAACACCACATTGAGAAAAGAGGCTGCGGTTGCCAAGAAAGAGGCACGTGAGAGCAGGAACAAATATGAGAATCTCAAATCAACAACTGAGGATCTCGGCAAGCAGGTAGAACTTGGATCTATTGTAAAGGGTAGGGGTGTGAACATGGTAGCAGTGACCGAGACCGGCAAGGAGACCGAGCGCAGCAGCCGTACAGCAAAACTTAAGGCTTGTCTTAACCTTGTGGAGAATGCTTTGGCCAAGAAGGGTCCAAGAACTGTGTACATAAGGGTTAAAGGTCCCGATGGAATTCTTATGACAAGCGGCCAGCAGCAACTCTTTACCTCTGCAGGCGAGCAGATGATCTACTCCGCTTCCCGACAGGTTGACTACCAGGGAGCCGAGGTTGAGGTTTGTGTATTCTTTGATTCCGGTTCAGGTTATACAAAAGGTGTCTACACAGTTGATGCCTACACAACCGAGGGCAAGTTGGGATCAGCAGACCTTCTTTTGAAATAGTTTTTTTGTAAGAGTCGGCATTAACTTCCGGAGCAGAGAGTTGTGGCAGGAATCTACATACATATTCCATTCTGTTCGCAATACTGCACATATTGCAATTTCTACTCTGTAAAGCAACTTGGCTTGCGTGACAAGTTTGTCGATGCGCTTTGCAATGAAGTCTTTGCCAGAAGAGATTTCTTCAATGCTGCCACTGGCGGGAGAAACTTTGCCAGAGGAGAATTGTCAGGAGATAAAGGGAGTTCCGTAACCACACTGTATATTGGTGGCGGAACTCCTTCCGTTTTGTCTCTGGAGCAGTTGGCCACCGTTGTCGGGGCTGTAAAGGAGAGTTTCGGACTGGTTCTGCCGGAAAGTGGCGTGTATGATGCTCCACAAAGTGTTTCACATGATGTCTTGGGCGATGCTTCACATAGTGCTTCCCGGGATAAATTGAGTGACAAGTCACTGCACGCGGCTGGTATTGCGTATACCAATAAAATTGAGGAGTTTACAATAGAGGTCAATCCCAATGATGTAACACCCGAGTATGCCGCCGGACTCGTGGCCCTTGGTGTGAACCGCGTAAGTATGGGTGTGCAGTCGTTCAAGGATGAGCACCTTGCGTGGATGAACCGCAGACACAATGCGGCAGAGGGTAAAAGGGCGGTAGGCATATTGCGGGAAGCGGGAATCAGCAATATAAGCATTGACCTTATTTTTGGCTACGCAATGCTCTCTGAAGAGGATTGGGAGCATAATATAAGGGAGGCCATATCACTGAAACCACAGCACATTTCTGCGTATCAGATGAGCATTGAACCTGGCAGTGCTCTTGGTGCAATGTACAAAAGAGGGGAGTATGCAGGCTTGTCGGATGAAGAGTGTGAGGCCCAGTACCGGAGGTTGCAGTCTCTGCTTGCAGAGGCAGGGTATGACCAGTATGAAATCTCAAACTTTGCCCTCCATTCGGAGGATGGCCGCTACAGGTCAAAGCACAACAGTTCATATTGGGAGGGGGTGCCCTATCTTGGCCTTGGTCCTGCTGCCCACTCATATACAGGTATTTTGGCTTCGGAAGAGTGTGTATCGGCAGCCTGTGAATACGGGGGGGTGCGTGGCTCCGGCCCTTCGGACACTACTGTGCAGGCGAGGAGAATATGGAACAATCCGTCGGTGAAAGGGTATTGTGATTATTATAACGGTAGTGCAAATGGCAGGAGGAGCGGAGAACAGGGTGGAGAAGTGAAATGCAAAAATGTTAATGGGTATGAAGAACTCACTGCTACAGATATTTTTAACGAAACCATAATGCTGGGACTGCGCAAGTGTGCAGGCTTCTCTTTGGAGTTGCTTGATGCTGCCATGCTGGGGCATATTGAGTCAGATATTGCCCGTCTTGCAAGAAGGGGGCTTCTTGTGAGGGAGGGTAACAATATACGTATTCCGTCAGACAAACTCTTTGTCTCCGATTCCATTATAAGGGAACTCTTCCTGTAAGTGGAAATTAAAAAAAAAGAGCAGCCAAAGGCTGCTCTCCATAACTTATTATTATTCTCTTTATTAGCAACAACCGCAGAAACCGTTTGCTACAAAGTATGCTTTAAGTGCTACAGCAATGAATACTACAACAAGAAGTGTAGAAACTACCAAACTTACAACTTTCCAGCGTTTCATCCAGATGCTGTTGTTCAAACCAAGAGTGTGAAGTGCGCTCCAGAAACCATGGTTGATGTGTAGCCACAAAGCAACAAACCATACAAGGTAAACGATAACAACCCAAAGAGGTTTGAATGTCTGGTCCATTAGAACATGACCCGGCTCTGCATGACCGCCCATCATCTCAGGCAACTGCATCTTTGCCCAGAAGTGAGTAAGGTGGAATGCCAAGGCGCCAAGAACAATGATACCAAGTACCAACATGTTCTTTGAAGCCCAATCGTCTGTTTTAGCCTTGTTTGGAACAGCATATCTTTGAGGACCGCGTGCCTTAAGGTTCATTGCGTTAAGAATGAACGCATAAACAATGTGAATGATGAAACCTGCAGCAAGTACAGGAACCATAACGGTTACAATTGGCAAACTCATGAACTCGCAACCGGCCTGGAAAGCCTCGTCGCTGATTAGAGACAATGCGTTTACAAATGCGTGAATGAACAAGAATAGAATCAGGAACAGACCACTTATACTCATTATAAGTTTCTTTCCAATGGATGATGTAAAGATATTAGCCATATCGTTATTTAAGTTATTTATTATTATATTTCAAAATAGTTACGCAAAGATATACTCTTAGTTGCAATTATCATAATATTTGGCTACTTTTGTTTGGCTTTAACAAGCAAAACATGTCAAAATTAGTTGAAATTTTTCGAAAAATGAAATACAGGAGAGTTTTATTGAAACTTAGCGGCGAAAGTTTGGGAGGTGAGGCCGGAGTGGGTCTTGATCCCCAGATGATGCAGCAATATGCAAAGGAGATTGCCGCAGTGGCCTCAAAAGGTGTGCAGGTGGCCATTGTAATTGGAGGCGGCAACATATTCAGAGGCATGAGCGGTGTAGGCAAAGGTGTAAGCCGCGTGAAGGGTGACCAGATGGGTATGCTTGCAACAGTAATAAACAGTATAGGACTTTCAATGCATATCAAATCTGCAGGTGTTGATGCAGAGGTTTTCACATCAATCCAGATGGAGCCGGTGGCACGTTACTATGCCAAGGAGAAGGCAGTTGAGGTAATGGAGAAGGGTGGCGTGGCAATCATTGCCGGAGGTACAGGAAACCCTTACTTTACAACCGATTCGGCCGCTGCATTGCGTGCCTGTGAGATTGAGGCTGACCTTCTGCTTAAAGGAACCCGCGTAGACGGCATCTACACAGCAGATCCTGAGAAGGATCCTACAGCAGTAAAATTTGATACCATTACATTTGATGAGGTATATTCGCGCGGTCTCAAGATTATGGATCTTACTGCATTTACCCTTTGCAAGGAGAACAGGTGTCCTATTATGGTATTTGATATGGATACACCCGGCAACCTGCTTAAGGTAATGGAGGGTGAGCAGATAGGAACCCTTGTAACTTTGTAGGAAGGTAATGGTTTTAATCCCGACAGGCTGTCGGGAGGCAAAAAGAGGAAATCAATAATTAAAAATATTTATACTATGGAATTAAGCGTTTCAAAAGATTGTATTGCTCAGGCAAAAGAGAAAATGAACAAGGCTATTGCCCATTTGGAGGAGGAGTTGAGAAATTTCAGGGCAGGTAAGGCAAACCCTGCAGTTTTCAATCAGGTTATGGTAGATTACTATGGTTCTCCAACACCTGTACCTCAAGTTGCAAGTGTAAATACCCCAGATGCAAAGACCATCATTATCCAGCCTTGGGAGAAAAAGATGATACCTGCAATTGAGAAGGCGATTATGGATGCGAACTTGGGCTTCACACCTCAAAACAACGGTGAGCAGATAAGAATCAATATTCCTGCACTTACAGAGGATAGAAGAAAAGAACTTGTAAAACAGGCAAAGGCTGCAGGCGAGACCGCTAAAGTAAGCGTAAGGAATGCCCGCAGGGATGTTGTTGATGCACACAAGAAATTCCAGAAGGAGGGTCTTCCTGAGGATGTTTGCAAAGATGCTGAGGTTACAATCCAGAAAGAGACTGACGGTTTCAACAAGAAGATTGATGAGATCATTGCAGCAAAAGAGAAAGAGATTATGACCGTATAGTGCGTGGTTGTATGTTGATTTCTTTTTGAAAGAATTTATTAAGAGGGTGTGAGTTGTGTATTGTGTATATTCAACCTGCACCCTTTCTCCTTTTTTATAATGTCATGAAGAAAGTTTTTATAGCGGCAATCCTGTTTTTGCTGGTTGCCTGCAGCCAAAGGGATTGCAGGGAGGTGTTGCCGGTAATCTCGGTGAATGAACTCCTGAAATCGGGCGAAACCATTAATCTGAGCAAGTATGCGTCTGATATTGAGTATATACCGCTGGAAACCAATGCGGAATCTGTTATTATGGCAAACAGTGTCAAATCAGACGGATTGAATTTCTATGTGTCGGCCATTGGTCATTCAAATGATGTTGCCAGATTCAGTGCCGACGGAAAGTATATTGGAAGAATTGGCAAGAGGGGAAGGGGCCCTGGAGAGTACACTTTTCTGGAGCATTATGGCATTGTGCGTGACGTAAAAGGAGTTGGCGGTAGAAACAGAATTTTTGTAGCAGGTCATAATAAAACGGTTATATATGATGGTAATGGGGCAGTGGGAGAAATTATATCAGAATCAAGGATAGACGATCTTGAGTGCCTCAATGACAACAGGTATGCTTTTCTTTTGGGATATATTGGAGAAAATAATGAGGTGTTGCAGAAAATTGTAGTTACAGACTCTTTGGGGCGTGAATTGCATGAGATTGAAGCAGGAAATACATCTGTAACCTCTTTGGATATGGGTGGTAGAAGTATTCAAACGAGACAGCGGAACTTTATATATTCATTTGGTGATTCCTTGCGTCTTGTAAATGCAGCGGTGGATACTCTGTTTGCTGTTCAGGAAAATGTTAAGAAACCGCTGTTGTCTTTATGCTGGGACAATTGGAAGGGGAATTTGCCTAATGGAAATTTCATATTTGAAACAGAGAGGTTTATTATGATTCCTGTATCATTCCCCACATCGCTGTTCGCAGATTATTTCAAAAATATAGTTGTTCCTGAAAAATCATCTTCAGCCAAAATTGTATTTGACAAGAGAGAAAAAAGGGCCACACCCCTGTTGCATGATTCCAAGTACAGGCTGATGTATGGATTCAAGAATGATATTGATGATGGCGCACCTTTTCTCCCCTCATATTCAGATGGCAAGAAGATGTATCAGATAGTGCAGGCGGCCCATTTCAAGGAGGTGGCAAATCTGGGCAACTCTCCAAAGATGAAAACCGTTGCCGCACAACTCACAGAAGAGAGCAATCCGGTGCTTATAGTGGTGACGTTGAAATAAATGTCCAAGAATTTTAGTCTCCACTAATGTCAGTGAAATATTTTATGGAGGATTCTTATTTTTTTGTAACTCTATCATTTGATTATTAAACGTAATTTATTATGTGTAAACCAAATTTTGAAAAGATAGTTAAGTGCTGTACGTATATCCTTTTTTTATTTATTTTCTGCGGATGTCAGGATAAAAATGCCGATGCCATTAATGTAATTCCGTTGAAAGATGCATTAGAGTTATCAAACAGTGAGGAGATATTATTGAGTAAATATGCCTCAGAAATAGATTATATAGCACTTGCTGCTGATAGTTCTGTAATGTTGCCAGGTCCGGAATCATTAAAACTGAGGGCTGTAGGAGATGATATCCTTTTATGCCGTGAAATGATGAGTTCAAAAAGTCCTGCTTGTTTCAGGTTCTCGAGTGATGGCGTTTTCCTTAATGGAATCGGCACTACTGGCAATGGACCTGGAGAGTATGCAAGATTAATGAATGACATCTCATTGAGTGTACATCAGAAAGAGCAGATAGATGTATTTGATGGAGGTAAATTGATAACTTTTGATTTGGAAGGCAATTGTATATCAGAAAAGAGAAAAAGTGAGTTTACTGATGAAGAACGTGAAATCTATACAATTGGCAAGAATAAACCTAATATTTATTCTTATTACAAGATACCATCTATTACCAATGTAGGTTCAGACACTGTTAGAAGCATTAATGGTGAAGTAAGATACATCTTTGATTTTGGTAACTACAGTGCGACCTTGCCAAAAGATAGAAAAGTTATGTTAAGAGCAAGTACCTATGCAGAAACAGATAGATTTATTCTGTTTGAAACTCTCTATTTCTTTAAAGCATTTCCGAATCTATCTAAACGTCAGATGGTTTGTGAGATGGTCTATGATAAAATTACCGGCAAGACGACAGCCATAAAAACAGAGGAGTCGCTTCCATTGGATGGTTTTACTAATGACCTTGATAACGGAGTCCCATTTTGGCCCTCACTCACTACTCAAAACAAGATGTACCAACTTGTAGATGCAATAACATTTATAGATTGGGCCGGGCAATTCAACTCTCCAAAAATGAAAGCCGTTGCCGCACAACTCACAGAAGAGAGCAATCCTGTGCTTATAGTGGTGACGTTGAAATAGTTCCATCGGCAGTTGTTTGCAGCAGGGAACTTGAATGAAAAGTAAAAGGAGGAAGAGCCGCAATCTGTGGATCTTCCTCCTTGTTTATCTGTAGGGTGTTATTCCCCTGATATACGTTTACTCTCTGATTGCTTTGATACCAGGAAGTTCAATACCCTCAAGGTACTCAAGCATTGCGCCACCGCCGGTTGAAACGTAACTTACTTTGTCTGCATAGCCCATTTGGGTTACAGCAGCAACAGAGTCACCGCCACCAACAAGGGTAAATGCGCCCTTCTCCTGGGTAACTTTTGCAAGAATCTCGGCAATGTAGTTTGTACCTTTTGCAAATGCCGGCATCTCAAATACGCCTACAGGGCCATTCCAAAGAATGGTTTTTGAGTTCATAAGAACCTCTTCCCACTCTTTTAGAGTAGAAGGGGCGGCATCCATTCCCTCCCAACCGTCAGGAATCTCAAAGTTGCTTACTATTTGGGTATTGGCATCATTGGAGAATGCATCTGCAATAACAACCTCTTTAGAGAAGTATAGTTTTACGCCCTTCTCTTCTGCTTTTTTCATAATGTTCAAAGCAAGTTCCATCTGGTCATCCTCGCATAGTGAGTTGCCAATCTTTCCGCCTTGAGCCTTTACAAATGTGTAGACCATACCGCCACCAATGATCATGTTGTCTACAACATCAAAAAGATGCTCTATGATACCGATCTTTGATGATACTTTTGCACCACCCACAATTGCAGTTACAGGATGTTCGCCATTGTGAAGCACTTTGTCAATAGCCTTGATCTCGCCCTCCATGATGTAACCGAACATCTTGTCATTAGGGAAATATTTTGCAATAAGTGCTGTTGAAGCGTGAGCGCGGTGTGCTGTACCGAATGCGTCGTTGATATAGCAATCTGCGTAAGAAGCAAGTTTTTTCACAAACTCTTTCTGGCTCTCTTTTACTTTTGCTTTAGCCTCTTTCTTCTCCTCGTCTGTAGCATCCTCTGCCAAACCGCGTGGTTTGCCCTCCTCCTCTGCATAGAAACGCAAGTTCTCAAGCAGAAGGACCTCGCCAGGCTGAAGGTTCTTGACCTCCTCGTCGGCAGCCATACAGTCATTTGCAAATTTTACCTTTACGCCCAAAAGTTCTTCAATTCTGTAGATGATATGTTTTAGAGAGTATTTCTCTGTTACTCCTTTTGGTCTGCCGAGGTGAGACATAAGGATAAGTGAACCACCCTCTGCCAATACTTTCTTCATTGTTGGGACAGCAGCCCTGATTCTGGTGTCATCTGTAATTTGGAACTGCTCGTTTAGAGGAACATTAAAGTCAACACGTGCGATTGCCTTTTTGCCCTTGAAATTGTAAGTGTCAATACTTTGTTGCATAACCACAAATTTTATAATTCTAAATTCGGATGCAAAAGTAATAATTTTTTAAACTATCTTTGAAGTTTTATTGCTTATACCATTTAAAAACAAAAAATCTTGGCGTATGTTGTTGCAATCTCCGCAAAATTGGAAAGATTATGAGTTGATTGACTCGGGAAACTTTGAGAAACTGGAGCGTTTTGGCCAGTTTGTGCTTGCCCGTCCCGAGCCAAAGGCTTTATGGGACAAAAGTTTGTCGGCCGGTGAGTGGGACCGCATGGCCCATACCCGTTTTGTTACAGGAGCCGGTTTTGGCAAATCAGGCAAGGAGGATAGCGGCACATGGAAGATGCTCAAGAAGATGCCTGACCAATGGTATATAAGGTATGGTGCCAAAGACCTTGACTTCAAGTTGAGACTTGGACTTACATCTTTCAAGCATGTGGGTGTATTTCCCGAGCAGGCTCCAAACTGGAACTTCATACACTCGCAGAGCAGCCGGCTTGTGAAAAAATTCAAAGAGAACGGCAAACAGGAACTTCCAAAGGTGCTCAATCTCTTTGCCTATACAGGTGCAGCATCGTTGGCAGCACGCTGCGCAGGGGCGGACACAACACATCTTGATTCTGTACGCCAAGTAGTTACCTGGGCAAAAGGAAATATGGAGAGCAGCGGCCTCGACAATATAAGATGGGTGGTTGAGGATGCCCTCAAGTTTGTAAAGCGCGAGGTCAAGCGCGGCAAACAGTATAATGGCCTTATCCTTGATCCGCCAGCCTATGGCCATGGTCCCGACGGAGAGAAGTGGAAACTTGACGAACTACTTTTTGAACTCCTGCAGAACTGCGCAAAAATAGTTGCCCCTGAAGATGCCTTCATGGTACTCAATCTCTATTCAAACGGCTACTCCGCACTTTTGGCAGACACCGCTGTAAGGAGCGCTTTCGGGTTCAAGGAGGTTAAGGTTATGGATGACCCGCTCGGGCCGGAGAGTGTTGCGCCGGGAGAGACCCATTTGGGATTTGGAGAGTTGGTGTTGAGGGACAAGTTTGGAAAGGCAATTCCGTTGAGTGTCTTTTCAAGACTTGTAAGATAGCCTTTATGGCTGCATAATGGATTGTTTTATAAAAAGGCAGATATGATTGGAAAAGATCTGTCGGGAAAAAATGGAGAGATATGTTTGACTTTTTGGCAATTACCTGGAATGTTGATCCCGAACTCTTTGCAATAGGGCCATTCCATTTCAGATATTACGGAATACTCTTTATGACCGGCTTTGCGCTTGGCTACTATATGTTCATAAAATTCTACCAGAGGGAGGGGCTGCCGGTAACGCTGCTCGATCCTCTCTTCTGGCTTCTTATCGGTTGTACCCTTGTGGGATCGCGTCTTGGCCACGTGCTGTTCTATCAACCGGATTACTATCTGGCAAATCCTGTGGAGATTCTCAAGGTCTGGGAAGGGGGTCTTGCCAGCCATGGTGGAACCATCGGAATTATGATTGGTATGGCATGGTATATAAAGAAGTATGGCAAGAAGTACAATTTTGACTATATCTGGCTACTTGACCACCTGGCCATTGCGGTCTGTTTTGCAGCAATGTTCATCCGCCTGGGCAACCTTATGAACTCGGAGATTTATGGCAACGAAACCGATCTCCCTTGGGGCTTTATCTTTGCCCAAAGAGGAGAGGTTGTCCCAAAACACCCTACCCAATTGTATGAGGCGTTGTGTTATCTTGGTACAGGTATTTTACTAAAAGGACTTTACCACTATGCCCTTGACAAGATGAAGAAGGGGTGGTTCCTTGGAATATTCTTCATTGGCATCTTTGGAACGAGATTCCTTATAGAGTTCATAAAAGAGCCTCAAGTGGCATTCGAGCAGGGTATGACATTAAATATGGGCCAGTTGTTGAGTATCCCTTTTGTGCTGATGGGTATAGGCCTGCTGGTTTGGGGAGCAATAAAAAAAGAGCCGGCAAAACGTATAGAACCGCAGAAAAGAGGAAGAGTCCAATAAACAGAACAGGGTGGCCTTTATGGTCACCCTGATTTTTTACAAAAAACTGAAATCCCTATTTAAGCGTCACCACTATAAGTACCGGATTGCTCTCTTCTGTGAGTTTTGCGGCTGCCTCCTTCATTTTGGGAGAGTTGCTCTTTTCTGCGTATGAGATAAAGTCTGTAGCATCCAGCATCTGATACATCTTTCCTTCGCTTGCATAAACCGGCCAGAATGGGATACCGCCATCCAGGTCATTCGTGAAGCCTTCAAACGGTTGGTTATAATCTACTTTCATTGAGCAGGCTCTCTTTGTCTGCTTGTCATAAATAACCTCAGCCACCTTGTCGTGCTCATCCAGATTTGGAAAGGCAAAAGCGGTGCGAAGTGCATTGAACTTTACAAAACGGTCGGTCTCCACATATCAGGTTCCTTGTAATCGAGGTAGAGGTACTCTTTTGCTCCGACATTGTACCTTGCAGACTCTTCTGGAGTAAAATCAGAGATTGCTTTTTCTGAAATGAATTGACCTTCAAAACTGTATGTTATCAATTTGTGCGGATCACTGATTGTAAAAGTACGTTGGGCCGGGTCAACATATACTTTTCTCAGACGTGAAAACTCCCCGGGCCCTCTGCCTCTTATTCCTATGGTATTGCAGAACTTGCCGTCTGAAGTAAATCTGAAGCAAGCCTCTTTCTCCAACGAGAAGACTCCATGACTGATAAAAATATCCTCTCCGGCTCCCTTGATCTGAAGATCCTTTACGCCGGGAAGCATAACGCTGTCAGAATTGTCAAGCACTACATACTCTATTTTTGAGGCATATTTGCTCAAACTGACCTCCTCAATATTTCCAAGGGCTTCCTCTATTGATATTATGTTTCCGTTTACATTACCCTGTCGGGTACAACCTGTGGCAAACAATGTAAGCACAACAGTCAAGTATATGGCAAACTTGTTTGTACTTAATTGGTTAATGTTTTTCATAGCAATTTACTACTGATGCGATAAATTTTGTCTAAAAATCCAATTATAAAATTAAGGTAAATGTTTATGACTGCTAAAATTTTTTTGAAAGGGAATTTTACATTCTCTCCATTGAGCGGCGCATATCCTTCTCCTTTATTGTTTCGCGCTTGTCATACTCTTTCTTGCCTTTGGCGAGGGAGATGTTGAGTTTTGCGTAGCCGTTCTCTGCAATGTAAAGGCGTGTTGCCACTATAGTAAGGCCCTTCTCTTTGGTTGCGCGCTGGAGTTTGCGAAGTTCCTTGCGGTTGAGCAGCAGTTTGCGGTCACGTCTGGGGTCGTGGTTGTTGAGATTGCCCCACCAATATTCAGCCACATGCATATTCTTTACATAGAGTTCATTACGGGCAAAATAGCAATAACTGTCAACGAGCGAGGCTTTGCCTGCCCTTATTGATTTGATTTCAGTTCCTGTAAGCACAATGCCTGCGGTGTAGTTGTCGAGAAACTCGTAGTCAAATCCCGCTCTCCTGTTTTTTATCTCTACTTTGCTCTTTGCTTTGGGCATAATCTCTCTTTACTTTTGGTTGCTGTTGATATTTTCTTGCACAGAGGCCTGTTCACTCTGCAAATGTAACGAAATTTGGGCTATATTTGTTTGCATTTTTGGAAAGATGGCAAATATAACACTTGACATATTAAAAAAGGAGTTGCCGGCAATTGCTGCAGAGTATGATGCAATATGTGTGCTTGGCCCTACTGCAAGCGGAAAGACCCGTTTTGCAATGGAAATGGCATTGGCACTGGGCCACTTTGAGGGGGGCGGGTTTGTTCATGCTGCAGAGATTATATCTGCAGACTCCCGACAGGTCTATAGAGGCATGGATATAGGAACCGGCAAGGATCTCTGCGAGTATACCGTTGAGGTTGGAGGCGTTGGGGTAAGTGTGCCGTACCACCTTATGGATATAGTTGATGCAGGGCAGAAGTACAATATATTCCAGTACCAGAGGGATTTTTCACGGGCATACAGGAGTGTCAGGGAGAGAGGCCGCACTGCAATAATATGTGGCGGATCGGGCCTTTACATTGAGGCGGCAACGCGCGGATATGCACTGCAGGATGTAAAACCAAATCCCCAGTTGAGGGATGAACTGGAGCAGAAGAGCCTCGAAGAGTTGGCGCAGATGCTTGTTGAACTCAAGGAAAAGAGAGGGCAGAAGGTCCATAACAATACAGATTTTGATACAAAGAAGAGGGCTATAAGGGCCATTGAGATTGAACAGTTTGCCCTTGAAAACGGTATGCCGGAGCAGGATATGCCGCTTTTGCCACAGAATGTTTACTACATTGGTGTGGATATTGACCGCGACCTGCGCAATGCCAAGATTGATGCACGTCTGAAAGCGAGGCTCGAGGAGGGAATGGTAGAAGAGGTAAAAGGGCTGCTGGACAGTGGCATAGCGGCAGAAGACCTTATCTATTACGGGTTGGAGTATAAGTTTGTAACCCAGTATATCATTGGCGAACTCGGATATGACGAGATGGTTGAAAAACTGGGAATTGCAATCCATCAGTTTGCAAAGAGGCAGATGACCTGGTTCAGGGGCATGGAGAGAAAGGGTGTTCAGATAAACTGGGTAAAGGTGTAGTTGTGTGGAGTTGTGGCGGAAGTTTGTGGAGTTGGATTTGTCGGGATTAGGATTTAATGGAAAAATATATGAAAACTATGAATTTTGTTAAAGCGGTTTTGTGTGTGGGATTGTTCCTCTGCTCGGCATCAGGCGTGTGGGCACAAAAAATCTCAAAGTTAAAACAGCATGATACAGTCATAAACTCTGCTGTTGGTTCGTGGGCGCTCAAATCGTCCCAATTGAAGTATTATGACCCGAGGAATTTGAATCTTCCGGTGATTGGACGCGGCTTTGCTGATTGTGTAAGGCCCAATGATACAGTCAGTGACGGTTTCTATACCCGTCTGCCGGCCGATATGCAGAATGGAAGGGAGGCGTTGTGGGATCTTGGCCAGAACTCTGCAGGTATTGCAATCCGCTTCAGGACAAACTCAAGGGCAATTGGTGCCCAATGGGAGCCGCTGAACAATTTTGGCATGTCACACATGACTCCAACAGGTGTAAAGGGTCTTGACCTTTATGCGCTTATAGACGGAGAGTGGCAGTTTGCAGGAATCGCGCAGCCAAACGGCAAGAAGTCACGCAATATGATTGTAAAGAAGATGGATGGCCAGACACGTGAGTATCTTCTTTACCTGCCTTTGTATGATGGTATAAAGAGTTTGAAGATTGGCGTAGACAGCAGTGCGGTAATTGAGATGCCGCAAGTGAACGACCTTCTTCCTGCAGATCCGGCAACCGCTGCAAAAGAGGATCTTCCGATTGTATTTTACGGTACAAGTATAACACAGGGCGGTTGTGCAACACGTCCGGGCATGGCATTCCCTGCCATAATTGAGCGCAAACTCCACAAGGAGACCATAAACCTCGGCTTTAGCGGCAATGGCCGTCTGGACCGGATCATGGCCGACAAAATTGCTTCAATCCCCGCTTCTGCCTATGTGATAGATTGTATAGCAAACTGTACTTATGATATTGTAAAGGACAGCACTGATTACTTTATCAGAACCCTTGCCCAGGCACATCCTGACACTCCAATCTATATGGTGTCAAACTATTTTTTGCCGGCAATGTACCTCGACAACCAGTGGAAAGCCGATGCAATGAAGGAGAATGAGTTGTGGAGGGGATTTTGTGAAAAGTTCCGCAAAGAGGGCTACAAAAATGTCATATATATAGATGCTTTTATAGCACCGGACAAGAAGAAATCTCCAATAGGCCCCGATTATGAGGCGTGTGTAGATGGCATACACTTTACTGATATGGGCTTTGCCAGAGTTGCGGAGTTCTTTATGAAATGGTTGAAATAGTTGGTGTGAAGGGGAATATAAATTGGAATCTGGGGAGTTTGTCTGGAATTTAATTAAGAGTTTGATAGGGAATTAACTGAAAGTTTGATTGGAATTTAATGGAGAGTTTAACCGGAAATTAATTGTGATACTAAATTATGGAAAATAATATGAATGATACGGAGTTGGCGGGAGTGAATGAAAATCTTCCACGCAGACAGATTGTTCTTGACAAATTGAACGAGTGGGGGATTCCCTTTACCATGTATGAGCATCCGCCGCTCCCCACAATTGAGATGGCTTTGGAGTATTGGAAGGATATAGATGCTACCCACTGCAAAAATCTCTTCTTCAGGAACCATAAGGGCAACAAGCACTATCTTGTGGTTTTTGAGTGCCACCAGCAGATGGCCATACACGATATTGAGAAGATGCTGCATCAGGGCAAACTGAGTTTTGCATCTGAACAGAGGATGGAGAAGTATCTTGGTTTGAGACCGGGCTCTGTATCTCCGTTCGGACTCATCAATGATACAAACAGGGAGGTTAAACTCTTCCTTGACAAGAATCTCAAGGATGCTCCATTATTGAGTTTCCACCCCAACGACAACACAGCAAGCCTTGTTGTAAAGAATGAGGATCTGATGCGCTATCTTGAACTCTGGGGTGGAGAGTGGGAGTTCCTGGAGTTGTATTAGAGATTAAGCATAAATTGAAAGAGCCCGAATCAAATGATCGGGCTCTTTTGGCATTCACTTTAAATTGATATTATCTGTTGATAACTCTATTCTTGTTTATGCTGTTTTTATCAGAAGCATCTTTTTGTTTAACAATTAATGCTTGTCCATTTATTTGTGCATTGTTTATTAGAGGTGCACTATTGTCATCTTTTATATTGACATTAGAGCTGGCCTTAACGTCTGAGAGATTAAGTTCTTCACTGTCTTGAGGAATGAACATCATTGGCTTGTAATCATAATAAACAGGATTTGACAAAGAACCTTCTTCTGTAAGTTTTGCAAAACAGATTTGAAGTTGCATTGAGTATGCTATTTCAGTAGGAACTACAGCTACAACACCTGTTGCGGTCATAATCAAGTCAAATGTCTCATCTGGGGAGAGAAGATAGTATTTTTCTGATGCAGGATCAAATATGCCGCAGAAAATATCTCCATATAAGCCAGAGAAGAGTGCAGGATAAGCAAGTGGTAATGTAATACTGTTACCACCAGCGTCTTCTGCTGTATATGAATTGTATTTGAATGGAAGGTCCATCTCTTTAGTTACACCTTTAATCATCAGCATTTCCAACTCAGAAGCATTGGAAATGGAAACAGCAGTTCCATCAGATTCAGTTACATAATCTCCTACGTAGTCTTCTGCTGTAACATCTTCACCCTTTATGTAGTAGATATCAGAGTAGGTCTTTATTTTAACACCATCACCTGTTACTATATCATAAACTAAAGTCAGAATACCCTTCTCCATATCAAATGATGAAGCCTTGGTAATATTCATATATAGGTCAACTCCATTTAGAAGTTCAACTCCCAACTCCTGACTTTCATACTCTGCGGGGATTGCAAAATTGCCTTTTTCATCAACTGCAAAATATACATTATAGTCCCTTGCCATATAGTTTGGAATAGCAAAAACATAACCGTGTTTCTTGATTAGTTCTTGAGTTTTACTTTCATCATTAGGAACTCCAACATAAATGGATTTGGTGCCTCTGTCTCTTGTCATATCCATTAGTGAGACTGTGCCTGCAAGTTCCATAAAACTATAATCACGATTATAATCAATACCCATTGTGTTTTCATCGAGGTACAAAATGGTTTCAAAGCAGTACCATATGGTTGTTCCATAGGCAGGCATATCGCAACCCAATGTTTGGGCAGGGAATGTGATTATTCCATTTGAAGCATCAAATTTACCTCTTGGATCATCTGGGTAACCGTATGAGTCAAATGTTCCAGCGTACATGTTACCGTATCCCCAATCAATTTGTAGAGGGAATCTTTCTACGGATACATTGTTAGGGTCAGTAGCATCAATAACCATCCAACTGTCACCCTCAATATCATCACCAGGCTCAGATAATGCAAAGTTTTCAGATTTTGCAACATTCTTTACCCTAAAGATATTAGCATCAGATCTCTTCTCAACATATACGGGATATGTACAATATGGAGCATATTGTCCGTCCGGATCAATTGTAAACATACCAATCAAACCATTCTTGAAAATTGATTTTGTTGTTACAGGGACCCATGATGCAGGTTTTGAGCGTTTTACAGTAACAGTGAAGTGAGATGCGCTTCCCTCTATAGGGTTGGCATTTGCTTCAGGAATGGAAACCTTAATAGTTACGGTAGAACCTAATTCAACATCAGCAATTGACATTTTGGTAGTTGCCTGTGTCTGACCGTTGGTAAAAGTAACAGGGTCAACAGTTACTGTGGCATTTCCTGTGACAGCAGTAAGTAGGTTAATAGTAATATCACCCTGTCCGTTAGCTCTGTTGATTTGTACCTGATCCAATTGATAGGTTGCAGAAGACTCCTCAAGTCCCAATTGGAAAGAAAGGGCACTTGCTCCACTAAGACTCATGGTGTTTGCACTCTCCGGAGTATAAGTGGCACTTATATTGTCTTTATCGCAGGCAATAGTTGCCAAGGCAAAGACTGCAAGTAAGACTATATTTAATATTCTCTTCATAATTTTTCAATTTTAATATTTTAGATACCACTTCCAACAGGATTTTGGTCTGTTGTAATATCCATATTCTTGTTAGCGTCAAACTCTTTCTGAGGAATAGTCATAACCCAGTCCCAAGTTTCAGGATTATCACATCTGAGAGAATTTAGGGCGGCTATGCCATCAGCAGGGTGTCCCATTTCTGCAGTTCTTACAAATCCCTGTTTTAAACGTTTGATATCATACACTCTACCATACTCTCCCCAAAGTTCAATTCTTCTCTGGATAAGAATCTCCTCAAGTAGTGAGCCTGTCAAATCTGTAGTTAATGCACCTAGAGCAGTACCTGTTTTTGTGCAGTTATAGCTCTTGTCACGGTTACTCATGAAATTGTTGAGGACTGCTTGTGCACTTGCATCTTCACCTGCGCGGCATAGTGCCTCAGCCTCCAAAAGGTGCATTTCTTCAACCCTCATGTATATTCTATCACAAATGGCATTAACATATTTTGCATCATTAGCATCCTTATTTGTGTTGAACAAGAATTTTTCTTGTAGAAGAGGATACTCATGAGTAGCATTGAACCAAGCTTTTCTTGCATCAGTTTCAGCAATCTTGTCATATAACCATGCGCTGCAGCATTTAGGGGCTGCTTTTCCGTATCCACCATAATAGTAATCCATATGAGCCATGAATTGCGGGTTGGTAGTTGTTTGCTCTTGAATGGTTAGGAATCCCCACATTACAAATTTCTCTTCTGCACTATTGAAACCATTACTAACGTTATCAAATGAACAGATTGTTCCAGCAGCTTGAGCCTCTTTTGCAAGAGTTGCAACAACTTTCCAGTCCTGTTGTGTTTTTGCTGTGTAAGAGAGGAATCTTGCCTTTAGAGCTTTTGCTACGTTAGAACTGATATGTGATTTGTCTCTTGCAGGAGTTGCCTCAGCCAATAGTGTAATAGCTTTGTCTATATCTTCAAGAACTCTTGTGTAAACCTCCTCATTGGTTGAGCGTGGTTGTCCCTGAGTGCCGGCGGACGTAGGCTCTGTGTAAATAGGAACACATTTTTCATTCTCGTGACCTATGTATGTCCTAGCAAACATAACAGCAAGGTTGTGGTAGCAATAGGCTCTTATAGCGTATGCTTGTCCTATGATGCTGTTTTTATCTGCCGTAGGACCTTCCATTGTCTCTTCAGCTGCAATGATGTAGTTTACGTTAGCAATAATTGTGTAGTAGTAATTCCACAAACCGTACGGTCTCCAGCTTGTTGATGTATATCTGCTCTTTACTTGATATCTATAGTCAAACCAGAACCAACCGTTTCCCTGTTGTGCCATTACCATATCTTCACCCATAAGGTCTGCCATTAGGGCATAACCCATAATTCCCACCTCCTGGTGGTAGTTTGCAAGTACTGGCCAGCCCCATTCAAACATCAATCTGTATGTTCCGTCCAGAGCCATTAGGGCAGTAGTTGTCTTTTCCATGACACCGTCGCCCGATACCTGCTCGGTAGGCTTGGTCTCAAGGGCATCTTTAGAACAAGATGCTAAAACTGTTGCAAATAATGCAAATATGATTAATATTTTTTTCATATCTCTTTAGTCTTTAGAAGTTTAACTCAATACCAAATGATGTGGTCTTAATTGGTGCATAGGTATAGTCTGTGTCTCCTGCAAAAGTCTGCTGAGGATCCATACCATCCAAGTGATTAAATAGTGCCAAGTTATCCAAGTTTACAAAAATTCTTAGGTTTGAAGCGTTGATCTTCTCAGCAACTCTCTTAGGTAGTGAGTATCCTAATGTTATATTCTTGATAGCAAAGTATGATGCATCAATCAAGAATCTGTCAGTTGTAGTATATGAACCTCCAATTTCAATCATAGGAACATCTGTTACATCTCCCGGTTTTTGCCATCTTCTTAGAACGGCTCTGTTCCAAGTATCACCAACGTAGGTAGCATTCATTGAAGAAGCGTATGAACTTTCCAAAATCTTACCGCCAATAGAGTAGGTTGTCAAAATTGAAAGGTCAATATCTTTGAAGATTCTGAAGTTAGCACCAATTGATCCGCTCAATTTTGGAGCCCTGCTACCGTGGTAGTATCTGCTTGATGAAGCTTTGGAATAGTCTGATGTAATATATTCGCCAACAACGCTGCCATCATCTTCCATCTTCTCATAAGCGTAGTAAAGTTGTTTACCTGTTACAGGATCAACACCTGCCGATTTAGCCATATAATATGTATAGATAGGCATACCCACCTTAATTAAGTAAGTGCCTGTAATCTCATCACTCTCAGCCGTAAGAGCGGTAACTTTATTTTTGTTGAATGAACCCATTACTGACATATCCCACATAAAGTTAGGATTGTTGAAAATGGTTCCTCTTACCATAAACTCAACACCTTGGTTTTGCATACTGCCAACATTATCATTGTAACCGGTGAAACCCGTTGACATTGCCATTGGGTAAGATAACAACAAGTCTGTGGTTTTAGTATGGTAATACTCAGCTGCGATACTCAATCTTGAGTTGAATAGTGATGCCTCAATACCTGTATTTAGGGTAGCTTTTTTCTCCCAGGTAACCTCTTTGTTCTCCAATGAAGTTACAATTGCACCTGAATTGTTAGCATTAGGATATGTTACATCATAGAATGATTGCCAAGCATAGTATGTACGGAGATCATCATTACCTTGTGAACCGTAACTTACCTTTACAGAAAGGTTGCTCAACCAATCTTTTGTGTTTTGCATGAAGCTTTCCTCAGACAATCTCCAGCTTGCACCTACTGACCAGAAATCACCCCAACGGAAATCTTTATGGAAACGTGATGAACCGTCTGTTCTGTATGATGCAGAGATATAGTATTTGTCTGCAAAGTTATAGTTGATTCTACCAAGGAATGACTCTACTCTGTAGTTATCTGTATAAGAGTTACCACCTGCTAGAGTTGTACCAGGAGCAAGATCAAAAATACCGTCAACCAAACCAGTCTTATTGGCCATCAAATAGTTGTATTTGTATGCATAGAACTCGTGACCTGCAAGAAAATCAATGGAGTGTTTTCCAAATTTTCTGTTGTAAGTAAGCAACTGGTTAATTGTGTATGAGAATGTTCTTACATTATATTTGGTGATATCACCTTTTGATGCAGCACCGTCACCATGATACATATTGTAGTAGTTCATGATATTCTGGCTAACCATATCACCACCCATATTCAATGATAGTTTCAACCCTTTAAGAACGCCCATCTTCTCATCATCACCACCAAAATCAATGTTTGCGCGGAATGATACGTTATCTCTCTTGTCCTCGTATTTGTTGTCATTAAGGTTTCCAAGAGTATTGAACTTCTCGGCTTTAGGACGCCCGTATTCCTCACCGTAGTCATATTGTCTGTTACCATTCTCATCTAGAATGTCCTTACCTTCAGCATCTTTCAAATACATAGGGTAGATAGGTGCCATAAACTGAGCAGTGTACCATGCATTTGATGTGTAAGTGCCTTCACCTAACTGCTGAGAGTTTGACTCTGTATATGACAAGTTTGCATTCAAACCAGCTTTCAACCAATATTTTGCCTGATGATCAACATTTACTCTACCTGAGTATCTGTCAAAGTGAGTGGTCTTAAGAACACCATCCTCATACAAGTATCCGAATGATGCCATGTATTTTGTTTTGGCGTTACCTCCTGAAATTGAGAACTGATGTTCTGTACGGATTGCCGCATTGTCTGTAATTTCATCCATCCAGCTCTCATTCCATGCAGATTTTGCATCTGTTTTCAACTTTCCTGTTTCAGGATCAATTAAAGTTTCCCAAGTGTAGTTCTTGTATGGATTGTAAATTTCACCACCAAGGTTTTTGCTCATATTTGCGGAAGCAAGTGCCTTAGCTTGGGCTTCAGACATCCCGCTTCTGTATTGGTAACCGTTTTTCAAAGCTTCCCAAGTAAGTTCTACGAACTCATCCTGGCTAACCAAATCATACTCTGCAATTGAGCGGGAAGATATACCTACTGTGCCGCGGTAAGTAACAGATGTTCTGTCTGATGATCCACGTTTTGTTGTAATCATAATTACACCATTGGCACCGCGTGCACCATATAGTGCTCCGGCAGATGCATCTTTAAGAACTGACATAGATTCAATATCAGCAGGATTGATTGAGCTTATAGCACCATCAAAAGGGACACCGTCAACTACATAAAGAGGAGTTTGGGAAGCATTGATGGAACCATATCCGCGGATTTGTATAGATGCTGATGAGCCTGGTTGTCCGCCTCCAGATGTGGTCATAACGCCTGGAGCAAGGCCGTCAAGGGCCTTTGTGACATTGGTAACACCTCTTTTGACAATGTCATCCTTTTTAACGGTAGCTGCAGAGCCTGTGAAAGAGCCTTTTTTGGCTGTACCATATGCAACAATAATGACATCATCCAAATTTTCCACATCTGGATTAATCAATATATCCATAGTGGATTTACCATCGATAGGGACCTCTGTTTCTTGATAGCCCACAAGAGAAATAACAAGAGTACCATTTGCTGGTGCATTGATGGTGAATTCTCCCATTTGGCCAGTGCTGTAACCGGTGGTGGTACCTTTTACTAGTACGAACGCAAAGGCTACAGGTTCTCCTGTAGTGGCATCCTTAACGGTACCCGATACTCTAATGTCTTGTGCGAAACTGGTGTTCACTATCAAGAGCATGAGTAGCGATGCTAAAAATAGTTTGACACTTTTCATTTGTTAAAAATTAAGTTAATATTAAAGTTATTTTAGTCTTACTGCTGATCTTGTAAATTCAAACACACCCCGTTGCCGGGAATCTATCTGTTCCTGTACAGAAATGACGGGCGTTAAATTTTTACAGCAGATCAAATTCCTGTTAGGCAATTTAAACTTAAATGATAATGATATACGGATATATAAGGGTAAGCAGCGATAAGCAGACTGTTGAAAACCAAAGGTTTGAAATCAATAACTTTTGTAAGGTACACTCCATTCAGATAGATGGTTGGATAGAGGAGACAATCAGCGGAACAAAGAGTTACAACAAAAGGGCACTTGGAAAACTGCTCAAGAGGGTCAGGAAGAATGACCTGATAATATGTGCGGAACTTTCGAGATTGGGAAGGAACCTCTTCATGATTATGGAGATTCTCAATATCTGCATGACAAAGGAGTGCAGGGTCTGGACAATCAAGGACAATTACCGGCTCGGGGATGATATACAGAGCAAGGTGCTGGCATTTGCTTTCGGCCTCTCCGCAGAGATTGAGAGAAGTCTCATAAGTCAGAGGACCAAAGAGGCCCTGGCCCGAAAAAGGGCCGAAGGTGTAAAATTGGGCAGGCCCAAGGGGAGTAAGAACAGCAAACTCAAATTGACGCCAAAGAGGGAGATTATTTTGCAGCACATCTCAAACGGAACACCAAAGGTTCAGATTGCAAAGAGCCTCAAGGTGTCAAGATCAACTCTGTACTACTTTTTGAGCAATTCGGTCATGCTGGAGCAATAGCGGGCAGTGTAATGCGGGCCTGTGCAAAAAAGCATGCAGCCCCCAACCTGCACATGCCGGCCTTGCCGAAACATAAAAGGAGGGCAACCTCGTGGTCGCCCTCCCATGTTTAAGGCAGATTGTTCAATCTGCACATATTATTTGCTCTGTTTAGCATCTGTCGCCGCAGGTTGCAACAAGGTTTCTGTCGCCGTAACCGTTGTCAACGCGTGCAACGGCTGGCCAGAACTTATTCTCCCTGATCCAGTCAAACGGATATGCTGCAACTGTTCTTGAATATTTGTGGTTCCACTCATCTGAACAAACCTCTTCTGCTGTATGAGGCGAGTTTTTCACAGGGTTGTCATTTGCATCATACTCACCGCTTTTGATCTTCTCGCACTCGGCTTTGATCTGTTTCATTGTATCTACAAATCTGTCAAGTTCTGCAAGAGGCTCGCTCTCTGTAGGCTCAACCATCAATGTCTCATGTACCGGGAATGAGAGTGTAGGAGCGTGGAATCCGTAATCCATAAGACGTTTTGCCAAATCAGTTGCATCCACGCCATACTCAGCCTTGAAGTGCTGGCAATCAACGATGCACTCATGGGCAACTCTGCCTGTCGCGCCACAATATAGGGTCTTGAATTCAGGTGCAAATTTAACAGCCATGTAGTTTGCATTGAGGATGGCAATTTGAGAAGATTTTTTCAAGCCTTGCGCACCCAACAATTTGATGTATGCGTGTGTGATAGGCAATAGAAGAGGGTTTCCGTAAGGAGCCGCAGATACAGCCTCAACACCTTTGCCGCCGCACTCTGCATCTTCCGGATGACCAGGAAGATATGGCGCAAGGGCCGAAGTACAGCAGATAGGGCCAACGCCAGGGCCACCGCCGCCGTGAGGCATTGCAAATGATTTGTGCAGGTTCAAGTGGCATACATCCGCTCCAATATGACCAGGATTTGTCAGGCCTACCTGTGCGTTCATGTTTGCACCGTCCATGTATACCAAACCGCCATTTTCATGGATAATGTCCATAATCTCCTTGATCTTGACCTCAAATACACCATGTGTAGAAGGGTAAGTGATCATAAGGCCTGCCAAGTTTTCCTTGTTCGCAACAGCCTTCTCCCTCAACTCGTCAACGTTGATATTTCCGTTCTCGTCACAACCTACAAGAACAATCGAGAAGCCGGCCATAGCGGCACTTGCAGGATTTGTTCCGTGTGCAGAGGTAGGGATAATCATAATATTCCTGTTCTCGCCGCCATTTGCCATATGGTAGCCTCTGATTGTCATAAGACCCGCATACTCGCCTGCAGCGCCGGAGTTAGGCTGCAAAGAACATGCGTCAAATCCGGTGATTACAGCCAAGTCATGCTCAAGTTCCTTCACAAGTTGCATGTAGCCCTCAACCTGGTCTTTTGGTGCAAACGGATGCACATTGCCCAATTCGCTCCAACTTAGAGGCAACATCTCTACAGCCGCATTCAATTTCATGGTACAAGAGCCAAGAGGAATCATTGAGTGAGCCAAAGAGATATCCTTTCTCTCAAGTTTCTTGATGAAACGCATCATTTCAGTCTCTGAATGGTATGAGTTGAAGACCTTCTCTGTAAGGATTGGGGTTTCTCTCTGCATGAAGCCGTTGTCTGAATTGCCGCAACTGCAGCCGCCAGGCTGTGTTCCAAAGATTGCAAGCACTGCTTTTGCCTCATTGCAGTCTGTAAGTTCGTCAAAACTGATTCTTACGCTCTTCGCAGTGTACTGGAAGTTGTATCCGGCAGCAAGTGCATTCTCCTTGATTTGGGCAATGTCCAAGGCTGCACCTGATTTGCCTGTAATCTCAATTGTGTCAAAGAAGTTGTCGGAAGCCAACTCATAACCTGCCTCTTTAAGGAATGATGCAACGGCGTGTGCGTAGTGGCTCATCTTTGCTGCAATATCCTTGACGCCTTGAGGACCATGATATACTGCGTACATGCCGCTCATTGTTGCCATAAGGGCTGTGGCTGTACAGACGTTTGAAGTGGCCTTCTCCCTCTTGATATGCTGCTCACGGGTCTGAAGGGCAAGTCTTAGTGCCTGATTGCCCAATCTGTCAACAGATACACCTATTATACGGCCGGGAATCTGCCTCTTGTAGGTATCTTTTGTTGCCATGAAGCCTGCCACAGGACCACCGAAGCCCATAGGCAAACCAAAGCGTTGCGAACTGCCCACTGCAATATCTGCTCCCCATGCTGCCGGCTCTTTAAGCAGTGCCAAAGCCATAAGGTCGCAATATGCTGTTACCAAAGCACCGCTCTCATGGGCCTTGTTGCAGAACTCCGCATAATCCCTTACCTCACCGTTTGCAGCAGGGTACTGTACAATTGCACCGTAGCATTTGCCGCCGAACTCAAAATCCTTATAGTTTCCAACCTCAATCTCAATTCCCAAACCTTTTGATCTTGTCTTGAGTACCGACAATACCTGAGGATATATCTGCTCATCGACAAATACCACATTCTTGCCCGCCTTTACAGCATCTCTGCTTCTCAACTCAAACATCATTCTCATTGCCTCGCCTGCAGCCTGGGCATCATCAAGCATGCTGCAGTTCGAAAGAGGGAAGCCGGTAAGGCTGCTGATCATTGTCTGGAAAATGAGCAGTGCCTCAAGACGGCCTTGTGAAATCTCTGCCTGGTAAGGAGTGTATGATGTATACCAGCAAGGATTCTCAAAAATATTGCGGGTAATTACTGGAAGAACGCCTGTTCCAAAGTAACCGCCTCCAATCAAGGTGCGGAAATTCTTGTTCTTGGCAACCATAGCCTTGAGGTTTGCCAAATAGGCATTTTCCGAAACGGCTGGAGTAAGATCCAAATCCTTGTCCAGCAAAATATCTGAAGGAACAACCTGTTTTGTAAGTTCATCCAATGATGAAACATTCAAAACTTCCAACATCTTCTGAATGTCCTTTTCTCTGGGACCAATGTGTCTGTCTGTAAATGTAAAAGCCATATTTGTTATTTGTTTTATTTGTTTGATTTCCATTTATGGTTAATTAAGCAAATATAGTTAAAATCCCGAATATTTTTGTAATTAAAAAAATATCTTATTTTTGCGAAAACAAAAACCTACAATTATGAGTTTATTTAGCAAGAAAATTTCCGAACTCCAGGAGAGAACGGCAAAGGCTGTTCAGGGTGGAGGCGACAAAGCCATTGCAAAACAGATTGCAATGGGAAAACTTCCTGCCAGGGAGAGAATAAACAAGTTGCTGGATCCGGGTTCTTTTTATGAGTATGACCTCTTCATAGAGCATGATGCAAGAGAATTCGGTATGGAGAACAAGAGTTTGGCCGGAGACGGAGTTGTTATCGGTACCGGAACAATCAACGGCAAACCGGTGGCAATCTATGCGCAGGACTTTACAGTTGCAGGCGGCTCTTTGGGATCAATGCATGCAAGAAAGATAACCAAAATAATGGATTACTCCTTGAGGATGCGCATTCCTCTTATTGGAATCAACGATTCAGGCGGAGCGCGTATTCAGGAGGGTGTCAACTCACTCGCAGGCTATGGAGAAATCTTCTTCAGAAACACCCTTGCCAGCGGTGTCATTCCACAAATCTCGGTAATCCTTGGACCATGCGCAGGAGGTGCTGTGTATTCACCGGCATTGACCGATTATGTATTTGTGGTTGACAAAATCTCAAAAATGTTCATTACAGGCCCTGAGGTTATCAAATCTGTTTTGGGAGAGGAGATAGATATGGAGTCTTTGGGCGGTGCAAGGGTCCATTGCGAAACAACAGGAAACGCCCATTTCTTTGCTGAGAGCGAGGAACAGTGTTTTGATCAGATCAAAGAACTTCTTTCATATATTCCTGCCCACAACCAGGAGAAACAGGAGCCTTTGAAAACAAAGGAGCCTTTGAAAAAATACAAGATTGACAAGATTGTTCCTGCAGATCCTACTGCACCATATGATGTAAGGGACGTAATCAAATCCATTACCGACAATTCTGAGTTTATTGAAATTCAGGAGATGTGGGCTCCAAACATAGTGATAGGATACGGAAGGGTTGGAGGCAGAACAGTAGGTTTTGTTGCAAACCAACCTATGGTGCTTGCAGGAGTGCTTGACTGCGATTCGTCAGATAAGGCAGCAAGATTCATCCGCTACTGCGACGCCTTTGAGATTCCTATAGTAACCCTTGAGGATATGCCGGGTTATCTGCCTGGTGTGGACCAGGAGCATGCCGGTGTAATACGCCATGGTGCAAAACTGCTCTACGCATACTCGGAAGCCACTGTTCCAAAGGTTACCATCATATTGAGAAAGGCTTACGGCGGTGGATACATTGCAATGAACTCACGCCACTTGCGTGCCGACTTTGTATTTGCATGGCCTACTGCTGAAATTGCCGTAATGGGACCTGAGGGTGCGGCAAACATCATCTTCAGAAAAGAGATCATGGAGGCGGCAGACCCTAACGAGATGAGAAAGCAGAAAGTTCAGGAGTACAAAGACAAATTTGCCAACCCTTACGTTGCGGCGGCAAAAGGATATATAGATACTGTCATTCCGCCTGCCGATACAAGAAAATTCATACTTCATGCATTGGAGATCTCTACCAACAAGGTGCTCAAGCGTCCAGTGAAGAAGCATGGAGTTCCACCATTTTAATGCTCCATCACAATATTCATGTTTAATTAATATAAGGAAAGGAGAAAAATGGAAGAGAATAACAAAGAAATAGTATCGCTGCATGAGGTTAATGATGCAGTCCTGATGTCGGACGACCCAAATCTCTTCACAGACCATATCCAGGTCTTTACAGAGGGAAGGAGGTACAGGACAATGCTTACCAGGAAGTTCGCAGAGAGGAAAAAATGGGTGGCGCCGGACCCTAATGAAATAGTTTCCCATATACCCGGAGTTGTTGCTGCAATATATGTAAAGGAGGGACAGAAGGTCAAGAAAGGAGAGAAACTCATGATCTATGAGGCTATGAAGATGAAGAACATCATCACTGCTCCGTTTGACGGAACAATCAGGAGTATTGCCGTGCAGGAGGGGACAAACCTTCCAAAAGGTGCGATACTGATGGTCATGGAGTAACAAACCGGCAATTTGCACGAGGCTGACCCGAATCGTCTTTATTAATGGCTAATCAATCCCTGTCAGAAATATATCTGGCAGGGATTTGCTGTTTAATGATGAATCATTTGGGCAGCCTCTCCTTTTTGGCCAATATGAACGTTGCTCTCCTTTCAAAAAAGCCTGTGCCGAGACATTCAGACAAAACGGGCATTATAATCATTCAGATTGAAAGCAGGAATGTGCGGGATGAGAATGCCATTTAAACATGGCTGAGACCTAAAATTCAGTATTTTTAAAAAATTTTAAAAAATTTTTTTCCCTGAAAAAATGAATTATTTTCTAAAAATTGTAACTAAAACAGGCTGAATTATTATAAATTTTAATATGCTTGTGATTATTTTTTGGATTTTCACAAAAAATATCTATATTAGTAGCCTGTAAATTAGGCTTGTGAATTTAGCAGACGTTAAAAAATAGTATTATATTTGCGTTTGTACGGAAAAAATGCCCGTTATTTCTGTACAGGAACAGATAGATTCCCGGCAACGGGGTGTGTTTGAATTTACAAGAACTAGTAGTAAAACCTAAAATAACTTTAATATTAACTTAATTTTTAACAAATGAAAAGTGTCAAACTATTTTTCACATCACTTGTAGTGTTGTTGGCGGCTGTAACAGGCTATGCTCAGGATATACAAGTGAAGGGTGTTGTGTCAGACGCAACAACCGGTGAGACAATTCCATTTGCTTCCATTCAGGTAAAAGGAACAACAAAGGTTGTCACAACTGATTTGGATGGTGCATATACCATTACAGTTCCTGCAGACGCTACTTTGATAGTTTCTTTCGTTGGATATGCAAATGCCGAAGTTCCTGTAAACGGACGCTCGATTGTAAATATAGCAATGGAGCAGGATTCAGAGCAGTTGGATGATGTACTTGTAGTTGCGTACGGAACAGTCAGCAAAGAGGCAAAGACCGGTTCTGTGACAACTGTAAGGACAGAGTCTATAGGAGATGCTCCAGTCGCTTCTGTGGAAAAGATGTTGGCAGGTAAGATGGCCGGTGTACAGATTTCTTCTTACTCCGGACAACCTGGTGCTCCAACTACAGTCCGCATTCGTGGTATCTCTTCAATTGGTGCAGGCAGCGACCCTCTATGGGTTGTTGACGGTGTTCCAATCATGACCAATGACCAGAACGTGATGTCAAACGTAGGTGCTGGTAGCGGTACAACAATGTCTTCTATCAACCCTAACGATATTGAGAGCATTACAGTATTGAAAGATGCTGCTGCTGCTTCAATCTACGGTTCACGTGCTGCCAATGGTGTAATCCTTGTAACAACAAAGAGTGGTAAACAGGGTAAGGCTTCATTCACTGCACGTGCGAAAGTGGGTGTTACACAGTTGTCAAATGACAAGAATTTCAGACCTGCAACTCCTGAGCAGACAATAAACTTCCACCGTGACATGTTGACCAATGCCGGTTACAATCCTGATGAACTTCGTCCTCTATCTATGCTTGATTTGGAGATGACTGACTGGATGGACCACTTTACAAGAATTGGCCGCATGCAGGAGTATGAGGTGAATGCAATGGGTGGTAATGATAAAGGTACTTTCTATACATCATTGGCATACCATGATGAGACAGGTATTTACTACGGTGTAGATTACAAGAGATTTACTGCTCGTATCAATGCTGACTACAAACTTTTGAAGAACTTGAAGGCCGGTGTTAGCGTAAATGCAGGTTATTCAGACCAGAATTCAGGTCAGATGGGTCGTTTGTTCTATTCAAACGGTGCGTATGCAATGTGGAACCTTCTTCCATGGGAGAAACCTTATGATGAGGATGGTAACCATAATGTAGATCTTCCTAACAACTCAGATACCAACCCGAGAGCAAATGCCGAGTATGATGAGTACAACGACAAATCATACCGTTTCCAGGGTCAGATGTTCTTGGAGTACAAGCCTATCAAACAGATCACAATCAAGACCAACAACAGTGCTGAGATGAGCCTTGTAAACTCAAGACAATACTGGGCACCGGAGACAAACCAGGGTGAAACAACACTTTGGATGTACAGAAGCGAGGAGTACAGACTTTTGACATCAAACACTGTTTCTTACGATGATATCTTTGCTGACAAACACTCTGTAAGAGTTATGGTTGGTCAGGAGGCACAGTATGACGGCTACAACTACTTGGGTGGAAAATCTCCTCAAGTTGACCCTGCTATTCCATACCCTAACACAGGTTCTGCAGCAACAGACGAGGTTTACTATGGCGAGAGCGAGGAGACTTTGCTTTCATTCTTCGGAACAGCAGACTACAACTATGAGTCAAAATACTACGCACAGGCATCTGTACGTTATGATGGTTCATCACTATTTGGTGCAGATACCAAATGGGGTCTCTTCTGGAGTGCATCTGCATCATGGAACTTGCACAATGAGAACTGGCTTAAGAGTGTAGACTGGTTGAACACCTTGAAAGTGAGAGCATCATATGGTGTAAACGGTAACAACAATATTGGTAGATACAGGGCTTACGGTCTTTATGCAACATCTCCATACAACGGTATTACAGGTATGCTTCCTTCATCAAGTGCCAACCCTAAACTTTCATGGGAGAAGAACAAGACTTGGAACGTAGGTATTGACTTTGCATTCTTCGACAGATTCAATGGTAGCATTGACTTCTACAAGAGAAATACCGAGGATATGTTGTTGAATAAACAGATCCCTCAGACTTCAGGTTTCAGTTCAAATCTAATGAACATTGGTGCTATTGAGAACAAGGGTGTTGAGATTATGTTGGAGGGTGACATCATGAGAACAGAGGATATTACCTGGACAGCAGGATTCAACATTTCATTCAACAGATCAAAAGTTGTTGACCTAGCAGATTCTGAGTTCTTGACAGCAACTGACCCAAGAAGTACTGAAAGTTCTCCTGTAAGAATCGTTCCTGGAAAGAGCATGTATACATTCTATGTACGTGACTGGTATGGTGTAAACCCATCAAACGGTGAAGGTTTGTTCTATGCAGAGGATGGTTCGCTTACAAATGACAGAAACAAGGCAAGATATATTTACGCAGGTTCTCCAGAGCCTAAGGCTCTTGGCGGATTCAATACCCAATTCTCTTGGAAAGGCTTGTCATTGAGCGCATTCTTTGAGTACACAATTGGAAATAAAGTGATGAATACCAACATCTACGGATGGTACGATGATGATATCAATGTACCTGTAAACAACCTTGCATTGGATTACTGGAAGAAACCAGGTGACAACGCTACATATCCAAAACCTGTTTACGGTTCATCAAGCGTTTATTATGCAGGTTATTCAACCCGTTTCATTCAGGATGGCAGTTATTTGAGAATTAAAGATGTAACTCTATCGTATACACTTCCTCAGAATATTACAAAGAAAGCGGGCATGAACAATGTTAAGGTGTACGTAAGTGCAATTAACCCTTATACATTCCACGATGTTGACGGCGTATTTGATCCTGAGTTGGGTTCATTAGGATATGATTATGGTGGTGGATACTCAATGGTTAAATCATTTATTGGCGGTTTGGAGATTACTTTCTAAAAATTACGAAGATGAAAAAGATTAAAATATTATTATCACTAATTGTCGCCATTTCTCTTGCAAGTTGCTCAGACTTCCTTGAGAAAGCACCTACAACATCTCAAAGTACAGAGGTAACTCTAAGCAACTTTGCAGGTCTTGACAAGTCTACATATGGCGCATACAGTCCAATGTACAGTTGGTACAGCGGTTCATACATAGTTACCTGTGAGATGCGTTCAGGTAATGGACGTAGGGATCCTAACTGGACAACCGGACGTTTCTATACAGAGTATATCTGGAACTATTCTGCTGATGTTACTTCAGGAATGTGGGGTAATGCATACTACGTTATATCTGCAGCGAACAACGTTATCAATAACCTTGAGGGCAAAGACAGCGAGAGCGGTGTTACTGCACAGGATTTGAATAACCTTAAGGCTGAGTGCTTGTTCATCAGAGCATTGAACTACCACACTCTATTGCTTTACTATGCACAGCCGTACACTTATCAGCCTGATGGCCCTGGTGTTCCAATCATGTTGGTAACAGAGATCAGCACTCCTGCAAGAAATACGGTCAAAGAGGTTTACACCCAGATTGTAGCAGACCTTAAAGAGGCTGAGTCAATCATTGCTGAGGATTATGAGAGAGCAGGTGTTGTTGATGCAAAATCAGTTGTTTCAAAACCTGCAATCCAGGCACTTCTATCAAGAGTCTACTTGTACATGGGCGACTGGCAGAATGCTGCAGACTATGCTACCAAAGTTATTGACAACGCACAGTTCTCACTTTGGACTGCAGAGGAGTATCCTACTGTATGGACTAAAGAGGTTGCAGACGAGGGCGGTGAGGTTATCTTTGAGTTCTACGGCAAAAAGTCCAACGACTACTACAACTCTTGGGATGACATTTCATACGTAACAAATCCTGACGGTTACAAAGATGGTGGTGCAAGTGCAGATTTGACTGACTTGTTTGCTGAGGGTGACGTGAGGGCTTCATTGTTCCGCACTTCAAAAGATGCTGAAGAGAAGACTACTCAACTTTACACAACCAAATATGCAGGTAAAGGTGACGGTACCCCTGATTGTAACAATATCATTGTTCTACGTCTTTCTGAGATGTACTTGAACAGAGCCGAGGCTATCCTTAACGGTGCAAATGTTGCCGGCACAACTGCAATTGCAGATGTGAATGCAATCAGGGCAAACAGAGGTGTTGAGCCTTTGAAGAGTCTGGGCTTTGCAGATATGAAACTTGAGCGTCGTCTTGAGTTGAACTATGAGGGTCACTATCTATGGGATCTTGCACGTTGGGGCGATCCTGTTCAAAGAACAGATTTTACTGCTACCGACAACTTCAAGGATATTCCATTCCCAAGTTACAAATGGGCTCTTCCTATTCCTCAGAGAGAGATAGACATCAACCCTAACCTTGTACAGAATCCAGAATATTAAAAAACGGAAATACAATGAAAAAGATAATATTATTACTTAATGTATTTGCTCTATGTCTGCTTGCATCTTGTAATCCTAACAAGATTGCAGAGTTTGACGACAAAGATGCTTTTGTAGCATTCGGCGGAGCAAATTATGCTATCACTGAAGATGGCGCTTCTATCAAGGTTCCTGTGACATTGGCTTCTGTTAAAGGTCTTGAGGCAACTGTTACAGTTGAAGGAGTAGACGGTACTGCCAAAGCGGGTGTTGACTACAATCTTGCAACATCTTCATTGCAGTTCAACTCCACAACAAGAACCGCTTATGTTGAGGTAAATATCATCAACAGGCCAGGTGAGTATACAGGTGACTTGAACTTTACACTTAAGTTCGGCAACCTTGGCGGTGTTAATGCGGGATTCCAGTCTTCAACAAAGATTACTATCAATGACTTGGATCACCCTCTATCATTCATTTTGGGTGAGTATACTGCAAGCGGCGTATCATATTGGGATGGCCCTATAACCTGGACCATGACATTGAAGAAAGATCCTGCTGATGATTCTAAAGTATGGTTTGACAACATTTTCGGAAATGCAAGTTGGGCAGGTGATGACACCATGTTCTACGGTGTTGTAAGTCCTGACAAGACAACCATTACCATTCCTTTGGGACAGACATCAGAGTATACCTATTCAAATGGTAAGCCACTTATCCTATTGGGATTGAGTTCTGAACTAAATGGTTATGACAGCGGTAATGTTATTGTAACCATTAAGGATGAGGGCAAGAACCTTGACTTTGGAAAAGAGTACGGTTTCTGGGTTCAGATTGTTGAAACCGGTAACATTGCTATTGTGCTTCCTGGTATAACTGCAACAAAAAAATAGTTGATATATAAAATCAATTAACTATTGGCATCCTTTCGTTTGAAAGGATGCTTTTTTTTCGTAGATTTGTCAATATGATTGATAATTTGTTTTAACCCAATAATTTTTGAATTATGGCTAAAAGAAGATTTTTGTTTTTATTTATCTGTTTTCTCGCAACAATAGGTGCTGTGCAGGCACAGGAGCCTACAACAACGTGGCCATACATATTCAACGATTTCCAATCTGCTACAATCTATTTGAAGGCAGGTGGCAAAATTGAATATACTGCAAATATCCATTTGGGAAACAGTACCCTGCATTATATTGACGGCAATGATGTAAAGGAGTCCAAGTCGAAGGATATACTGTTGGTTGTATTTGGTGAGCAGAGGTTTATGAATGTAAACGGCAAACTTATGGAGGTTGTGGCGGAACAGGAGGGTGGCTTCATTGCGAGGTTGAAGGATATAGACTTTACAAGGCTCAATGAGACCGGTGGCGCCTATGGAGCCTCATCAAATACACTCTCAACAAAAGCGCTCACTTCAATAGAGGGTATAGGCTCAGTTACAAACCATGCCATGCAGGTGGCCAACAAGGAGAGTGGAAAGGAACTCCCGTTGAGGAACGAGTACTTTATAGTTGTTGGCGGAAGTGTCTATCCGGCAGAAAAGGCTCTGCTTCCTGATTTTGTTCCGGTCGACAAAAAACAAAGTCTCAAGGATTTTGTTAAGAAGAACAAAATCAGATGGAGCAAACCGGAGGATTTGATAAAACTGGTTGATATCCTTAAATGATAAGCCATTAGATGAAGCCCATTTGCCTTATGCTGTATGGGCCGATATAAATTTGTGTGTAACCATATTTGATTGAACTATGAATAGATTGAAATATATATTGCCGTTGTTGGCAATGTCGCTCTTCCTGTTGGTGTCATGTACTAAAGAGGAGGAGCCTAAAATAGATGTCTCATCATCATCTTTGGATGTTACATCCGGTGCTGCAAAGTTTACTGTAACCTCAAATGTAAAATGGACCATTTCGCAGAGCGGTGATTTTAACTTTACGGTATCTCCATCGAGTGGTGACGTGGGAACAACAGAGGTAAGCGTGAGTGCATACTCGGTAAACAATACAGGCAGTGTACGCACTTCAACCATAACTGTATCGGGTGGCGGAGCAACTGCGGCTGTAAGTGTGTCACAGTCGCCTGTAACCTTCTCGCTCTCTACCGAGGTATTGCAGATGGAGGCAAAGGAGAGTACAAAGTCAATAACCGTAACCAGCAATACAGAGTGGAATGTAAACGGCATAACCATTCCTAACTGGATCAAGTCCATTACTCCGACTGCAACAAGCGGCAATGGCGAAATAAAGATTACAGTAAATGAGAATACCAGCCGTTTGTCGGAAAATACCTTCCTTTTGAGAATATCATATGGCGGCTCATTGAGCAAGTCGGTGGAGATCAAGCAGGATGCAGCGTACAACAATCCGCCTACCAAACCTGCAGGACTTAAACCGGAGGATAATGCCACCAATGTCTCTATGATGCCGTTTTTCAGTTGGGAGGCCTCTTCTGATGTGGAGGGTGACGAAATTACATACTATGTGCATCTTTCAACCGACGGAAAGAGTTGGAAGCGCATATCGGCAGGCAAATCTACATCTGTACCGCTTCCTTCAACAATGGGCGTGCTTCAGAACAATACCAGATATTACTATAAGGTGTCGGCAGATGATGGTCACAATGAAGGTGTAACGGAGTCTGATGTCCAGACCTTTACGGTTTCTTCAGAAAAAGATGCCTATGCCGACGGCGATTATATGGTGTATATGGAGAGTTCAAAACCGAATCCGGTTGTATTTGTCTTTACCGGTGACGGCTATCTTGCCGAACACTATAAATATGGCGGCAATTTTGACCAGGATGTGAACGAGGCCATTGATGCTCTCTTCAATATGGAGCCGTACAAGAGTTACAAGGAGTATTTTACAGTCTACAAGATTGCTGCCTACAGCAACCAGACCGGTATAACCAACAAAACAACCAATGATATAAAGGATACCAAATTCAAACTTGAGTGGGAAGGCGGACGCTCTACAGGCATAGATTGCAATGATGATATAGTTTTTGAATGGGTGCAGAAAATCCCGGAGGTGACAAGCGAAGTACTCAGAAAGGGTGCTATTGGTGTGATCAGCAATGCCGATGTCTATGCCGGAACCTGCATCTCTTACAGCGACGGCATGAGCATATCAATGATTCCATATTTAAGGGGCTCAACCAGCCAGACAACAACTTTTGCCAATGTTATTGTGCATGAGATGGGTGGACATGGCTTCGGACGTCTGGGAGACGAGTACAAGAACTACAACGAGAGGGCTCCGCAGGATAGGATAGATGCAATCCTTTCATATCAGAACGATTGGAGTTGCCCGTTCTACATGAACTTGTCGGTATATCCGCAGCAGAGCAAGAGTCTCTGGGCTCATTTTGCCGGTGTTGAGGGCTACTCGCATGTAGGCATGTTTGAGGGCGGCGGTCTTTATACGCAGGGTATATGGCGTCCTGAGCAGATAAGTTGTATGGAGGACAACAGAATGTACTACAACTCTCCAAGCCGTTTCTATATTGTGAAGAGACTTCTTGAGGCGGCAGGGGAACTTGAACCATATTCAGATGATGATACCGAGGAGGTAAGGGCGCAGAAGATAGCGGCGGCCATGGCAAGGTTCCTTGAAAGGGATGTCCAGAGGACAGACAATACCCAATCCAATACCAAAGGTTGGGAGGGAGTTCCGTATGATTTCATTCCTCTTGGACCTACAAGATTTGTGGTTGTAGAGGAGTAGTGTAGAGTAATGGCTGTCGGGAAGAAGGCGGCCATTATTTTTATTATTGTGGCAGGAGGTGATATGGCAGATGTGCAGATGTGTGGGCAGAGGCGGCTCCAAGTGGGCAGAATGGGTGAAGATCTGGCCTTGAGGTTTCTTGAGGAGCGGGGAATGCGCTTGGTGGCACGCAATTGGAGAAGTGGCCATAAGGAGTTGGACCTCATTGTGGATGACGGCAGGTTCCTGAGGATTGTGGAGGTAAAGAGTCTGGTCTATCCAAATGGAACAGATCCGTTTGGGGCGGTTGACACAAAGAAGAGGCGTAGGATGGTGGCGGCAGCGAACCACTTTGTGCTCCACCATGATGTGAGGCAAGAGGTGGTGTTTGATATAGTAAGTGTGGTTTTTAATGGAGACCACTATAAACTGGAGTATTTTGAGGAGGCATTTTCTCCTTGTTGTATATGAAAAAATAAAAAGAACAGATATGGGAAGAGAGAACAAGTATTGTATAATTATGGCGGGCGGTATAGGAAGCCGTTTTTGGCCGGTAAGCAGAAATGCAAAGCCCAAGCAGTTTTTGGATATCCTTGGAACAGGCAGTTCCTTTTTGCAGGAGACATTCAGGAGATTCCAGAAAATTGTACCGGCAGACAATATACTCATAGTAACAAGCGAACAGTATAAAGATCTTGTAAAGGAGCAGTTGCCGATGATGAAGGATGAGAATATCCTTTTGGAGCCTCACCGACGGAATACGGCCCCATGCATTGCCTATGCAACATATAAACTCTACAAGAAGGATTCCGAGGCGGTTGTAGTGGTGGCTCCGTCGGACCATCTGATATTGAATGAAGAACTCTTCTTGAATACCATATCAAATGCGCTTGATTATGCTGCGTCGCATAACGAACTCTTTACTTTGGGCATAAAACCTACCCGTCCGGAGACAGGTTATGGATATATCCAGACCAACAGCAATGAGAGGATGGAGATAAACGGGAATGTGGCTTACGGTGTAAAGACATTTACCGAAAAGCCCAATGCTGAGTTGGCAAAAGTGCTTGTTGAGAGCGGTGAGTTCTTGTGGAATTCCGGCATCTTCATATGGAATCTCGAGACCATAAAGGGCGAACTTGAGAAGTATTTGCCGGAGATTGCAAACTCCTTCAAGGATGGTGCAGAGGTATATTATACCCCGGCAGAGGAGGCATTCATAAAGGGTGTCTATGAGGCTTGCAACGGAATATCAATAGATTATGGAGTTATGGAGAAGACCGACAAGTCCTGGGTATTTGAGGCATCTTTTGGCTGGAGCGATCTCGGCACATGGCACTCGCTCTATTGCCAGAGCGAAAAGGATGCGCAGGGCAATATGGTAAAGGCATCGGAGGTCATGATGGATGGTGTAAGGGAGTCGATTGTGGTGAGCCAGAAGCAGGGCAAGTTGGTTGTAATAAAAGGTCTTGACAACTATATGGTTGTTGATACCGATGATGTTCTCATGATATGTCCGCGCGACGAGGTTGCGTTCAAGAATGTGATTACAGATCTCACAGTGAATGAGATGAATAAATATCAGTAGAAAAGTTAATTGTAGTAGGCTCCAATATATCGGTATAATTGTATTATTGTATGGCTGCTGTTGATTTGAATGTCCAGAGTGAAATTGGAAAACTGCGTGGTGTGATTCTGCACAAACCTGGGGCGGAGGTTGAGAATATGACACCGCAGACGGCCCAGAGGGCCTTGTATAGTGATATACTCAACTTGTCGATTGCGCAAAAGGAGTATGAGCAACTTAATGGGGTGCTTGGCAAGTATACTCAAGTCTATTATGTTGAGGAACTTCTTGCCTCCCTGCTTGAAAACTACAGGGAGCGCGAGCGGCTTATTGGAAAGATATGTATAGAGGAGGAGGTTACAGAGTATTTTGACTATCTGATGGAACTTCCGTCGGCACAACTGGCCAAGAGTCTGATTGAGGGTGTTCCAGCCAGGATAAACAGCCTTACAGCATATCTGAAGGAGGAGTATTATGCACTCTATCCGCTCTATAATTTCTATTTTACAAGGGATGCTTCAGTTACAATAGGAAACAATGCTCTTATATGCAGAATGGCCAATAAGGTGAGAATGAGGGAGTCGCTCATTATGGAGGCTATTTTCAAGAGCGCTGCATTCAACTGCAACATAATTAATGCGCATGATTTTCATCCGGGCAATGCCAATATCTATATGGAGGGTGGAGACATACTTATTGCACGTGATGATATTCTGCTCATTGGCAACGGTATGCGTACCAGTACGCAGGGTATTGATATGCTCATCTCACGTCTGTTGAAGGACCGTAGCGAAAAGAAGCGCCATGTGATAGTGCAGCAGTTGCCAAGTTCCCCTGAGTCATTCATCCATCTTGATATGGTATTTACCCTCCTTGATAAGGACCGGTGCATGCTCTTTGAACCGCTTGTTCTGGGCAACAACCAGTATCAGACCGTACATATTGAACTTGAGGGTGGAAAAGTTTCAAGTATAAAGAGTGTGCGCAATATACCTTGGGCATTGAAGCAATTGGGTATGGATCTGCAGCCTGTATCATGTGGAGGAAGTACTGATGTGTGGAACCAGGAGCGCGAGCAGTGGCACAGCGGTGCAAACTTCTTTGCATTGGCACCTGGAAAGGTCCTTTCATATGCCCGTAACATCCATACATTGAACGAACTTGACAAAAACGGCTTTGCAATACTCTCTGCGTGGGATGTCATCAACGGTAAATGTGATATTGACAACTATGAAAAATGCGTTGTTACCATAGATGGCAGCGAACTTCCAAGGGGTGGAGGCGGTGCCCGATGCATGACAATGCCGGTGAGCAGAGACAATATTGTTTAAAAAAGGAACTCCATATTGAAATTTATTATAAATTTGCGCTTTAATCTGCTTCCCGACAGACTGCTGCACCATTTGTTGCAGTCATATATGTGGAGGCCGTGTAGGACATCCGGCTGTCGGGAAGAAAACAAAGGAAATTTATGAAAGAGCGTATAGAAGAATTATTGCAGGAGATTGAGCAACTTACGGCTCAGAAAATGCAGGATATTGAGGAGTACAGAATCAAGTTGTTGGGCAAGAAGGGTTCTGTTACAAAGTTGTTTGAAGACTTCAGGGAGATACTTCCGGAGCAGAAGAGGGAGTTTGGTCAGAAACTTAATGCCTTGAAGCAGGCGGCTGCGGCAAAACTTGAGGAACTTAAGGAGAAACTTGAGGAGAATCCGGAGCAGGGTGCTGCAAAATTTGACTATACAAAACCCGGTGACCGTTTTGATTTGGGTACCAGACATCCTATTTCAGTTACACGTGAAGAGATCATTTCAATCTTCTCAAAATTCGGTTATGCCGTGGCAGAGGGACCGGAGATTGAGGATGACTGGCATGTGTTCGGTGCATTGAACTTCCCGCCGGAGCATCCTGCCCGTGATATGCAGGATACATTCTTCATTTCACAAGGAGATGGCGACAATCCTATACTTTTGAGAACCCATACTAGTTCGGTACAGGTGAGGTCTATGGAGAAGATGTCTCTTCCTATCAGAATCATCTGTCCGGGCAGAGTCTTCAGAAATGAAGCAATTTCTGCACGTGCGCACTGTATCTTCCACCAGGTTGAAGGTCTTTATATCGACAAGAATGTCTCTTTTGCCGATTTGAAACAGGCAATTCTTCTCTTTGCCAAGGAGATGTTCGGTGAGGATTCAAAAATACGTTTGAGACCATCATACTTCCCGTTCACAGAACCAAGTGCCGAGGTGGATGTAAGTTGCAATATCTGTAAAGGCAAGGGTTGCAACATCTGTAAAGGAACAGGCTGGTTGGAGATTATGGGTTGCGGAATGGTTGATCCTAATGTGCTCGAGGCTTCGGGCATTGATTCCAAAGAGTACTCGGGCTTTGCATTTGGAATGGGTGTTGAGCGTATTGCAATGCTCAAGTGGCAGGTAAAGGACTTGCGCCACTATTTTGAGAATGACGTGAGATTCTTGAGAGAGTTTGAGACCGTAGTGTAGGCAATTCTTTCCGCTTGTTTAAAAAATATTTGGATAAAGGGTAAAAGTAGATTTCTTGCCCCCCAAGTTCTGAAAGAAGCGAATTTAACTCCAGAAGATGTAGAGAATAATATGAACCCCAAAAGTTTTATGTCTGACTTTTGGGGTTCATCATATCGGAGAAGATTTTTTTGGTTCTTGATTTTTTGTTTTTTTTTTTGAGTTTTCAGAACAGTGAAAGGCTAAAATTTTGAGATTTTTAAGGGAAGGGGAGGAGATGGCTTTAATGTGCTGATTTTTAGCATTTTGTTTTGATAGATGCCGATGTGTGCCCGATTTGTTTTGCAGAAAAAATAAAAAAAGTGAAAATTTTTTGAAAAAAGTTTAAGTTTTTTTTGGAGATTAAAAAATAATGCATACCTTTGCAATCCCAAACGGAAACAAACACTCCTCTTGGGAAGCAAAAAAGTTCTTTTAAATGCGGAAATAGCTCAGTTGGTAGAGCACAACCTTGCCAAGGTTGGGGTCGCGAGTTCGAGCCTCGTTTTCCGCTCCAAAAGCCTCAGAATAATTCTGGGGCTTTTTCTTTTTATATTATTCTATCCCCAAAAAGGTCAAAAGGGTGCAATTCGAAAAGTAGGTGGAGGTCAAAAGGGAGCGCAAATGAAAATATAGGGAGCAATCAGGTTATCAAAGGGAATAAATGGTGCTTTTATGGGCTTCGGTATTGTAGAATTTTATTGCATGAAGAAAATTCTACTACATGAAGAGAATTCTACTACATGAAGAGAATATCGCTACACTATATTTTGTAAATGCAATTTATTGCTATCTTCGCGCCTTTATTTTTAGATATATATATTGTTGAAAGTGTAGTATTTATCCTCCCGCTTTCCAATTCTGTACATTTAATGGTTCCTGGAGGTGGAACACGCAGTTTTTATATGAAAATTAATAAAAGTTATGAAAGACCACAGGTTGTGGTTATGGATGTAGAGATTGAAGAGGGCTTTGCAGCATCTACAATATTGGAAGACCTTAAGGAAGAGGATGGCTATCAAGAGTGGTAGAATTTGGGTATAAACACTAATTTAAAGTTGGAAGATTATGAAAGGTATTATAAAGGCATGTTTTGCAATGGCGGTTTTTGCAGTGATTGCGGCCGGTTGTGACAAGTTTGACAATGGAGCAGAAAAGAGGGCTTATCCAGTATTTACAGCAAGTTTTGAGGCAAGTGAAGAGGATAAGGGCAATGACCCTGCAACCAAGGTGTATGTAGACAGTGATCTTGCACTGCATTGGGATGCGAATGATGAGATCTCGGCATTCTATGGAACTCCAACCAATATGCAGTACAAGTTTATGGGCGCACAGGGCGATAAATTGGGCGAGTTTGAATTTGTTTCAGAACCGGCATCCGACGGGAATGCAAGCACACTCATATCAAATTTTGCCATCTATCCCTACAGCAGCGATGTGGAATATACCACTGCCGGGAAATTGGATCGTGGCTATACCGGATTCATTGTAAGTATTCCCAATGTGCAGAAGTATGCCCTGAACAGTTTTCATAAAGAATCAAATGTAATGGGTGCAGTTTCATCGGGGAAAGAGGATTTCAAATTGAATTTCAAGAATCTTGGAAGTTATCTGGTGTTGCGTCTCTATGGCAAGGACGTTACCGTAAAGAGTATAGAGATAAAGAGCCTTGCTGAAAGGGAGGGCTATATGACCGGAGCATTCTATTCAGGATTGGCATATAACCAGAACCCGATTGCAAACAAAGAAATCCCGGAGTGGCTTTATTCCAACGTGAAACTGGATTGTGGTACTGACGGAGTAAAATTGGGAGAGACAAAAGAGAATGCTGTTGATTTTTGGTTTGTCCTCATTCCTGGTGGAACAAGCAAGGGATTCAGTGTTACAATTGAGGATGTAAATGGCAAGACTGCAACAATCTCTACGTCTAATAATATCTTATTCTTAAGAAATACAGTAAAAAGAATGGCTCCAAGGGAGGTTGTGTTCAATTAATTTGCCGGCCTTTGTCAAAAGTCTCTTAAGTTTTATATGCCTCAGAGTTCTCTGGGGCTTTTTTTGTGCATATTATAGTTGCGTTTGAGGGCCTGGCCTACCGCTTGTGCGCTTTTGCAACCTATGCGTCTTGCCGTTTGTGGCTGCAAGGATATCCATTTTGGCGGAGAGGGCATCAGATTTGCCGGTATATGCCAATTATTGCAATTGAGACTTATTTTGTTTTAATTTGCAATGGAATAGGAGTCATTATATGATGAAGAGGTATATACCGCAGTTGGACTATTTGAAAAGTCTCTTTATATTGCTGATGATTTTGTTTCATCTGGTCTATATAAGTGACACTTACCCTTATTTGAAGAGGGTTGTATACACATTCCATGTGCCTATATTCCTCATCCTTTCCGGTTATTTGTCGGGAACAGATAAGAGTGTGAAGCAATTTTCCGTTTCGCTGTGGTGGCTCTTCTTCCCATATTCCATTATGGAGTTGGGGTATGTTCTGGCAGGAACGGTCTTGCCCGTAAGGGAGCAGATGGGTGATTTGAGTATAGCCAACATCTTCAGAAGAATCTTCATTGATCCGGCAGGACCCTATTGGTATCTGCATACATTGCTCTTGTGCCGGATTGTGCATTACTTCATAGGCAATCTCTTTAAGGAGAGGGTCGGAAACCTGGCCCTGCTGATTCTTATAGGGCTCGGTTTCTGGGGCGTTTCACAGGGATTGGGGCTTATGTGGTTGCCCCATTCAATGTTTTTTCTCATTGGTGTGGCGATAAGTCTATTCAAACTTGATTTTCTCAAACTCTTTTCTCCTTCACCATTGAGCGGAGCAGTTGCGGTAATTCTTTGCTGTTATCCCGATAATATTGGCGGTTTCAGCCTGCCGGGAGTTGTTATAGTCTATTCAGTGATCAGCCTATTGCTTTGGATATATCCGCTTTTGCCGGCAGCAGTTGCAAGATTCAGCCTCTTTATTGGCAGGAACACATTGTGCCTGTTGCTCTTTTCGCCAATTTTCACCATGGCTTCCCGTTTCTATTTGCCGTACTTTATGTTTGACCCTACAGGAATCTGTTTTGCACTCTTCACACTTGTCTTTGCTGTTGCAGGGTGTCTGGCCATAACATGGTGTATGGACAAATTGAACATTTCTCCTTGGTTTTTCGGACAGAAGAGGATGTTGAAGTCGTGTCTGTGAACGTAAAAATGTAAAAATTGTAATTTATGGAATTTGTTATAATATTCGGATTGATTTTGTTTAACGGACTTCTCTCTATGGCTGAGATGTCTGTGGTTTCGTCGCGCAAGTCGCGGCTTGGTCATTGATTTGTTGAAAGAGATTCCGCATGTGGGCCAGAAGGTGAACTGGGATGAGTTTACGATGGAGATTCTTGATATGGATGGTGCAAGGATCGATAAAATACTGGTTTACAGGAGCGCTGTGGGTGATGAGGAGGAGTAGACTATTGCATGCCATATATAATGGACATGGGCCGGGAGAGGGTGTGTGACGCAAGAGTATGAGTGAAACAGATATATAGGACAGTATGGAAGAGTTGGAGTATTACGAAAATTATGAGGCGGCTCTTGCAAAGGAGTTGCTCAAGGTGTGCAGCAGTGCAGGCATGCTTGATGATACGCTGTTGGCAAGTGATGATATTGATGATAAATGGGCAGATTATGCCAATGACTATATGGCCGATGCCATTGAACAGATAAACGGTTATCCGGAGGTAGCCATTGCATGGGCCGGCTTCATGGGCATGGCAGTGGCAAAGTGGTGGGATGTTGACTGGAGACGCAACTCCGGCAATGAGTATAGGAAACTATATGGTTCACAGGGTTTTGACAATATGGATGACCATATTGTCGAGAATATACTGGGCGAAAAACTTGGAACATTTGAGGCACAGCGCCTGAGCGGTACAATGTATTCATGTGCCCAGCGTGCAATAACCACCATCCGCAAGGAGAATATAGAGTGGGGAACACCAAAGGCCTTTTATATTCTTTCCCGTACAGTAAAAGTTATGTACAGGATAGGTGCTGCAATCCAATTGAAAAGAATGGGGTACAAGTTTGAGAAGATGCGCACAGGTCTGGCAGACATGAACTGATTCCGCTTCCCGACGGTAACGCATTCCATGCACTGCCGGAGTCATTGGGATTCTCTTCTTGACAGGATTATTTACCTACAATAACAAACAAAGCATATGAAAAAGACCATTTTACTTACTGTTGTAGCAATGGCATTGGCATTTGCCGCCTCTGCACAGAATAGCGACTCCCTTGTATTCATGAATGCCGGATGGAGTGTGAAGAAGATTGGCAAGGGAATAACATTGAAACAGTTCCATTTTACAGGCGATCACAAACTCTTTGACTCGCACCAGTATATTTCAATTGTTGAAATTGACGTCAAAAAGGCCAAGGGACGTTTTGCATTGGCAAATGATCCAGGCAAGATTACCCAAACAAGCAAGTTCGCAAAGGACAGCGGAGCCATTGTGGCCATGAACGGAACATTCTACAACATGAGTGTGCCATACAATTGCGTGACCTATTTCAAGAAGAATGGACTCCTTTGCTATGAGAATTCCGAGAAGATGGAGCAGCGCGACAATGCCGCAGTGGCAATTACAGCCAAAGGTGTGCCTTTCATTGAGGCTGCCGATGCCCAAAATCCAGGTGGTGTGGTGGATAACCAGGCTTGGCCGGATAGAATAGAGGCACCGAGTGTGGTAGCAAGCGGTCCTATACTTTTGGTTGATGGTAAGGAGGCTTATCTTGAGGAGTGCTCTTTCAACGCCAAGCGCCATCCGCGCAGTGCAATGGGCATCAAGGGTAAAAAAGTCTATCTTGTGGCTATTGACGGCCGTTCGGCAGAGCATGCACAGGGAATGACCCTCTGGGAGTTTGCCGATATAATGCGTTTCATTGGTGCGGAGGATGCAATCAATCTCGACGGAGGCGGTTCAACAACTCTTTATGTTGAGGGTGAGAATGGCTCCGGTATTGTAAATCATCCTTCAGACAACAAGAAGTTTGACCATGAGGGAGAGCGCTTTGTGGTGAATTCAATCCTCTTCATAAAGGATTAGTACATTTGTCTGAAAGGCTGGTTGCCTAAATGAAGATGTCGTTCTGATATTACTTTAAATTTAAATGATAGCGATATGCAGATCTCTCCTTTTATTCTTGAACAGTATTTTGCCAAACATGAATTTACAGCCAGGTATATGCTCTCATCTTCGGATTGCGACGGCTTTCCTATGGAGTATATTTTGGAGCATGCAACCGAAAAAGAACTTGAGATGTGGAAAAACCTCACTCTTGGCTATACCGAAGGAATGGGCAGCCGTTTCCTCAGGGAGTCGGTCTGCAGGTTCTACAAAAAGGCAAAGCCGGAGAATGTACTTGTGGCATCACCCGGGGAGTTGAGTTTCATATTGATGAATGTGCTTATGGAGAGGAGTGCCGGTTGCGGCAGTGACAAGCCGCATGCTGTAGTAGTTTCTCCGGCCTACCAGTCGTTGTATGAGGTACTCAAATCTTTGGATTGCGACATCTCTTATTGGAGGGCATCTTGCGTCAGACAGGCAGATGATATGACTGTTGGCAAAGAGGATACCTGCATTGAGTGTGGTGCAGAATGTGTTCCTGGCAGTGAGGATACCTGTGGAGAGTCCGGTGCAGAAAGGGCATGTGGAGAAAGAGTGTCGGGAGGAGAGTGGAGATTTGATATAGAGGAACTCAAAAAACTTGTAAGGCCCGATACGCGTCTGATTGTGATAAATTTTCCACATAACCCTACCGGCGCATATATTACACGTAAGCAACTTGATGAGATAGTGGAGATTGCGCGGTCGTGTGGAGCATATCTCTATTCCGATGAGATGTACAGAGATCTGATTGTAAATGATGGTGTTGAGCCTCTGCCTGCTGTGTGCGACATTTATGAAAAGGGCATAAGCCTTTGGGGGACAGCCAAATCTTTTGGCCTTGCAGGATTGCGCATAGGCTGGTTTGTATCGCAGGATACCGGACTTCTGGCAAGAATCCAGTCATTCAAGGATTATCTTTCAATTTGTTGCAGTGCGCCGTCGGAGGTACTGACAGCAATTGCACTCAACCATAGTGATGAGTTCATAGGCCCTAATGTAGAGAAGATACGCAGTAATGTGGCTTTCTTCAAGGAGGCTGTTGGGGCTGGGAAACTTCCATTTGTGACCGATTTTATACCTCCTGTTGCCGGAAGTGTGGCTTTTGTGGGAATTGATCCGGCAAAAGCGGCATATCTGCTTGATTTCACGCCTGCTACGGCCTTGGAGTTCAGCGATTCAGTTGTTGAAAAATATGGTATCATGACGGTTCCGGCTCCTATGTTTGAAGCCTCCGGCAATTGGTTGAGGATAGGTTTTGGCCGGGAAAACTTCAAGGAGGTAGTAAGTACCCTGTTCTGTCTCCAAAATCATCAGTAAACGTTTAAGACTGAATTGGAAGCTATTCGAAAAGTAGGGGGAGCGCTAAAATTCATGCATAAATTGCCGGCCGTAGCCTGTAAAAATGACGGAGGACAACTTGCAGTGCTTGCAGGTTGCCCTCCGTGTATGTTATGTTCCATTGTGCTCGGAACGGGAATCGAACCCGTACGGGCATTTCTGCCCACAGGATTTTAAGTCCTGCGTGTCTACCTATTCCACCATCCGAGCCAAAAGAACGTAATCTTCATGCAGAATAGTGCGCAAATGTAGTGAAAGATTGCCAACTGACAAAAAAAAATTAAAAGAGCAGGAAGAGAGGAGGGTGCGATGGAAAAAATTGTGTATATTTACACGATTTTGGGGAGGTGGTTTTTGACGCGTCGGAGCGGTACGGGTGCGGCGAGTGAGTTGTGTTGAAGTGATGTGGGAGTGGTACGGGTGCGGCGAGTGAGTGGTGTTGAAGTGATGTGGGAGCGTTACAGGTGCGGCGAGTGAGTTGTGTTGGAGTGATGTGGGAGCGTTGCGGAGCGGTGTGGCTTATGGCGGCAGTGAGTTGAAAGAGTGTTAATTTTAAATGAGTGATACATCTATGAAGAGATTTTTTGCAGTTGGCGCAATGGTTATGATAATCTTTGCTGCAGTTTTCACTTCTTGCAATTGCGGTACATCAGAAGCAAGTGACGGGAAGGTGATGACCCCTATTGACAATATCTTTGAGCGCAAGAGTGTAAGGAGTTTTGAGGATAAAACCGTTTCCAGGGATACCTTGGAACTGCTTGTAAAGGCAGGTATGGCGGCTCCGAGTGCAATGAACAGACAGCCTTGGCAGTTCTTTGTTTCAACAGACAAGGTAAAGATGGATTCTTTGAATGCAAGGCTGCCGTATGCAAAGATGCTTAAGGAGGCTGCTGCGGCGATTGTGGTTCTTGGAAATCCCGAAGTTTCAAAACTTTGGATGTACGATTGTAGCGCATGTACGCAGAATGTGCTTTTGGCAGCGGAGTCTATGGGCCTTGGTGCGGTATGGACAGCAGCATTCCCATACGATGACAGGGTAAACGCAATCAAGGAGGTATATGCAATTCCTGATCCTTGGCTACCATTGGCACTTATTCCGGTTGGATATCCAAAGGGCGATCATCAGCCTAAAGAGAAATGGGATCCTGCAAAAGTACATTATGAGGTTTGGTAGAGTTTTGAAGAGTAACAAGTAAAATAGAGACATAGAAAATGGTTCCAGTAAAAAGAATGGTGCAGAGATTGGGTTGTGTCAACATGCAGGGATGGAGTGCCCTGTTGCGCACATTTGCAGTTGCATTGGTGCTTTCAATAACACTCTCTTCGGCCCAAAAGGCTTTGGCGCAGGATTTTGAACAACCTGTGTCATGGAGTGCAAGCCATAGTGCCGCAGGTGACGGCATCTATGAAATAAGGTTAGAGGCCTCGATGGATGGAAGTTGGCATATATATGATTTGGGCCCGTATGACGGTGGCCCTACACCAACATCTCTTAAGGTTACAGGAGAGGGCATTGAACTTGTCGGTGACCCATATATAATAGGCAATGTGCATAAGGCCTACGACGATATTTTTGGAATGGATATAGGGACATGCGCATCGGGCGTCATCTTTGCCCAGAAGGTAAAGGTGGTTTCGGATGCAGATGCAACTGTTGTCGCCAATATTGAGTGGCAGGCCTGCAATGACGGCTCATGTATGCCTCCGGTTGATGAGGATTTTACAGTTGAGTTGCCCGGTGCCGCCAAAGGTGGTGCTGCGCTTACGGGAGATGAGCAGACCGGTAACAGGGAGATTGCGGCAGGGGTTCAGGAGAGTGGCAGTTCGGCCATTCAACAGGCGCCGGGAGTGGAGAAGAGTGCAGAAAAGGAGTCTGAAAAATCTATCTGGGCCGTTATTCTTGAGGCAATTGCATGGGGATTTGTAGCGCTGCTTACTCCTTGTGTCTTCCCTATGGTGCCGATGACTGTGTCATTCTTTCTCAAGAATTCCGGCGGCAAAGCGCGTGGAAGGTTTATGGCAAGCCTATACGGCATCTCGATTGTGGCACTTTATACAATTCCCATTGCTGTAATTATATTCATTACATATTTTGTTGGTGGAGATGCTGTTACAGCCGATATCTTCAACTGGTTGGCTACACACTGGATTCCAAATATAATATTCTTTGCAATCTTTATGGTTTTTGCAGCCTCTTTCTTTGGTGCATTTGAGATTACAATGCCAAGTTGGATGGTAAACAAGGCCGATGCAAAATCAGACAAGGGCGGTATTATAGGTGTATTTTTCATGGCGCTTACATTGGTATTGGTCTCATTCTCATGTACCGGCCCTATTGTAGGTTCAATCCTCATCAAGAGTACCCAGGGCGAGATATGGGAGCCAATCATAACAATGGTTGCATTCTCGGCTGCATTTGCACTTCCGTTTACGGTGTTTGCATTTGCTCCAAGCCTTTTGAAGGAACTTCCAAAATCGGGCGGATGGCTCAACTCCGTTAAGGTTGTACTCGGCTTCCTTGAGTTGGCCCTTGGCCTCAAGTTCTTGAGCGTGGCTGACCAGACATACCACTGGGGTATCCTCGACAGGGAGGTATATCTTGCACTATGGATTGTAATCTTCTCCCTATTGGGCATGTATCTTTTGGGTAAGATAAGGTTCGCGCATGATACACCCCAGGAGCATCTGTCGGTGAAGAGACTGATTTTGTCAATAATTGTATTTGCATTTGTGGTATATATGATTCCTGGAATGTGGGGGGCTCCGCTAAAGGCATTGAGCGGTTATCTGCCTCCAATCACAACTCAGGACTTTGTGGTTGGTCAGGGTACATCATCATCTGCGCTCCAGGTTGCGGAGCCGGATGAAGATGCTCTTGGGCAGCGCAAGTATGCAGATTTTCTCCATTTGCCTCATGGCCTCGACGGATTTTTTGAGTACAATGAGGCTCTTGCCTATGCGCAAAAGGTCAATAAGCCGCTTTTTGTTGATTTTACAGGCCATGGCTGTGTAAATTGCCGGGAAATGGAGGCAAGGGTATGGAGCGATCCAAGAGTTATAAAGTTGTTGAGTGAAAATTACGTGATTGTGGCCCTCTATGCCGATGACAAGAAGAGACTTGACAAGAGCGAGTGGGTTACCCTTGAAAACGGCAAGGTATTAAAGGAGTTGGGAAAAATCAATTCCAACTTTGTAATGAACAAGTTTGGAGCAAATGCCCAGCCATACTATCTGCTTCTCAATGGCGCGGAGGAGAGGCTGGCGGAGCCTCGTGGATACAATCTTGATCCTGATGCCTTTGTTGCATTCCTTGAAGAGGGAATAAGGAATTATGCCAAATAAAAGGTTATGGCACCAATAGGCAATGTCTCCAAAAACAGTTGGTGGCATCAATAAAAAGAGGTAAAAATGAGAACCCCAAGGGTCATATGAATGGCTTTTGGGGTTCTGTCGTTTATGCTGCGTATATTGTGGAAGAGGCCTGCCGATTATTGCAGATTATTCTTGATATACTCTTCAATTATGTGCGGAAAGTGGGTATACTCAAGGCTGTGGATTCTCTCCGCAAGGGTATCGGGGGTGTCGTTATCCATAACGGGACACTCTGCCTGAAACAATATCTTTCCACTGTCATATTTCTCATCCACCAGGTGGATTGTAATGCCTGAGACCTTTTCTCCGGCAGCAATTACAGCCTCGTGGACCCTGTTGCCGTACATTCCTTTTCCACCATATGCCGGAAGAAGTGCGGGGTGGATATTTATGATTTTTCCGCGGTATCGCGCTATAAGTTCTTCGGGTATTTTAATGAGATAGCCGGCAAGCACTATACAATCAATCCCGTCGCGCTCCAGAAGGTCAAGCAGCGGCTGGGGATTTGATGTGAGATCCTCTTTGGGAAGGTATGATGCCGGCACACCAAGTTTTGCTGCCCGCTCAAGAACATATGCATTTGCCCTGTTGCAGATGACCCTTGCCACCTTGGCACTGCCGGTAGACTTCTGCCCACCCTTATTCTCTGTGCCGCAGTTGAAATACTCTATTATGTTTTGGGCATTGGAGCCGTTGCCGGAGGCAAATATTGCAATGTTGTTCATTCTGTAATGAGTGAATTAGTAAAAAATCAATCCATGCAAAGATACAATTTTTATATATGCTTGCCAATAACATCTATTTTTGATTATATTTGTTCCTATATAGGCTTAATGGATAATTTTTAAAAACTATGAGTAAAATGAAGATTTTTAGAAGGGCAACACAGTTTCTGCTTCTGTCGGTTCCGGTTCTGTTATTTTTCTCCTGCAAGGAGGAGCCACAGACCGTTGAGCAGGTAAATTATAATTTGATGAGAGTGGATTTGCAGAGTTGTGCAATGACGCAGCGCTACTCTGCGTCGGTGAGCGGAAAGCAGGATATAGCAATTTATCCCCAAGTGTCGGGAACAATAACAAGGCTGCTTGTTGAAGAGGGCGACCGCGTGAAAAAGGGACAGACCCTTTTTGTTATAGATCAGGTTCCATATCAGTCTGCTGTTGCTGTTGCCTCTGCCAATGTTAAGGCAGCGGAAGCGGCTGTTGCAACCTCCGAACTTACATTCAAGAGCAAGAAGGTACTTTTTGAGAAGAGGGTTGTATCTCAATATGACCTTGCAACAGCGGAGAATGCACTGCTCTCTGCACAGGCACAGTTGGCGCAGGCCAAGGCCCAATTGGTTAATGCTCAGAACAATCTTTCATATACAACTGTAAAGAGTCCTGCCGATGGTGTTGTCGGCATTTTGCCTTACCGTGCAGGCGCATTGGTGGGTCCAACGCTTCCCAAACCTCTTACAACAGTCTCCGACAACTCGCAGATGTATGTATATTATTCAATGACAGAGAATAATCTGCTTAATCTTGTGCGTGAGTACGGCTCAAAGGAGAAGGCTCTTGAGGCTATGCCGGAGGTCTCTCTTGAGTTGAATGACGGCTCCATTTATGAGCATTCAGGAAACATTGCATCAATCAGCGGAGTGCTTGACAAGTCAACGGGAACTGCAAGCGTGCGTGCCGTATTTCCTAATCCTGACGGGCTGCTGCACAGCGGGGCATCGGGGGTTGTGTTGAGGAAAAATGAATTGGACAGTGTGATTGTCATTCCTCAGTCGGCAACCTTTGAAATACAGGACAAGGTATTTGTATACAAGGTAGTTGACGGCTGTGCAAAATCAGCGCCTGTGAAGGTTGAGAGAGTTGACGGAGGAGTGTCATATCTTGTTGTTGAGGGGCTCAATGTGGGCGATGAGATTATAGCCGAGGGTGCAGGCCTTGTACGTGAAGGAACAAGGGTTGTTGCACAGGCAGAGCCTGCACAAGAGAATAAATCTGTTGAACAAGAGTAATTGGAGGCGAGGCATATGAATTTAAGGAACTTTATTGAGCGTCCCATCCTCTCTTCGGTTATCTCCATCTGTATAGTGGTGGTGGGACTCATCTCCATGTTCAGCCTGCCGGTTGAGCGATTCCCTGATATAGCACCTCCAACCATAGTTGTGAGTACATCATATATCGGAGCAAGTGCGGAGACAATCCAGAAGAGTGTCATTGCCCCGCTTGAGGAGGCAATCAATGGCGTAGAGAACATGACATACATGACCTCATCTGCCACCAATGCGGGTACAGCGAGCGTTACGATCTATTTCAGGCAGGGAACAGATCCCGACATGGCTGCAGTCAATGTGCAGAACAGAGTCTCCAAGGCCATGGGTAAATTACCGGCGGAGGTTACCCAGATTGGTGTTACCACCGCAAAGAGGCAGACCAGTATGCTGCAGGTGTTCACCCTCTACAGCCCAGATGACAGTTATGATTTGGAGTTTATTGGCAACTATCTTGATATCAATATAAAACCGAGCATCTTGCGCGTTACCGGAGTGGGTGAGATCAATGCGCTGTCGGGATTATACAGTATAAGGATATGGATGAAGCCGGAGGTAATGGCGCAGTATGGATTGAATCCTTCAGACATAACAGCGGCTCTTGCGGAACAGAATATTGAGGCTGCAACCGGTTCGTTTGGCGAAGATGCTAACGAGACATTCAAATATTCGATGAAATATAAGGGCCGTATGGTTACTCCTGAGGAGTTCGGCGATATGGTCATACGCTCTCTTGACAACGGCTCCGTACTCTACCTGAAGGATGTTGCAGATATCGAACTCGGCCTTGAGTCCTACAGTTTCTTGAGCAGCACAAAGGGTCATCCGGGTGTAACATGTATTGTATACCAGACTCCGGGGTCAAATGCCACTCAGGTTAACGACGGCATAAACAAGGTTCTTGAAGAGGCAAAGAGGGATATGCCTCCGGGACTTGAACTTGCACAACTGATGAGTGCAAATGACTTCCTTGATGCCTCCATGCATGAGGTTATAAAGACCCTTTACGAGGCTATCATATTGGTTATTCTTATTGTATTCATTTTCCTTCAGGATTTGAGGTCAACAATAATTCCTATGGTGGGAATTCTTGTGTCGCTCATCGGTACATTTGCATTCCTTGCGGTTATAGGTTTCAGTTTGAACCTGATTACACTCTTTGCACTGGTTCTGGTAATCGGAACTGTGGTGGATGATGCCATAGTCGTTGTGGAGGCGGTACAGGCCAAGTTTGAAGAAGGGTATAAAAATTCGCTGGAGGCCAGTGTTGATGCAATGAAGGAGATAGGAACTGCGGTAATATCGTCATCATTGGTCTTTATGGCAGTCTTCATTCCGGTTTCGTTCATGAGCGGAACAACAGGCGTGTTCTACAAGCAGTTCGGCCTTACCATGGCAGTTGCCGTAGGTTTTTCGGTAATCAATGCATTGACATTGAGCCCGGCACTGTGTGCGCTGTTGCTGCGTCCTCATGAGGAGGAGGGTGAGGGTAAAAAATCACTCAAGATCCGTTTCCGCAACTGGTTCAACGGGGTATTTGATAAACTTATTGAAAAGTACCAGAATGGCGTGAGGTTCTTCATGCGCAACAAATGGCTCTCATGGGGTGTTGTGCTTGTATCGTGCGTTGTTTTTGTATATCTGATTTCAACAACCAAGAGCAGTCTTGTGCCTGAGGAGGATCAGGGTGTGCTGTTTGTAAGTGTAACAACTGCTCCGGGCAGTTCGGTACAGACCACCCAGCGTATAATGGATGAGATAGAGAAACTGATAGTTGACATTCCTGGAATAGAGATGTGCGGAAATGTGTCGGGATTCGGCCTGCAGGCCGGCCAGGGTGCAAACAACGGTACATTCATCGTAAAACTTGCCCATTGGGACGACAGAGCCGAGGGCGGTATGGATGCAAACGGCATCATCAGCAACATATATGCGAGAACCGCCGGAGTGAAGGATGCTACAATATTTGCAATGTCGCCGGGTATGATTCCGGGCTACGGACTTGGCAACTCGCTTGATTTGTCATTGCAGGACAGAAGTGGCGGAGATATAAACGAGTTCTTCAAGATAGCCCAGAACTATATGGCCGAGTTGAGGAAATATCCGTCGGTGGCCCAAGTGTTTACCACTTTTGATGTGCGCTTCCCGCAGTGGCTTGTTGAGGTTGATGCAGCAAAATGCAAAAGGGCCGGCATTTCACCGTCTGCAATTTTGAGTACTTTGGGAGCCTATTATGGCGGACAGTATGTCTCTAACTTCAACCGGTTCTCAAAAGTATACAGGGTCATGTTGCAGGCTGCTCCCGAGTACAGGACCAAGGAGGCCTCCCTTGACAATATTTTCGTAAAGGTTGCAGGAGAGATGGCTCCGTTGAGCCAGTTCGTTACCCTGACCAAGGTTTATGGCGCAGAGGGCCTTAACAGGTTCAATATGTTCAACTCCATATCAGTGAGTGTAACACCGGCCGAAGGATATAGTACCGGCGAGGCGATTGCTGCAGTAAGGGCAGAGGCCCAGAAGAGCCTGCCAAGAGGTTACGGTTATGAGTTTGGAGGAATTACCAGAGAGGAGAGCGAACAGTCAAACGCGGCACTTGTTGTGATATTCATGATTTGTATACTTATGATTTTCTTGATTCTAAGTGCGTTGTACGAGAGTTTCATATTGCCGTTTGCCGTTATTTTGAGTGTTCCATGCGGATTGATGGGAAGTTTCATTTTTGCCCGTCTTTTTGGTCTTGAGAACAATATTTATATGCAGATTGGTCTGATCATGCTTATTGGCCTCTTGTCAAAGACTGCAATTCTTATGACCGAGTATGCGGCGGAGCGCAGGCGTCAGGGCCTCTCATTGGAGCAGGCTGCCCTTGAGGCTGCAAAAGCGCGTCTTCGCCCTATTCTTATGACTGTACTGGCAATGGCATTCGGTATGTTGCCTTTGATGATGTCGTTTGGCGTAGGTGCAAACGGAAACAGGGCCTTGAGTACAGGAACCGTTGGCGGATTGATTATAGGAACAATAGGATTGTTGTTTACGGTACCTGTGTTCTTCATGTTCTTCCAACGCCTTCAGGAGAGGGTAAAGCCAATTCCTGGTGTTACCGAAGTTAGTGACAGAAAGAAAGGAGCAGTTGCAAAAGAGATAAATTCCAAATAGAAGACGGTTATGAAAAATTTACATTATATAGTATTGTTGATTGCCGGAGCCTTTTCGGTTGCATCTTGTGGCATTTATAACCGCTACAAACCCAAAGAGGAGGTAAGGGAGGATCTGTATGGTAAGAATATACAGTCACATATGAATCTTCTCAATGCTGCCTCTAAAGATAGTTCTTTACTGAATTTGAAGGGTAAAGGGAATGTTGTGATGGGAGACTCCATAACAAATATGGCAGATATTGGGTGGAAAGAGTTTTTTACTGATCCCAAGTTGCAAATCCTGATAGAGCGCGCACTGGCAAACAATGCAGATTTGCGTAAAGCCAGGCTGCAGGTTGAGGCTGCCGAGGCAATGGTAAAGTCTGCAAGGTTGTCATACCTTCCGAATTTTGCACTCGCCCCGCAAGGTACACTCTCATATATTGATATGAATTCAAGTGTAACAAAGACGTACAACCTGCCTTTGACTGCCTCATGGGAGATTGACATTTTTGGAAAACTTACAAACCAGAAGAGGAGTGCAGTAATGGCACTTGAGCAGACTCGTGAGTATGCCCAAGCGGTAAGGTGCAGAATAGTATCGTCTGTTGCTAACCTGTATTATACGATAATTACACTTGATGAACAACTTGACATTTCGCTGAAGAGTTTAGTGACCTCGCATAGAAGTTTGGATCTCACAAAAGAACTAAAGGAGGCAGGTCTTGCTACAGAGATTGCCGTTGCCCAAACAGAGGCTGCATGGCGTTCGGTACAAGCATCCGTCAGCAATTTGAAAGTTCAGAGGAACAAGAGTATAAATGCCCTCTTGTTGCTCCTTATGGAGGTGCCGGATACAGAGATTGACAGATCTTCATGGGCAGATCAGACTCTTCCTGACAAAATGGAAGTGGGTATTCCTATTCAACTTCTTGCAAACAGACCGGATGTGAGGATGGCTGAAGCAGCATTGGCCAAGGCGTTTTACCAGACCAATCAGGCAAGGGCATCGTTCTATCCTTCAATTGTGTTGAGTGGTTCTGCGGGTTGGACAAATCTTGTTGGTGACGTTATTGTAAACCCTGCAGAGTTTGTGGCAAATGCCGTTGCTTCACTTACGCAGCCATTGTTTGCAAGAGGCAAACTTACAGCCCAACTTCGTGCTGCCAAGGCTGCACAGGAGCAGGCTGCAATAGATTTTGAGTACTCTTTGCTTAATGCCGGAAAGGAGGTTAATGATGCTTTTGAAGGCTATTTTAGTGCTGTCGCAAACTTGTCAGTTTTTGCGGAACAGACAAAATTACTGGCTAAAGCAGTTGAAGATACCCAGCATATGATGGATTACGGGCATTTGACATATCTGGAGGTTCTTACAGCGCAACAGTCCTATCTTGCGGCCCAGTTGTCGGAATCGGCAAACAAACTGGCAGTAGCACAGGGAATAATTACACTATATAGCGCATTGGGTGGGGGCCGCTAATAATACTACTTTTTGATTTATTAAAAAAGTTTATTAACTTTGCCACGTTTATTTTGGATATATAGTATTACTAAAATTTATAAACTTATTAATTAATTTTTACAATTATGGCAGACATTACTTCTAAAGTTAAAGAGATCATCGTTGACAAATTGGGCGTTGATGCAGCAGAGGTTACTCCAGAGGCAAGTTTTACAAAAGATTTGGGAGCAGACTCTCTTGATACAGTTGAGTTGATCATGGAGTTTGAGAAAGCATTCGAAATCACTATTCCTGATGAGGCTGCTGAGAAGATCGCTACTGTAGGCGATGCTATTTCTTTTATTGAGGCTAACCAGAAATAATTATCTATAAGTAGAATGGAATTAAAAAGAGTTGTAATAACCGGATTAGGAACTGTTAATCCGTTGGGCAACAATGTTGAGGAGTATTTTAAAAACCTTAATGACGGAGTTAGCGGAGCGGGTCCTATCACCAGATTTGATGCATCCCTTTTTAAGACTAAGTTTGCTTGTGAGGTAAAAGATTTTGATCCTGTAAAATGCGGCATTGACCGCAAGGAGGCCAGAAAATTGGACAGATTCTGCCAGTTCGCAGTAGTGGCTGCAGATCAGGCAATTGAAGACTCCAAAATGGATCTTGAAAAAATTGACAAAGACAGGGTTGGTGTTGTCATTGGCTCCGGTATCGGTGGCATTGAGACTCTTACCCAAGAGATTATGGGTTATTGTGAGGGCAAATATGTACCTCGCTTTAACCCATTTTTGATTCCAAAGATGATTCCTGATATGGCAGCGGGATATATCTCCATCAAGTATGGTTTTATGGGTCCCAACTATGCTACCGTATCGGCATGTGCATCATCGTCACATGCAATGTGCAATGCTTTTGACCTCATAAGGTTGGGCAAAGCGGATGTAATAGTGACTGGTGGCGCTGAGGCAGGAATCACCATTCCAAGTGTGGGAGGCTTCAATTCTGCGCAAGCACTCTCTACAAACAATGAAGAGTACTCGAAGGCCAGCAGACCTTTTGACAAGAACCGTGACGGTTTTGTTATGGGAGAGGGTGCCGGCATTCTTGTATTTGAGGAGTATGAGCATGCAGTTGCGCGTGGCGCTAAAATCTATGCAGAAGTAGCCGGTTCCGGTGAGACTGCAGATGCTCATCATATTACAGCACCTCATCCGGAGGGACATGGTGCAATCCAGGCAATGAGATTGGCATTGCAAGAGGCCGGCATGAAACCGGAAGATGTTGATTATATCAATGTTCATGGAACATCTACACCTCTTGGCGATATAGCCGAACTTAAGGCTATCAAGGAATTGTTTGGTGAGCACGCTTACAAGTTGAATATCAGTTCAACAAAATCAATGACCGGTCACTTGTTGGGTGGTGCGGGAGCAATTGAGTCGCTTGCATGTATTGATGCAATGTGCAACAGCATTGTACCTCCAACAATCAATTTTGAGACTCCTGATCCTGACATTGATTACAATTTGAATCTTACTCTCAACAAGGCGCAGGAGAGAGAGGTTAATGTCGCTATGAACAATACGTTCGGTTTTGGCGGACATAACTCTTGTTTAGTCTTTAAGAAGGTAAAATAACGGTGGCTCCGGCCATCAGACGGTTCAAGAGGGGGGTGCCCTTCTTAGTAATGGATTAGAGGTGGCTGTGGCTGCCTCTTTTTTTTGGCAAAATTGCCCCTATTATTGTATGCGGTTTTCTGTCGGGAAGGGAATCATGTCCACCGTTCAAGGTCAAGACGGAGGAATATGGCAAGGAGAATTGTAAAACTCCAGAGTGATGAGCCTCCGTAACTGAGGAAAGGAAGTGGAATACCTATGACGGGCATGAGGCCCATTGTCATTCCGATATTTATGAAGAAGTGCATGAAGAAGCAGCAGGCGACGCAGTAGCCGTAAATACGGTTGAAACTGTCCTTTTGCCTTTCGCTGAGGATGATGAGCCTTATTATCAGGAACATGTAGAGGCCTATGATAAAGACTGAACCTATAAAGCCGTGCTCTTCTCCAATAGTACAGAAAATGAAATCTGTACTCTGTTCAGGCACAAAATTGAACTTTGTCTGGGTACCTTCAAGAAAGCCTTTACCGGCAAATCCGCCAGATCCAATGGCAATCTTCGATTGGTGTACATTGTAGCCGGCACCCTGAAGATCCTCCTCAATTCCAAGCAGATTCTCAATTCTTGCGCGTTGGTGGGGCTGGAGTATGTTGTTGAAGATGAAGTCTACAGAAAAGATGAACAGCACAGAAATGAAGAAGCATGCCGCTATTCTCTTTACATGTGCCATCTTTTTTTTGTATGCCTTTACCAGAGTAACCGCTATAAGGGGAACCATCAATCCCAATGCCCAATACTCCAGACCTGTTTCGGGAATGAAGTCAAAAATCTCAAGTGCCAGTATTTTTGGAAGGAATGCCAGGAATGTCACAAGAATTGCGGTAATTCCTATATGTTTGGCAAGTTGCCTGCTGAAGATACCGTTGAGGATGGATAAAAGGGCAAAGAGGCATATTATTGCCACATAAGGGGAGAAAGCAAGTGCGGTTACAAAGAGAAATATTGCCAGGAATCCGAAGGCAAGCAGCCACCCGTTCAGTCCCTCTCTGTAAAGCATGAATACAAATCCAAGATATACCAGCGCAGAACCGGTCTCTTTCTCCATTATTATAAAGAGCATGGGAACCAGCAGTATTGCGCCAATTTTTACAGCATCCTTAAGCCTGCCCAGTTTGAAACCGTAGCGGCTCATGACATACGAGAGGAAGAGGGCTGTACTTATTTTGGAGATCTCTGCAGGCTGAAAGCGCACAGGACCGATTACAAACCAAGATTTTGACCCATTGATCTCTCTGCCCATAAAGATTACGGCAAAGAGCAGCATTACCACAAAGAGGTATATTAATGGCGAGAGTACGCTGTATGCTTTGGGATTGATGAAAAATATGATGACTGCTCCTAGCACAAGAGAAGTGACAATCCACACAAACTGCATTCCATAGCGTTGGCTGAAGTCAAAAATGGAACTGTGCTCCTCATTGTAGATGGCCGAATATATATTGAACCACCCGGTAATGACGAGTATGAAGTAGCAGAGTATGAGCCACCAGTCAAGTTTTTTATATATGTTGTTGTCCAATCCCATATTTGCATTTACACTTATTTGCCCTTAACACGGACATTTTGCATGAGGTCCCATCCAAGAACCTCCTTTTCAAGGTCCTCGCGGGTGATGGTGCCGTTTATATATTTTTCTACGAGCAGTGATGCTATAGGCGCGGCCCAGGTTCCTCCAAAACCGGCATTCTCAATATATGCCGCTACGGCAATTTTAGGATTCTCCCTGGGGGCAAAGCAGATGAATACAGCGTGGTCTTTACCGTGGGGGTTTTGGGCTGTTCCGGTCTTGCCGCAGATATCCAGACCCTCTATCCTTGCTCTTGATGCTGTTCCTCCTGTTCCGGCAGGGGCATTTACGGCCAGGTACATACCGTCAATTACATCGTTGAAGTATTCGGGTTTTACCATGGTGTACTGCCGCTCCTTGAACCTGTTGTCTATTGTAGTGTCGGGAGAGTCCTTTACCATGTGGGGAATATAGTAGTAGCCTCTGTTTGCAATTGTTGCTGCAAGGTTGGCAAGGTGTAGGGGAGTGGCTCCAATCTCACCCTGTCCAATGGAGAGCGAAATCATTGAGAGGGCTCTCCAGCGGTTCTTGCCGTGGATTCTGTCATACGTGTCGGTAGTAGGAAGTGTGCCGCCAAGTTCTGCCGGAAAATCACTGCCAAGTTTGTGCCCGAAACCGAAACTCTCCACCATCTCTTTCCAGTGGTTGAATGAGTCGTAGATGTTTTTGTATTTTTTGTTCTCAATTATGGCCTTGAATACACTGCAGTAGTAGGCATTGCAGGACATCATTATTGAGTGTGTCAAATCAAGCGGGGAGGGATGAGCGTGGCATCCCAATTTGCGTGTAGGAGAGTAGGCGTAACCCATATTGCAAGGATAGCGGGTCTGTGGTGTAATCACGCCCTCCTGCAGTCCGATGAGTCCGTTTACAAGTTTGAATACAGACCCTGGGGGATAGGCCGACATTACTGCCCTGTTGAACATGGGCTTGTACGGGTCGCTGATTATCTCCTGATAATATTTGTTGATGTTGGCAAGTTTGTCTATGTCAATTCCCGGACTTGAGACGATTGCCAGAATCTCTCCAGTGGAGGGCTCTATGGCAACAAGGCTTCCAACTTTGTTCTGCATCAGTTGTTCTCCATATTGCTGAAGGTGGCCGTCAATGGTGGCTATTATATCTTTGCCAGGGATGGCATCCACGTCATATTTGCCGTCGGCAAAACTTGACTGTATCCTGTTGTGTACATCCCTCAAAAGGATGCTGTAGCCCTTATGCCCTTTGAGGACATCTTCATAGGCCAGTTCCAGACCGCTGGCTCCGACATAGTCGCCGCGCTTGTACTCGGGATTCTTGCTCAGGAAGTTGTTGTCAACCTCAGTGAGGTATCCAAAGAGGTTGGCTCCGGCATTGAACGGGTAGTTTCGTGATGTCCGGGGCAGTCCGCTGAATCCGGGAAACTTGTAGGCTTGTTCGGCAAATATGCTGTATTGTGCGCTGGAAACCTGTTTTATGAATGTTATTGTCTGGTAGCCTATTCTTCTTCTGTTCTTCCGGTACTCCTTGAGTTTCTCCCTTACGGTCTCAATTTCGAGCGAGAAGATACGGCAAAGGGCAAGAGTGTCAAACTCCTTGACCTCAATGGGGGTAATGAGAATGTCGTATGTATTCTTGTTGCCTACAAGTATATTGTTGTTGCGGTCGAGGATCAGGCCCCTGACGGGGTAGCGGGTAATGTATTTATAAGCGTTGTTTTCGGCCGTAATCTTATACTCCTCGTTGAGTATCTGCAGATTGAATAGTTGTATGATCAGCAGCAGACCAACAATCACAACTCCGGCTATAAGAAAATTTTTTCTCTCCATACCAGGCCTCCAATGCAGATTATTTGAAGAACAGTTGTTTGGCAAGCGCCTTGCCAAAGAGAACTGTTATGATTGTGTTTACAACAATGTTTACAGAGAATCTCAGTACGGTGTATCCAAAAGTGTAATACCCTATTGAGTCAAGTCCCATGTAAAAGAGAAAGAATACAGAGTACAATAGAACCGTGTAGAGTATGAACTTTGAGGAGCCGAGAGCATATTCAGTCACTCCCGACAGATTGTCAAGCGATGTCTTGCTCACGGTAAGCCTGAGTATAGGGTCCTTGAAAAAGGCAAGGGCTGTTGCGGCTGCGGCATTCAGTCCCGGAATCCCGTCTGAAATGAAATCTACGGCAAGGCCCAGCAGGGCAGCCAAAACCAGCAGCAGAAATTTGTTTATCTGTTGTGGAAGTATTATTATCACAAACGGAAATACAGCAATGTAGAGCACGGGCCATATGTTTATATAGCCGCTGATGAGTATTTGTATAAGTATTAGGAATACTCCTAATGTTATGTATTTCAAGTTGTTCATTCCACTGCTGTAAATGTTGATAAACTGTCGGTCTCCTTATGGTAGTTGTTCTTGACCACAAATACATTGTTGAGTCTGCTGAAGTCTTGAAGCAGTTTTACCTTCACCGAGCGGTGCATTCCGTTCACGACCTTCGACTCCTGGGCAATTCCCAAAGGGATGTCAGGAGGAAAGAAGGAGGAGTAGCCGCTTGTGTAGATGGTATCGCCGGGGATAGCATCCACATGTTGCGGAATCTCGTTGAGATAGGCATATCTCATGTCCTTGCCGTCCCAGGCAAGTTGTCCGAAGGTAAAAGAGTCTCCTTTGCCTATTTTTGCACTTATCTGCTGCTTGTTGTTGAGGAAAGAGAGAACATAGGCGTTATGTCTGCCTACAGCCCTTACTATACCTATGACTCCGGTAGGTGTGATCACACCCATATCCACCATGATGCCATCCTTGCTGCCCTTGTTGAGGATAATGAAGTTATGCTGGGAATTTAAAGTGTTCTTTATGACCTTGGCCCAGTTGTACTCAAAATGGGGATGCTCCTGCGAATAGGTGGCAGCGAGCGAATCTGTAACTGAAGAGGAGGTAAGGGTTTCAATCTGTTCACGTAGTCTTGTGTTCTCATCCAGAAGGTGCATATTCTGCAGCGATACCTCTTTGTTGATCTGCCTCAGCATGGAGTACTCCCTCATGCTGTTTCCTGCCCTCCAGAAGATACTCTGGAGATTGCGCAACTCCCCCACAACCTTATACTGCTGAATGGTGCCGCTGTTTATGACCATGGCAACACAGATAGCCTCAATGGCTATAAAAAGGAGAACCCTCCCTATCAGATGATATAAAGAAGGAGGAATTCTCATTTTGTGCTATCTCATTAGGAATGGAAGTCTGTCAGTACCTTTGATTGCAAGGCTTGTTCCTCTGGCAACCGCCCTCAACGGGTCATCCGCCACGTGGAACGGTATGTTTATCTTGTCATGCAGACGTTTGTCAAGTCCTCTCAACAGGGCTCCGCCGCCGGTAAGGAAAATGCCCTTCTGTACGATGTCGGCATATAACTCCGGAGGTGTCTGCTCAAGTACAGAGAGTACGGCAGTCTCAATTTTGGCAAGTGACTTGTCGAGGCAATGGGCAATCTCCTGGCTTGTAACGGCAACCTCAACAGGGTGTGCAGTCATAAGATTGGGTCCTCTTACAATATATGGTTCAGGAGTCTCGTCAAGTTCAGCAATCGCTGATCCCACGTTTATCTTAATGAGTTCTGCTGTAACCTCACCAATCCTTATGTTGTGCTGTTGGCGCATATACTGCTGGATCTCACCGGTAAAGACATCACCGGCCACACGTATGCTCTCCTTGCACACAATACCGCCCAAGGAGATTACTGCAATCTCGGTAGTACCACCGCCTATATCCACAATCATATGGCCTGTAGGGGACTCAACGTCAAGCCCGATTCCCAGTGCTGCCGCCATAGGCTCATAGATGATGTATACATCCCTGCCTCCGGCATGCTCGGAGGAGTCTCTGACCGCCCTGATTTCAACCTCTGTGCTTCCCGACGGAATACAGATGACCATCTTCAGGTTTGGTGTAAAGAGAGACTTCTTTTTGTTGATCATCTTTACAAACCCCCTTATCATCTGCTCTGCAGCGTTGAAGTCTGCAATTACGCCATCTTTCAATGGTCTGATGGTCTTTATGTTGGGATGCGTCCTTCCGTGCATCATTCTGGCAACGTGGCCAAAGGCTACAGGCTTGCCCGTATTTTGGTCAATGGCAACAATTGACGGCTCATCAACAACAATCTTGTCATTCATGAAGATGACAGTGTTGGCTGTTCCCAGGTCAATGGCCAGTTCTTGTGTCAAAAATGAAAATGCCATAATCTGTTAAATCTACTAATGTTTAAAGTGACGGATACCGGTAAATACCATTGCAACTCCGTTCTTGTTGCACCACTCAATGCTCTCGTTGTCCCTTATTGAACCGCCAGGCTGGATAACAGTCCTGATACCTTCAGCAGCGGCAATCTCAACACAGTCCGGGAACGGGAAGAAGGCATCTGATGCCATTACAGCGCCGTTAAGGTCAAAATTGAATGATTTGGCCTTTGCTATTGCCTGCTTAAGTGCATCTACGCGTGATGTCTGTCCAATGCCGCTTGCATAGAGTTGTTTGCCTTTTGCCAATACAATCGCATTTGATTTTGAGTGTTTTACAAGTTTGTTTGCAAAAATGAGGTCATCAATCAGTTCCGGAGCGGGCTGCATCTCGGTAACCGGTTTAAGATCCTGTGGTTTCTCAACATAACTGTCCCTGTCCTGAACAAGCACACCACCCAAAAGTGATCTGAATTTTACAGCGGTAGGTGCAATGTTTTGTGATTCAAGAATAATTCTGTTCTTCTTCTCTTTGAGTATAGCCAAAGCCTCATCATCATAGGCAGGGGCAATTACCACCTCAAAGAAGATCTTGTTCATTTGTGCTGCGGTCTCCTTGTCAACTGTTCTGTTTGCAACAATGATGCCGCCAAATGCAGAAACGGGATCTGCTTCAAGAGCCCTCTCCCATGCCTGAAGAAGAGTTTCGCCTGTGGCACATCCGCAAGCATTGTTATGTTTGATGATACCCACTGTGGTCTCCTCAAAATCTGCGATCAACTCAACAGCAGCCTCAATGTCCAACAGATTGTTGTGCGAAATCTCCTTGCCGTGCAACTGTTTTGGAAGTGAGTTCTCTGTGCCGAAATATGTTCCCTTCTGGTGAGGGTTCTCTCCGTAACGCAATCCCTTTGACTGGAGGATGCTCTCCTTGAATGCCGGAATCTGCTGCTTTCTGTTGAAGTAGTTGAAGATTGCGGTATCATAGTGTGAACTTACAAGGAATGCCTGGGCTGCAAAATACTCCCTCTGCTCCAATGTTGTACGGCATCCGTTCTCCTTGAGGATCTCCAATAGTGGAGCATAGTTCTCTTTTGAAGGGATAATCACAACGTCGTTGTAGTTTTTGGCAGCGCCTCTGATAAGCGATATGCCGCCAATATCTATCTTCTCAATAATCTCATCCTGTGATGCATTTGCTGCAACATACTCCTCAAACGGGTATAGATCAACGATAACCAAATCTATTGATGGAATCTCATACTCGGCAATCTCTTTCTGGTCTGTAGTGTTCTCCCTTCTGTTGAGGATGCCTCCAAAAACTTTTGGATGCAGTGTCTTGACCCTGCCTCCAAGTATTGAAGGGTAGCCTGTAACCGATTCAACGCTCTTTACCGGAACTCCCAATTTCTGGATAAAGTCAAATGTTCCGCCTGTTGACAAAATCTCAACACCGCCTTTGGCAAGTTCCTTCACTATCTCATCTAGCCCGTCTTTGTAGAAAACCGATATTAGGGCTCTCTTTATTTCTCTGATTGTCTGCATATTATAAATATGGATAAGTAATAAAAAATATTTTGGTAAAATTAGAAAATAATATGCTATTTTTAATAAAAATTTGGACTATTTCTTAAAATAATTTTAAAAAGCCCTAATTGTATGAAAACCAAGGTTTATGCAATAATTACAGCAGGTGGTTCAGGCAGACGTATGGGAGGCAGCATTGCCAAGCAGTTCCTGGAGTTGGGGGGCAAGCCTATCCTTCTGCGGACAATAGAACTTTTCAGGAGTCTCTCCTTTGACGTGGAGATAATTCTGGTATTGCCTCCGCAGTACAAGGAGTATTGGAAGGGTTATTGCGTAACAAACAATCTATGGTTCAAACATACGTTGGTGTCGGGAGGAATAACTCGCTTCCATTCTGTAAAGAATGCCCTTGAACTTGTTCCCGACGGTGCTGTGGTTGCCGTACATGACGGTGTGCGTCCTTTTGTACCCAAACAGATGCTGGAGAGGCTGTTGACATTTGACCTCAAGGCTGCAGGGGCTGCAGGTGTGATTCCGGTAATGCCATCAATAGAGTCAATGAGAAAGAAGAGTTATGACAATGCCGGCAACCTTACGGGTGCGGCCTATGTGAACAGGGATGACTATATGTTTGTGCAGACACCGCAGGTCTTTGACTCAACTTCACTCAAGGAGGCCTATAAACAAGCCTACTCTCCAAACTTTACAGATGATGCGTCAGTTGTGGAGAGTAAGGGCTATAAGGTTGTATTTGATTCCGGCAGCAGGTTCAATATAAAGATAACCACCCCGGAAGACATTAAACTTGGCGAGATTATTCTAAATTACCAATCTTCTTGATGGGCGACCCCTTCTTGTTGGGATAATCCTTTACCCATACCTGACGCTCGATGGCCTGGTCAAGGGAGATCAGGGTCTCTGTCTGCTGTACAGACGGAATGTTCTGGATAGTGTTTATAAGAATCTCCATCAAGTGGTCGTGGTTGAAGCAATATATCTTCAAAAGAAGCGAGTGTTTGCCTGTAACGAAATGACACTCAACAACTTCTGAGATTTTTTTGAGAGCATCAATCACCTGCGGATATTTGTTGGCTTCAGAGAGGCTTACCTGTACAAAGGCGCATACGTTCAATCCCAATGTCTGAGGTTTGACCAAAAGGCGGGAACCTGTGATAATTCCCAATGTCTCCATTTTCTTTACTCTCTGATGGATGGCTGCTCCGGAAACTCCGCACTCACGAGCAATTTCCAAAAATGGCATTCTGGCATTCTTTACAAGGAAAGAAAGAATCTTCTGGTCGGTTTCGTCAATTTGATACTTGGACATCACTTACAATTTTCAATTTTTCGGTAACAAAAATAGAAAATTTTTTGATTATAAGTTATATTTTTGATAGAAAAATAACCATCTTATTGGAATTTCCCCGCTGCAGGCGCATTTGTAGTCGCTTTTTGAACAGGGTACGAAAATGGTTCCTCCGTCGGGACCGGGAATCTCCATCCACCATCTTCCGGTGCTGCAACTTGTTGTAAAAGAGATGTTTTGTCCACTCTCGCCAAGACTTACCATCTTCTTTTCGAAGTAATCCTCATTATCCTCATATTCAGGATATTCGGCAATGTTGGAGAGAATCCCTTCGCAGATGTGCCATATAACCTCGGCAATCAGTTTGTAACAAATTGTAAGTTGATTTTTGGAGCACTCCTCTCCATACAGAAAGATTGATTCAAGTCTGTTTGACATTCCTATATATCTTGCTGCAGTACAAATCTCCTCCGCATACATTCCATTGGGATTGGCATCGTTTGAGCAGGGGTAGTCGGAGTATCTTACCGACCTCATGTCAATGAGGGCGCGGCTGCACTCCCTCACAAGCGGTTCGCATAGTGTAATGTCATCTCTCAAGGTGCCCAGACGCATCTGTTCAAAATATCTCTTCTGCAGTTTTACAAGAATCTGTGGATCCATTCGGTATCCCTGATATCCGATGACTGCAAAGGATTGAAGCATAGGGTCTTCTGAAATAAAATCAAGAAGATCCCCGTTGGCTTTGCTTCCCGGTACCACCGCCGCACTTGTGTACGGTTTGCCAGGGTGCCATACAGGAGGGGCTGCAGGCTCCTTGCCGCAGTTGACAATTGCAGGAACTCCGGCCTCACGGCAGCGTTCCAGAACTGCAGGAAGTTTTGACAATGTGGTGTTTGCTACGTAGATCCTGTAATTTTGGGTTGAAAAGAGTTCCTGAAGGGCAGCAGTAATGCCCTTCATCTCCCCCACATTTATCACAATAGCCTTGCAATGGGGCATCTGGGGAGATATTGCCCCGGCAGAAATCTCCTCAAATATAGTATCTTCCTTCATGGTTCAACCCCTCTTCTGAATTATTTGCTTTTGGATCCCCTTTTCTTTGCTCCTCCCGACGGTTTTACGCTCTTGATGATATTAAGGCACTCTTCGAGAGTGAGTGATCTGGCATCTGTGCCTTTAGGCAATTTGTAATTCTCTCCGCCATGCTTGATGTAGGCACCAAAGCGTCCGTTGAGGACCTCAATGTCCTGCTCGGGGAAACTGTTTATGAATTTTTCAGCCTCTTTCCTGTCGTGCTCCTCTATGAGTTTTATTGCCTCGTCAATTGTAACGGTGTATGGGCTGTAGGTCTTGCCCAATGAGATGAACTTGCTGTTGTATCTGATGTATGGTCCAAAACGGCCTGATGATGCCACAACGCTCTTGCCGTTGAACTCTCCTACGGTGCGGGGCAATTCAAAGAGTTGGAGAGCCTCCTCAATGGTTATGCTCTCAATAAGTTTGTCTTTAGGAAGTCCTGCGAACTGCTTGTCGGGATCATCATTCTCTCCCTTCTGAACAAGAGGTCCGAACTTGCCGAGTCTCACAATAAGAACCTTTCCGCTCTTTGGATCTGTGCCGAGTATGCGCTCTGCGTTCTTGTGTGTGGTATCCTTCAAGGCATTGTCAACCTGGATATGAAAATCGGAATAGAAATTCTTTATCATCTTGTTCCACACAAGTTTGCCGGCTGCCACCTTATCGAAATCCTCTTCAACTTTTGCGGTAAAACCATAATCAAGAATATTCTCAAAGTTCTGGGCAAGATAGTCGGTCACAAGTATTCCTATATCCTGAGGGAAGAGTTTGCTCTTCTCTGCACCCGTCATTTCTGAAAGTGTAGTAGCGGTGATTTTGCCATCCTTGAGTACAATCTGGCAATACTCCCTTGCTGTGCCCTCACGGTTCTCTTTTGTAATGTATCCCCTCTGTGTGATGGTCTCAATAGTCGGCGCATAGGTTGAAGGGCGTCCGATTCCCAACTCCTCAAGTTTCTTTACAAGACTTGCCTCGCTGTATCTTGGAGGCTTTTGTGTAAATCTCTGGGTTGCTGTTATACCCAGGTTGTCGAGTTGCTCATTTATGTCAAGAACTGGAAGCAACTGGTTCTCCTCCTCATTCTCGTGCTCGTCATCCTTGCTCTCGAGATATAATTTAAGGAAGCCGTCAAATACAACCTGCTCACCCTGAGAAATGAAGCGCTCAGCAAAATTGCTGCCCGATATAGTTATGTTTGTCTTTTCAAGTTTGGCATCTGCCATCTGTGAAGCGACGGTGCGTTTCCAAATGAGGGAGTAGAGTTTTTTCTCCTGTGGTGTGCCCTCAATGGTCTGGTTGGCCGGATAAGTAGGCCTTATGGCCTCGTGTGCCTCCTGAGCCCCTTTGCTTTTGGTTTTGTAGGTTCTCAATTTGGAGTATTCTGCGCCGAAGTTCTCTATGATTGTATGCTTGATTATGCCCAATGCCTGTTCCGACAGATTGGTGGAGTCGGTACGCATGTAGGTGATGAGTCCGCTTTCGTAGAGTTTTTGGGCAATCCTCATTGTCTGGCTTACCGAAAAGCCCAGTTTGCGCGATGCCTCCTGCTGTAGGGCCGATGTGGTGAATGGGGGAGCAGGAGTCCTTGATAACTCTTTCTTCTCAATCTCCCTGATGTGGAACAGGGCGCTTTTGCACTTTTCAAGGAAAGATTCAGCCTCCTGTCGGGAAGCGAATTTTTTGTCAAGTGTAGAGTTTATTTTTACGCTTTTGCCCTTTGACTGCGGATGGAAAAGGCCTGTTACCTTAAAGAACGGTTCAGATTTGAATGCCATTATCTCGCGTTCCCTGTCAACTACAAGTCTCAAGGCTACGGACTGTACCCTGCCTGCGGAGAGTTTTGGGGCAACCTTTTTCCATAGAACGGGAGAGAGTTCAAAACCAACAAGACGGTCAAGTACCCTCCTTGCCTGTTGTGCCATTACAAGATTGTTGTCAACACCTCTGGGATTCTTTATGGCATTAAGGATGGCTTCTTTGGTAATCTCGTGAAAAACAATGCGTTTTGTATTTTCTTCCTTGAGTTTCAATGTCTGTTGGAGATGCCATGCAATAGCCTCTCCCTCGCGGTCCTCATCGGATGCAAGCCAGATGGTCTCTGCCTTCTTTGCCAATGATTTCAACTCTGAAACAACCTTTGTCTTGTCTTCTGAAACCTCATAATTTGGTTCAAAGCCATTCTCTATATCTATACCGAGATTCTTTTTTGACAAATCCCTGATATGTCCGAAACTTGATTTGACGGTAAACCCGTCGCCCAGAAATTTTTCAATGGTTTTTGCCTTTGCAGGCGACTCTACAATAACTAAATTCTCTCCCATAATTCTATATACCAAAAGAATGTGCAAAGTAAGTTATAAAAGAGGTTACAATGCAAATTTAATTTGTTATTTTTGCAAATTAGAACAATTTTTGAATAACCTCAGGAATAATTTGTAAAGGGATATGAAGACAGGTTTCAAGATAAAAAAGAGCAGAAAGACCATAGCATGCCTCTGGATAGTGGTGTTTAGTCCTATAATATTGATTTTGTGTGCATTGTTGGCTGTAGGAATATTTGCCGACATTCCATCTTTTGAGGAACTTGAGGATCCTAAAAGCAATCTGGCAACCCAGATTCTGGCCGAGGACGGAACTCTCTTGAGCACGTTCCATGTTGAGAACCGTTCATTTGCCTCCTATGATGAACTCTCACAGGGATTGAGGGATGCCCTTGTTGCAACAGAGGACGTGCGCTTCTATAACCACAGCGGAATTGACTTCAAGAGTCTGGCAAGGGTGGCTGTAAAATCTGTGCTTATGGGAAACAGGCGCTCCGGCGGCGGTGGAAGTACAATCTCACAGCAGTTGGCAAAAACCCTCTTCCCGCGCGATACCGTCTCGTCAAAAATTCCTGGAGCAAAATATTTCGTTTTGGGAGCCAACAAACTCAAGGAGTGGATAACTGCCGTAAAACTTGAGCGCAACTATACAAAGGAGGAGATAATGAGCATGTATTTCAATGCGGTCTTCTTTGGAAGCAACTCCTATGGTATAAAGGCGGCTGCAAGGACATTCTTTGGCAAACATCCCCAGGAACTGAATATTGAGGAGAGTGCGCTTCTTGTGGGAATGGTAAACATGCCTACGCGCTACAATCCGGTAAGGAATCCCAATCTCTCTTTGCAGAGGAGAAACCATGTCCTCAAGCAGATGAACAAGTATGGTTATTTGCCGGACGCACAGTATGACTCGATTGTAAAGTTGCCTATTGCTCTCTCGTACTCGAAGCAGGACCACAACTCGGGACTGGCCCCACATTTCAGGGATATGCTCAAGAGAGTGATGAGCGCTAACGAGCCGGACCGCAAAAAGTACTCACGGATAGATGATTACAGGGCCGATTCATTATTGTGGGCAGATGACCCGTTGTATGGCTGGCTCAACAAGAATCTCAAGCCCGACGGAACAAAATACAACCTTGACAAAGATGGCCTCAAGATATATACTCCAATCAATGCTACAATGCAGAAGTATGCAGAGGAGGCTGTAGTTGAGCATCTTGGCGGAACGCTGCAGAAGACATTCAACAGGGAACTCCGTTACAAGAACAACAAACCTTTTGACAATGAGGTGCCAAAGTCGGTGATTAATTCAATCATGAAACAGGCACGCCGCTGGAGCGACAGATACAGGATGATGAAGGCCTGGGGCGCTTCGGAGAAACAGATTCTTGAGAGTTTTGACAAACCTGTAAAGATGAGGGTTTTTGCATGGAATGACAAGAATTATACAGATACAGTCATGACTCCGAATGATTCTATACGTTACTACAAATCATTCCTCAGGGCCGGCCTTATGGCACTTGAACCGGGTACCGGTTATATAAGGGCATACGTGGGCAGCGGAAACTACAGATGGTTCAAGTATGACCAGGTAAGGCAGGGAAAGAGACAGGTGGGCTCAACATTCAAGCCGTTCCTCTATACGTTGGCCATGCAGGAGGGCTTCACCCCTTGTGACAAAGTTGTGAATGTGCCCCAGTCGTTTGTTGTGAATGATGAGATATGGACACCAAAGAGTACTGACAAGCCCGAGTGGATTGGTCAGACAGTGACCCTCAAATGGGGATTGACAAAGAGTTCAAACAATATATCGGCATACCTGATGAAGCAGTTCGGGCCGCAGGCTCTTGTTGACATTGCCCATACCATGGGTGTGAAGTGCTGGCTTGATCCGGTATATTCGTTGTGCGTGGGATCGGCAGATGTTCCGGTATATGAGATGGTTGGCGCATTCAATACATTCCCCGGCAAGGGTGTCTATGCGGAGCCTCTGGCTGTATTGAGGATAGAGGACAAGATGGGCAATACCCTGGCTACATTCACTCCTAACAGGAAAGAGGCCATAAGTGAGCAGGCTGCATATCTTATGGTCAATCTAATGGAGGGTGTAGTCAATTCTGGAACAGCATACAGAATAAGGGCAAGATATGTACCGGAGGGCCAGATTGCCGGCAAGACAGGTACAACAAATGACCAGTCCGACGGCTGGTTCATAGGCTATGTTCCAAAACTTACAACAGGCGTGTGGGTTGGTGCGGAAGACCGTCAGGTCCACTTCGCAAGCCTTGCATTGGGCGGCGGTTCCAATATGGCACTTCCAATCTGGGGCATCTTCATGAAGAAAGTTATTGATAATGGAACGTTGGGAGTCACAAAATATGACACCTTCGCTGTACCAAAGGGATTCAAGGCCGAACTGAACTGTGACGGCAGTGATGATGACATGAAAGCAACCCAGTCAGAGGAGCAGTTCTTTGACGGGTTTTAAAGGGAAATTGTAGGGAAGAAGCACACTAAAAAATTATTTCTATGAAAAAGAGCATTGCGTTGGTTTATGGAGGAAACTCTTCGGAGTGGGAGATCTCTGTGCAGAGTGGCAAGAATGTGGCTGCCAATATAGACAGGGAGAGGTTTGATGTGTATGAAGTGCTCCTCAGAGGGGCCAGTTGGAGAGTGGTTGCGGTGCCTGGAGCGGATCTGTCGGGAGTAAGGGTGGAGTTGCCTGATGGCGGCATTGAGGTTGACAAAACAGATTTTTCATTCATATATAAAGGTGAGAAGATAAAATTTGACCTGGCCTATATAATGATTCATGGCAATCCGGGGGAGAATGGGCTTTTGCAGGGATATTTTGAGATGCTGGGAGTTCCGTTCAACACATGTTCCTCTTTTGTATCCAACATTACATTTGACAAGCACTCATGCAAGAGATTTCTTGATTTTGCCGGGGTAAAGATGGCAAAGGATTATTTTTTGAGGGAGGGACAGGAGTATTCGGCAACTGCAATAGTCAAAGAGTTGGGGTTGCCCCTTTTTGTTAAACCTACCAATGGCGGTAGCAGTTTCGGTATTTCAAAAGTTGTAAAGGAGGAGGATCTCGATGATGCAATTGCGGCGGCATTCAAGGAGAATGACTCAATTATAATAGAGGAGTGCATTACTGGCCGTGAGATGACAAACGGCATATATATCAAGGAGGGAAAAGTGGTTCGTCTTCCGGTTACTGAGATTGTGACAGACAGGGAATTCTTTGATTATGAGGCCAAATATATGGGCTTGAGCAATGAGATATGTCCTGCTCCAATATCAGAGGAACTTACCGGCATGATTCAGGATATGACCGAGCGTATATACAGGTATATGGGGTGCAGGGGTCTGGTGCGTATAGATTATATAGTAAAGGGTTACGACATATATTTCCTTGAAATCAACAGTGTGCCTGGAATGACTCCAATGAGCCTTGTGCCTGCGCAGGTAAGGACCGCCGGAATAAGCATGAAAGATTTTTTCAATGCGCTGATTGATGAAACAGGACGCTGACCCTCTGCATTTTTATGATTGACGCTGATTCTATTGCGTTTTTTACGCAGCGGGGCAGATGCGGCATTTATGATATTCAGAAAGTATGACTATAGGAGAGTTTGTTGCATATTTTCAGAGTGAGTTGGCCTCTTTGGAGTGGTATGACTCAAGGGAGGTCAGAAGCATGGCCTCTTATCTTTTGAAGGAGTTGGCCGGAGTTGAGTCCTATAAACTGATAGTGGATCCCCAAATGGAGTTGCCGGAGGGAGTTGCTGCCTCTTTGATTGGGTGTACCGACAAAATTTCGCAAGGCGAGCCATTGCAGTATGCGCTTGGTTATGAATATTTTTGCGGCCATAAGTTCAAAGTGGCTCCAGGTGTACTCATACCACGTCCCGAGACCGAGGAACTTGTAAATCTCATCTTTGCCGACAGGACTTCAGATTCCTTGCCATTACCCTCGATTCAAGAGTTGCCGGCAGGGTCATCGCAATTGCACATTCTGGATATATGTACCGGAAGCGGATGTATAGCATGGAGTCTTGCAGCCGGAATCTCGGGCAGCAGGGTTTACGGATGTGACATATCAGACCAGGCATTGGCAATAGCCCGCTCCCAGGAGATTGAGAGTGTGGCCTGCAGGCAGCAGATACCAACTCAAGATGCTGGGCTGCAGGGAGAAAACCGGTCATTGCTCTCCCTGTTCAAATGTGATATTATGGATGTTTCTGCTCCTTCCATTATATGGCAGGAGACTTGTGGTGAGCAGACATCATCCTCATCCTGTACTGGTGCCGACAGTTTTGGCGGCTTTGATATTATAGTAAGCAATCCTCCCTATGTGTGTGAGGAGGAGAGGAGCCGGATGCGTGCCAATGTGCTTGAGCATGAGCCTGAACTGGCGCTTTTTGTGCCCGATGATGACCCGTTGAAGTTTTACAGGAGAATAGCCAGGCTGTCGGGAAGAGGATTTGAATGTGATGGAGAAAAGAATGCCGGAGCAAATGGTGCAGGAGCCCAATGTGCGGGAGCCCAATGTGCAGGCAGGCATTTGCTCAAAGAGGGCGGAATGCTCTATTTTGAAGTAAATGAGAGGTTTGCCCATGAGGTGGCAGATGTAATGCGCCAGGCGGGTCTTGTGGATTGCCAGGTAGTGCGGGACCTGTTTGGAAAGGAGAGGATGGTCAAGGGACGCAGGGCTTTGAGCCGGTAGTACAGCGGTACTTATGGTGATTGTTGTGTGCAACGTGGCGGAGTGTGTAGCGCAAGAGGAAACTTTTCTTAAAAAAAAGGATAACGGTAGAAAAAAATACATAAATTTGCTCCCGATATGAACATAAATGGATTAAATACTCATTTCTGGTGGTGGCATAGGATGGATTCTTGTGGCATTGCCGTGTAGTATTTAATTTTTTAAGAAGAAATAATCAATTAAATATATACAAAGGTCCAATGCTCATGTGTTGGATCTTTTTTTATTTACAGTGTTCCATTAAATTTTTCAAATTATGAAAACCACTAAAAAGTATACTCTTCCAGAGAGTGAGATTCCGCAGCAATGGTATAATATTATGGCAGATATGCCCAATGCTCCACAGCCGTTGTTGAGCCCAAAGACGCGCAAACCTCTGGAAAGGGAGGAGATGGAGATGTTGTTTGCCAAAGAACTTGTGGCGCAGGAGTTTTCAAAGGAGCGCTTTATTGATATTCCTGAAGAGGTACAGACATTGTTGAAAATATACAGGCCCTCTCCGCTGGTAAGGGCTTCGGGCTTGGAGAAGGCTCTGGATACTCCTGCAAAGATATATTTCAAGAATGAGAGTGTGAGTCCTGTAGGTTCACATAAACTCAATTCTGCCATTCCACAGGCCTATTACAATGCAAAACAGGGCATCAGACATATAACTACCGAAACCGGGGCCGGACAGTGGGGCTCCGCAATGAGCATTGCCTGCAAGCACTTTGGCCTTGACCTTAATGTCTTTATGGTAAAGAACAGTTATAATATGAAACCATACAGAAAGATGGTCATGTCAACATACGGGGCGCAGGTGCATGCTTCGCCATCAGAAGTTACAGAGTTTGGAAGGGGAGTGCTTGCTTCTGATCCGAATTGTGGAGGCGCTCTCGGTATTGCCATATCGGAGGCTGTTGAAATGGCAATGAAAACCCCTGACTGCCGTTATACACTGGGCAGTGTGCTTAATCATGTGTTGCTCCATCAGACAATAATTGGCCTTGAGGCTGAAAAGCAGATGGCCATGGCAGGTGATTATCCCGACAAAGTCATAGCCTGTTTTGGCGGCGGTTCAAACTTTGCCGGACTTGTCTTCCCCTTCTTGAGGCATAAACTGGCCGCAGTCGCCGGAGCCGCTTCAGCGGCAAATGCGGGTTCTGCTTCAGCAGCGAATACCGGTTCCACTTTGGCTACATGTGCGGGATTCACTTCAGCGGCTAATGCGGAGGCCTCTTTGGCTGCGGATTACGGTTCTGTTGTGGCGGCAAATGCCGGTTCCACTTTGACTGCGGATTCCGGTTCTGTTGCGGCGGCAAATTCCGGCTTCACCTCAACTGCAAATGGCGGTGCTCCTTCAAAAGCGGCAAATACAAAATTCATGGCGGCAGAGCCTGCTTCCTGTCCGAAACTGACCAAAGGAGTCCTTGAATATGATTTTGGTGACAGCGCAGGAATGACCCCGCTTATTCCAATGTACACCTTGGGTCATGATTTCCAACCCGACCAGATACATGCAGCCGGCTTACGTTACCATGGTGGCGGACAATTGGTTAGCCAACTCAAGCAGGATGGCTTCATAGATTCTTATACCGTAGACCAGAGGGAGGCACTTAATGCGGGAGTTGTTTTTTCAAGGGCAGAGGGTATAATCCCGGCTCCCGAATCAACCCACGCCATTGCCTTGACAATCCGTGAGGCCCTTAAGGCAAAAGAGAGCGGAACAGAAGAGGTAATCCTGTTCAACCTTTCCGGCCACGGTCTGCTGGATCTCCCTGCTTACGACCTCTTCCTGAACGGAAAGATTTGAGTGGAAACTTGATTCTTTGTGGTGCGAGATCAATAAAATGGTTTTTGGATTTAACCAATCATAGGAGCGAGGTCCATGAAAACGTTATTTTATGGCCTTCGCCTCCTTATTTTTCGTTTTTGATTTTCTCTTCGCATTGCAGATTTGATTGTGCACCCTCATCTGCAGCTCCATTTTCTTTCATGCGTGGGAGAGTGGGGTACGCGTGTTTCACTTTGTTCCAAGTGTGGCAGTTTTCTATAGAATTATTGCTGCGCTTGGTATGAGTGTTCAAATAATCAAGCCAAAACTATATGATGGGCAAGGACCGGCAGAGGTCTCACAATGCCTTTGTGAAGACCGGCATGCCCCCTATAGAAAGAAGTAAAGGCCGGTTTCTAAATTTTGTACCTCTGCGAAGGCTATGTAAAAATGGCTTTATTACAATAATTATCAGAGGATAGAGCCTCTGGTTTAGTTGTATTTTAACTCAAGCAAATAGATGCAAAGATAGTCTACCTGGGCACTAACGTTGGCATTATTGTGGTGCAGGGAAATAAATTCAGCACTGCTGTTCATGCTCAATGTGCCTGTACATGTGCCGTATGACTGCCCGGTGTTGTTATTACCTTTGCATTCATGCTCATTATATGAACCTGCAACGGCAGAATTTGAACTGCTGGCTCCAACTCTTAAGTAAATGGACTTTCCGCTGACGTTGATAGCCCATGCCCTATAGTATTGGGCCTGGATTCCATATGCAATCTTAGTGCTGCCTGGGATGTTGAACTGAGGAGATATAAGGTATCCGTTGCTGCCGTCGTATTGAATGGCGCACTTCTTGTTTGTGTAATCAACATTATGCCGGGTCCAACCGCTCTGGTTAAGGCCATCTTCATTGTTGTAAAATTGGAAACTGTAAGGCAATCCGGTAATCTCAACGCTTTTATTTGCGGTTGCGGTTGCTCCGTCAAATGATATTGATGAAGCCAGATTGTGTTTTGCCCAACTCTGGCCGGTGGCATTGTTGCTGCTGTAGGCAAAGCCGTACGAATCGCCGTTGGATGTGCCGGCTGATGCTCCAAGTGTGTTGCCATCCAAAGAGAATGATGCCAAAGTTGGCTTCAAGTTGGAGTAGTTGCTGTTTCCAAGTATTTTTGATGAGATTTTTACACTGGTTGAAATTCCATAAATGGTGGCATTGTCGCAATTGTTTGCACCATTTATATTTCCTGCAAGATAGTAGCTGTACGATGTCATTGCATCTATTGTTGCAGTGATGGCGTCAGGAGCAGGAAGTATTACATTTTTGTTCTCAAAGTTTGTGGTTGTTCCATATATGGTGGAAATTGTCTGTACAAGTGTGTAGGTGCCTTTTGGCAGGTATGGCCAGTTGCTGTTGTTGTCGCTTCCCAAAGTTAGTTCCGACGGAATGGCGCTGGAGTTGTAACTTCTTACAACTGTACCGGCTGAATTGGTAAGTGTTGCATTGTAGCCTGTAATTACCGAACTTGGAACACCAGAGAGTGAAATGGCCGAGATCTTTACCTGACTGCCGGTCAAAACGTCGCTGCTGTATATGTGCGAACCTTGTGCAGTTGAGGCCAATACCGGAGAGAATTCGGAGAATTCTTTGGCATCAACAGGTACAAGAGCCCCCTTTAGGGTTGCGTATGTGGCTGATTCTCCTGCGGTTGGGGCTTGTGAAAAATCGCATCCGCCTGAGGTGTAGTTGAAACTTTTGTACATCTTTTTGCCGTCGGCCCCGTTGAATATGATTGTAAAGCCCTTTTCAAATTTTACAGGAGGCATGTTCACGTAGCAAATGCCGTTTGTGCCTGAAGGGGTTACGGTAATTTGGCCAAGTGCATTTTCATCAATTGTGCCGCTTGATGTATTGAAATTATATGTGTATCCCGACAACTTTTCGCCGTTGTTGCCCTGGATGACAAATGATTCCACTTGGGAAGGGAGTGCAACTTCAAGAACTCCTCCAATGTGGGCCAATGTACACTCTATGCCTGAAGAATTGTAGGCAATTGCAGGACTTACAAGGAAAGGGTTGTGGGTGCCGTCTTGCGAGGCATAGTTGAACGAGACTGTTCCTGCAGAGGCATTGAGTGAGGTATTGGTGTTTGCCGGATATGCAAAGTAACATGAAGCGGGAACTTGTGCAGTCTCAACAATACCTGTGAAAGTTGCCGTTTTTGCACCCGCATCCTCCTCCTTCAGGTCAAGAGTGGATGATGCTGCAGTACCGGATGAGGTCTGTGCCAGCATGAGAAGTCGGTCTCCGCTTGTCCAGTTTATGCTCAAATCATCATTTACTGAAGTTTTTGTGAGTTGGTTGGCAGTTTGTACTGTTGTGCAGATCTTTATAGGGAATCCCCCCTGCGGCAACTGTTCCTCTTTCTGGCAGGCTACAGTAACTGCACCCGCAACGATGACTGCAAAAGTGTATATGCAGATTCTATATATTTTGCTGATATGTGACATTTCAGGCATTTTAATGAACATTCATCGCAAAAGTAGGAAAAAAGTTTTTACCAGTAAAGTAATTGGCCATTTTTTGAAGAGTGATTTATTGACCTTACAGCAACTTTGATAATAAATGGAGGTAATAAGTGTTAAAAAACGATAAATTTGTATATAAAATAACACTTCTGAATATTGTTTGTGACAATTGGAATTTCCATCTTTGCAGTGCTAAATTGGGGTGGGGTGTATATGGGGAAAGAACCGTTTGTTCCTGTATCCCGTTTTTGCGGCTTATTGTTATCGGTAAACAATTAAAAACTTTTATATGATGAAAAAACTATTTTTTGTAGCAGCGGCAGCATTGATGTTGGCCGGTTGCGGTAAAGAGGGTTATGACTGGGGTTCAAAAGAGGAACCCGGTGCGAATGAGTATGGACAGGTTACATTGTCTGTAAATGAAGGAAATTCAATTTCAGTAAAGTCGGAAACCGGCTTGACTGAGGCAGACGGCAACTACACTGTAACAACCACAAACCAGAGTGGAGAGGTATTGGAACTTTCGGGATCTTACTCATCAATTAAAGGCAAGACTGTAACGGTTCCTGCAGGTGCATATGAAATATATGCCGAGAATATGGAGGCATCGGCAGCCGAGAGTGCAAACAACGGAAGGGGTGCTGCCCATTTTGCAGGAAGTAGCAGTTTTACTGTTGAAAATGGCAAATCCCAACAGGCATCTGTTACATGTACCATGGCAAACGCAAAGGTTACCTTTGATTATGACGACGCAACATTCGGCAACATGTTTGACCTTAATGCAACTGGAGATGGCCAGCCTACAATTGTTGCTACTCCTACAAACAGCATAACAGCAGGCAGAAGCGTTACATTGCTTGGAAATATTGCCCATGATTCTGTAGGTGCAGATTCATACTATACAGTTGACGAGGAGGGTACAGAGTTGAACTTTACCATAAAGGCAAAAAGGGTGAGTGACGGCGTTGTAAAGACCTATGCTTCAACCAAACCGGTGACTTTGGCTGCAAAGACATGGCATAAGGTAAAGATTACAGCAAGCACTACTCAAGGTCAGGCTACAATAGCAATCTATGTTGATGGCAACATCATTGAGGCAGAAGAGGTAGTAGTTGACGTAAATCCATACGAATAAATCCTATTTACAACATCCGCAGGGTGCAGATTTTTGCTGCACTCTGCAATAGGTGTTGATTTTTGTTGAAACAAGAGATGTCAGTACGCATTACAGCAATAATTTTCTCCTTTTTGCTCCTGCAGGCATGTGCAAAGGACAACAGCCACACTGAGGGGCAGTTGTCATTCGGCATTTCGGGCTGTGAGGAGACTGTTTCCCGGTTAAGGGCCGGCAGCGGACCTTTTGTGCAGATTATGACCGGAGGTGGAACTTCTGTGCAGACCAGAACAGGAGAGTCCACAACAGCCGGCGGATACACTCTTCCGCAGGTAGGGGAGAGTGAGTTGGACAAATTTATTGTAAATGCCGGAACTTCTTCAGATGATGCCTCAATTATAGCCGCTGAAACATATGGTGCAATAAGGGGAAGCATCTATACTGTTCCGGTGGGATCTTATGTGGCTTCGGCATATAACTGTACAGAAGAGGCGGCTCATCCGGAGAGAGGATTCGGATGTGTGAGGTATTACGGCAGCACCCAATTTGATGTGGTGGCCGGACAACGTGCAGATGTTACAATCCAATGCTCTGTAACCAACTCAATGGTGAGCGTGGTGCTTGATGAGAGTTTCCTCAGAGCCTTCAAGGCTACGGCAACCCAGGTGACGCTTGCAACAGATGCCGACAGAACTGTAAGGCCTCTTGTCTTTGACAATACAAAATTTTCAGAAACACCGGCTTCATGCGCCTTTTATCCTGCCAATACTCCAATTTATGTAACTGTAAAGAGCCAACTATACAGCCTCGACGGAAATGGCGAGGTCAAGGAGTATGAGTTCAAGGGCTCTATAACCGATGATGGTGCTGCAATAAGGACAGCAGCCGCAACATGGCACAAGATAAGGATAAGCGCAAATAGTGCCGGTATACCTGAGGGCATTACAATCAAGGTGGGCGAAGAGCAGGAGACTCTCCAGAACGGCATCTCCATAAATGGTTATAACGGAGGCTCGCTTAAAGAGGATCTGTAGCCGGACTGAACGGAGAGCCTGTGGCAGAATTGAACGGAGAGTCTGTACTTCTCCAGATATGATGAAGAGGTTGGCTCAAAAGTCATCTCTATTAATATAGCAAATCCCTACTGGAGTATCTCCGGTAGGGATTCGTTGTTCAATAAAATACCGGTACTATTCTGTAAGGTGATCGGTATAGAGTATTCCTTTCAGGTGGTCAGTCTCGTGCTGGAAGATTCTGGCGGTATAACCTTTGATAGTATCCTGTACCTGCTGTAGGGTCTCGGGTGAGGTGTAATTTATTACCACCCATTGCGAGCGTACTACCATTCCGCTTCTGTCGGGAACGGAGAGGCATCCCTCACGTCCGCTCTCACACTCCTCGGAACGTGCTGTTATTGATATGTTCGGATAGACCTCAAACGGGAATCCCTCTTTGTCGTAACGCTGTACGGCAACAATCTGTCGGAGAATGCCAACCTGCGGTCCCGCTATTCCGACACCGTCAACGGTGCTGTCGGTTACGGTCTTTACCATGCGTTGGGCAAGTGTGCTATATGCAGCACTTGCAATGTCGGCGGCAGTAAAAGGTTCGCAGACCTGTCGGAGAAGAGTGCTGTCTGACTCATTCTCAATGGTGTATACCTTCATGAGTGGCCGGAGGGTATCATTGATGATTGCAAGTTCCTCTGCTGTAAAGGAGGTTTCAGGTTTGGCTCTCCGGCATGAAGAGATTACAGAGGTTGCCAATAAGAAAAGGAGTGCAACTCCCAAGAATGCTTTCCCTGCAGATGCATGAGGGATATTTCTTGTATGTTTTTTCATGGTACGTGATAGTTTTTATGTTTCAAGATGCTGTTGTTAGTGTAATTGGATGCTGCCCTTTCATCAAGCGTGGCACAAATCCCTTTTGCAAAAATATCAAATTTTGTGAAATCGGGCTACTTGCGGAGAGATTTATTCAAGCCCGGATAAAAAAAACTTTGTAAAGAATTGTGGTTATAGTGCTTGTGTATTTGGTATGTCACAAAAAATGAATATTTTTGCGTACTTATAGGGTGTCGGCAAAAGTCCTTTCAACTTGATCCATACTTTGTTCCTGTGCCCGTCCCGGATTGGAATTTACAAATTTTAAATATTTACAGATTTAATGAAAACAACTGGAAAAACTATTTTGCTGTCACTTGTGACCGCTCTGTTTTGTGTTGGCTCCAATATAAATTTGAATGCACAGGGCACACCGGCAGAAGGTGCAGTGCGTACGGCTGTCGACAAGAAGCCGTTGGACCATTCCGTTTATGACAAATGGTATGGAATGGGTGGCTATTTGCTAACAAAAGACGGCAAGTTCTCTGCTGTCTACCAGAACAGGGCCGAGAATGATGGTCATATAGAGATCATCAATCTGACAGACAACTCCATGAGAATCATAGATAGAGGCTCAAAGGCCAGATTGGCCCAGGACAACAGGCATCTTCTATGTATGATCCGTCCTTTCTACAAGGAGACAAAAGAGGCAAAACTGAAAAAACTCAAAGGAGACAAGATGCCAAAGGATACATTGTGTATTGTAAATCTCTATACAGGCGCTATCCAGAAGTTCCCTTTCGGCAAGAAGATGGAAGTGGCCAAGGAGGGAGGCAACTTTATTGTATTTGAGTCAAGAATCATGAGCGACTCATTGAAACGTGACGGTGTTTTTGTATATGACCTTACAAAAGAGGCTGTTGTAGACACCCTTATGAACCTTGAGGCCTATACATTCAACAAGATGGGTACAGAACTCATTTGTCTTAAGAAGGTTGTGAAGGAGAAGGGCAAGAAGGGCGCCAAAGGAAAAGAGCAGGTGACTCCAGATGCCCAATTGCCGTTTGACCAAAGGAAGGAGAATAGCGGAATCTACATCTACAGACCTGCTACACAAGAGGTGGAGGTTGTAATTGAGGGTACAGAGAAGAGCAAATTTGTGAGACCGAACCTCTCTAAAGATGAGTCAATACTCTTCTTCTATGCAAACACCGATACAACAAAGAAATATGAAGAGAATGTTGAGATCTGGACATACAAAATTGGTTCAAACGCACCTAAAAAGGTAATTGACAATTCAATCAAAGGATTGCGCGACGGCTGGAAAGTGAGCAGTTTCAGGGCAATAACAATGAGTGACGACAATTCAAAACTCTTCTTCGGTGTTGGAGTGCCTGCTCCTAAAAAGGATACTACAATAAGGGAGGAGATTGCCCAACTTGATATTTGGCACTACAATGACAAATATATCCAGACACAGCAGCAGCATACAAAGAACACAGAGAGCAGAAGAAGTTATCTCTCTTATGTGAAACTTGATTCTGAAGGCGCATTGGACAAGACCGCTTTCGGCGCTGACAGGGAGTTCATACAACTTGCCGACATCAACTATCCGGTTGCAAAGGTAACAGAGGAGTGGAACGGTGACTGGGCATACGCCTTTACCGAGGAGAAATATCTGATTTCAAGCCAGTGGGATGCCAATCCTATTTACGACATGTATGTGATTGACATGAAAGACGGCTCTTCCGAGTTGATTATGGAGGCAAAACCGTTCTATAATTTGAATGTATCGCCGGAGGGCAAGTATATCTATTGGTTTGATGCGGTTGAGCAGGAGTGGTTTACATGGAACAAGGAGACAAAGGAGGTAAAAAATATCTCAGAAAAGATTCCTTATCCGCTTTACAATGAGTTGCACGACACTCCAAGAATGGCCCCTGCTTATGGCAACGGCGGCTGGAGAACCGGTGACAAATCATTCTTTGTCTACGACAAGTATGATGTTTGGGAACTTGACCCGGATGGTGTAAGAGAGCCTCAGATGCTTACCCAAGGTTTAGGCAGGGAGAAAGGTTATACATTCAAGATGATACGCCTTGACCAGTTGCAGTTGCCTGAGGGAACTCCAGGTATCAAGAAGGAGCCTATCAAGGATAAGGATAATGTTTACTTTACCGCATTTGACAACAAATCAAAGGGATTTGGCTACTATACAAGAACATTCAAGGGCAAGAAACTTCAGCCTATGAAGGAACTTATCATGGAGCCGGACTTCAATTTGGGTTATCTTCACAAGGCTGAGAATGCCAATGTGATAACCTATGCAAAGGGTAATTTTGTAGAGTCACCAAACTTGTGGGTAACAAAGGACTGGTTCAAGACATCAACAAAACTTACCAACACCAACCCTCAACAAAAAGATTACAATTGGGGAACATGCGAGTCGGTATACTGGACAACTGCAGACGGAACACGTGACATTGAGGGCTTGCTTTACAAACCTGAGAATTTTGATCCTAACAAGAAGTATCCTATGGTTGTGTACTTCTATGAGAAGAGTTCGCAATACAAGAATACTTACAGAAAACCTGCTGTAAGCCGTTCAACAATCAACATTACCTATTTCGTAAGCAACGGCTATCTTGTGTTCATGCCTGATGTGCATTATGTTACAGGCCATCCTGGCCAGAGTGCAATGAACTGTATCGTTGCAGGTGTGAAAGAACTCATTAAAAGACATAGTTGGGTAGATGCCGACAATATTGCAATCCAGGGCCAGAGTTGGGGCGGCTACCAGGTGGCATACATGGTAACCCAGACCGATATGTTCAAATGTGCAGGCTCAGGTGCGCCTGTTGCCAACATGACCAGTGCATACGGCGGAATCCGTTGGGGTTCGGGTGTTGTAAGACAATTCCAGTATGAGCATACACAGAGCCGCATTGGCTGTACACCTTGGGACAAGGGAGGACTTGAACTCTACATTGAGAACTCTCCTCTATTCTTTGCCGACAAAGTGAATACACCGCTTCTAATCATGCACAATGACAAGGACGAGGCAGTTCCATGGACACAGGGCATCGAGTACTTTACAGCATTGCGCCGTCTTGGAAAACAGGTATGGATGCTTCAGTACAATAATGAAACACACAACTTGAGCGGTTACGTGAACTCATACGACTATACAATAAGATTGTCGCAGTTCATGGACCACTTCCTAAAGGGTGCACCTATGCCGGTATGGATGAAATATGGCGTACCTGCAACCCACAAGGGAATTGAGACAGGTCTAGAACTCGTTGAAGAGTAGCAGCAAAAGGACGGTTCCGCAGGAGCCGCCCTCTGCTTTTTAAATAGGGGATGCCGTTATCCTGTCGGGAGGATCGGTTGAGGTAACGGAAGGTTTTGAAACACATAAAAAGATAAACTATATAACTGATGAAAAGAATATTAAGAATGGCGTTGTTGTCATTGGCGGTCATGATGTTTATGGCCGGTGGCAATACATTGGCGGCAAAGGCTGCAAAAAAGGTATCAACGGTTGCCGTTGTTGTAGATGAGGTTACATACGGAAAAATCAAGGATGCCGTAGACAAGTATGTTGAGGCAATCTCCCTTCCCGACAGAAAAGGAGTGCTTGTTGTTGACAAATGGCACAATCCCGACGGAATAAGGGCAGAACTTAAGAGAATGTATGACAAGGAGTGCCTTGAGGGGGCTGTATTTGTAGGAAACATTCCAATCCCAATGGTACGTGATGCACAGCATTTTGCAACCGCATTCAAGAGAAGCCAAAAAGATGACTGGTTCATATCATCAATTCCTACAGACCGTTTCTATGATGACTTTGACCTCAAGTTTGACTATATCAGACAAGACAGCGTAAAAACAAACCTTCACTACTACTCTTTGAGGGCAGACTCTCCGCAGGAGATCAACAGCGATATCTATTCTGCCAGAATCAAGGCTCCAATCAACGGCAATGAGTACAAGGCAATGGAGGCATTCCTTCTCAAGGCTGCTGCAGCCCACAAAAATCCTGAAAGAATGAACAAGGTTTTCCATTTTGGCGGTCATGGCTACAATTCAGAGTCATTGCAGGCAAGAATTGATGAGGCTGTAGCATTCAAGGAGCAATTCCCGTTCCTCAATGACTACAACGGCCAGTTGCTATATCTTGACTTTGCAAGAGATTACTATGTGAAGAACCGTCTTATGTCAATCTTGGCTGACCAGGATATTGATTATGCAATCCTTCACCACCATGGCGCTCCTGATACAGAGTTGTTGAGCGGTATTCCTATGTCAAAGGATATTTCTACGTGGATTGAGTTGAGCCGCAACTATTTGCGCAGTCAGATGAACAGAAAGAAGAACAGAAAGGACCCTGAGGCTGCCATTGAGAGAATGAGCACACAATATGGTGTTCCAAGGGCATGGCTTGAGGATTGGAATGATTCCGAGAAGATGAAGGCCGACAGCATTCACTCTGCAAATATGGATCTTTATCTTGACGACATGAACAATGGCTTTGTAACAGGTCCGAGGGTGCTTGTGCTTGATGCCTGCTTCAACGGTGCATTCATTTATGATGATTATATTGCTTCAAGGTATATCTTCAATGAGGGTACAACAATGTCGGTAAGGGCAAATACAGTAAATACTTTGCAGGATATCTGGACAACAGAGTTGAGCGGACTCTATAACCTTGGAGTATCTACCGGAGATGTTTACAAAGGCCAGTTGTCAATTGAGCAGCATCTGTTCGGCGACCCTACATTCGCATTTGCCCCTCAGAGTGAGGTGCTTGGAGGATATAATATAGCAAGGGACGTTGTATTCAGGAAGAATGATGTAAAATATTGGAGAGGAATTCTTGAGAATCCGTCAAAGGAGTTGGCTCCCGATATGAGGGCTTTGGCAATAAAGATGCTCTTCAAGAATGGTGCGGTCACTTCAGAAGAACTTTTGCAGATTGCAAAGACCAGCCCATACCACAATGTGAGGATGGAGGCTTTTGTAACCAACAGGCAGATTGCAGATGAGAACTTTACAGAGGCCCTTAAGATTGCAATGCAGGACAGTTATGAGATTGTAAGGAGACTTGCTGTTTCAACTGCTTCAAAGAGTGGAGATCCTGAACTTGTTCCATACATTGTAAAGATGATTGTTGATCCGCTTACAAGCCAGCGTGAAGAGTTCCACGCCGGTATGGGATTGCGTGCTTTTGATGCAGAGACCGTAATTGCCGAGTTGGAGAAGATCAGGGGCAACTATTCACAATGGTTTACAGACAAGAAGTTTGAGTCTCTTGCAAAGAGATTGAGGGCAAGTCAGGCAAGCAACGGAAAGGATTATGCAGCCTTAATGAACCCAGAAGTTTCTGCAAAGGAGAAGATGTCCATTATAACAGGTGAGCGTAATGCCTGTGATGTAAGGGCTCTTGAGGGCATCTACCATATGATTGCCAACGGAAGTGAGCCTGAGCAGGTTTTGGCGGCTGAGGTTTTGGGCTGGTATGTATATTCATACAAGAAGCCTGAGATTATTGCAAAGGTAAAAGAACTCCATGCAAATGCTCCTGAAGGTGCTGTAAAGAGTGAGTTGGTTAAAACTATCAACCGTCTTGAAGTTAAAAGAAAATAATAATAAAGATGAAATCATTAAAAAGGGTATTTTTATCTATTCTGCCTGCAGCATTGGCATTTATGATATGCAGTTGCGGTGCAAAAAAATCTACAGTTGCAGTTGTTGTTGATGAACAGACATACGCTGCAATAGGCTCAACCATTGATAAATATGTTGAGGCAATTTCTCTTCCCGACAGGCAGGGAGTTCTTGTTGTTGACAAGTGGCAGCATCCCGATTCAATCAGGGCTGAACTATATAAAATGTATTGTAACGATGCTCTTGAGGGAGCAGTGTTTGTGGGTGAGATTCCAGTTCCGATGATACGTGATGCCCAGCATATGGCAACTGCGTTTAAAAGAAGCCAGGAGGATGAGTGGATTGTTTCATCAATTCCTTCTGACAGGTTCTATGATGACTTTGATTTGAAGTTTGACTATTTGAAGCAGGATTCTGTAAAGAGCATTGCCCATTACTATACGTTGCGCGGTGATTCGCCGCAACAGTTGTCAAGCGACATCTACTCTGCCAGAATAAAGGCACCGGCAGATGGAAATGAGCATAAGGCAATTGAGGCATACCTGCTTAAGGCAATTGAGGCCCACAAAAACCCAGAAAGAATGAATAAAGTGCTCCATTTTGGAGCCCATGGCTACAATTCGGAGTCATTGCAGGCAAGAATTGATGAGGCTATAGGGTTCAAGGAGCAGTTCCCATTCCTTAACGGATATGACGGGGAGTTGTCATATATAGATTTCAACAGAGATTACCTTGTCAAGGAGCGTATTATGAATGCTGTGGCGGATGAGGATGTGGATTATGCGATAATGCACCACCATGGATTGCCTTACCAGCAACTTTTGCAGGGTGTTCCAAAATCCAACTCTCTTGACACATGGAAAAGTTTGAGTTGCAACAATCTAAGGAACAAGGTACGCAGTGCCGTAGAGGGGGGAACTTCTGCACAGGAGGCAATCTCCAAATTGGCCAGGAGATATGATGTTCCTGCATCCTGGATGGCAGGTTGGAATGATCCTGAACTTATTAAAAAGGACAGTATTTTTGATGCCGACAAGAATATCATGCTTGAAGATCTGTATAATTACAAGAGTGGAGCAAGAGTGCTTGTGCTTGATGCCTGCTACAATGGTGCTTTTATTGAGGATGACTTTATTGCCGCAAGATATATCTTCAATGAGGGCTCGACAATGGTTGTAAGGGCAAACTCTGTGAATACGCTTCAGGATATCTGGACCGTTGAGTTGAGCGGTCTGTTGAATCTCGGTGTCTGTGTTGGCGATGTATACAAGGGCCAACTTGCCATTGAGCAGCACCTGTTTGGTGACCCTACATTTGCCTTTGCACCTCAGAGTGAGGTTTTGGGCGGATATGACATTGCAAGGGATATTGTATTCAAGAAGAACGACGTGGGTTACTGGAGAGGTATTCTTGAAAACGGTTCAAAGGATTTGGCTCCCGAGTTGAGGGTGTTGGCTATAAAGATGTTGCATAAAAACGATGCCATCTCTTCAAAGGAACTTCTTGATATTGCAAAGAGTAGCCCTTATCATAATGTCAGGATGGAGGCGTTTGTAACCAATAGGGAGATTGCCGATGAAAACTTTACCCAGGCCTTGAAAATTGCCCTTGAAGACAGTTATGAGATTGTTAGGAGAATAGCCATGGGAACCGCTCCAAAGAGTGGAGATCCTGAACTGATACCATACGTGGCAAAAGCAATTGTGGATCCGGCTGTAAGCAAGAGGGAGGATATGCAGGCAGATTTTGCAATGCCTGATTTTGATGCGCAGTTGATGATTGCGGCCATTGATTCTTTGAGAAAGGATCATGCAGGCTGGTTCACTGATGCCAAGTTTGAGGAGATATGCGAGGATATCAGGTATGATGAAGAGAGAAAGAGCAAACAATATGCAGATATGCTTGCCGGAAACTACTCTGAAGGCAAAAAGATATTCTACATTGAGATTGAGCGTAACAAGTGCAGTGTAGATGCTCTTGGTGTATTGTATGATATGCTTACAAATGGGCCTGAAAAGGAGAAAGTGGTTGCTGCTGAAATTCTTGGCTGGTATGTGTACTCATACAAGAAACCTGAAATTCTTGCCAAGGTAAAGGAATTTTATGCCAGCGCGACTGAAGAGGCTGTAAAGAATGAGTTGTTGAAGACCATCAATTGCCTTGAGTGCAAACGCTCTTGATTTTGACCGACATCTCCGGCATCATACAGGTTTTGCAGTGGAACAGCCATGGGCCTGAGGGGTGTCGGGAGTGGGTTTTATAAGATAGATATAGTAATATTTAAACGATAATTGATTTTTATGAAGAGATTTTCTTTAATGTTTTGTATTGTCGCTTTGGCCCTTATGGCAGTTTCATGTGGCACAAAGAAGACGACTGTGGCGGTTGTTGTGGATGATGCAACTTATGCTGCCATTCCTGCTGCCGTTGATGCTTATGTTAAGGCTGTGGGCAATGATGTAAGGGAGGGTGTGCTGGTAGTTGACAAATGGCATCATCCCGATTCAATCAAGGCTGAACTTGTAAAATTGTATTCAGAGCAGGCTCTTGAGGGTGCTGTATTCATTGGTGAGATTCCAATCCCTATGTTGCGTGATGCGCAGCATTTTGCTACAGCATTCAAGATGTTCCAGCACAGGAACTGGCTTGATTCATCAATTCCGTCGGACCGTTTCTATGATGATTTTGACCTTAAATTCGATTATATCAAGCAGGATACTACCAATAGGCTTGCCCACTACTATAGTTTGAGGGCAGACTCTCCACAGGAGATCTGTTGCGATATCTACTCTGCAAGAATCAAGGCTCCAAACAAGGATGGCAAGGCACATGAGTTGATTGAGGCGTACCTCAAGAAGGCGGTTGAGGCTCACAAGAATCCGGAGAGAATGGACAATATCCTCCACTTTGCAGGCCACGGATACAACTCTGATGCAATGAATGCCAGAATTGATGAGGCCTCTGCGTTGAGGGAGCAGTTCCCGTTCCTTGCCAACTACGGCACAAAACTCAATTTCATAAACTTTACTTATGATAATTATGTAAGGAACCGTATTACAACTGCAATGCAGGATGAGACCATGGATCTTGCAATTCTTCACCATCATGGTGCAGAGGATACCCAATATTTTAACGGGGCACCAAGTGTAGGAAGTGCAGAGCAGTGGATTGAACTTGCGAAAAATGCTTTGAGAACAAGAATCAGGAGAGCAAAGAACCAGAGTGAAACAGTGGCCAAGATAGCAAGGAGCATAAACGTTCCTACAAGTTGGTTTGCCAATGTAAATGATAAAGCCACTTTGTTGGCAGACAGTTTGTTCGCTGCACAGAAAGACCTTACAGTAACAGATCTTGACGGTTATGTGAGCGGTGCAAAGGTTGTGATATTTGATGCCTGCTATAACGGTTGCTTCCTTGTTGATGACTATATTGCAGCACGATACATCTTTAACCCTGGATCTACAATTGTTACAAAAGGAAATACAGTAAATACACTACAGGATACCTGGACAAATGAACTTATGGGTCTGCTCAACCTTGGCGTAAGTGTTGGTGACTGGGCTAAAGGACAACTTACAATTGAGGCACACCTTATTGGTGACCCTACCTTTGCATTTGCACCTCAAAAGGAGATTTTGGGCGGATTTGACATCGCAAGGGCAATTGTAACCGAGAAGAACAATGTGGCGTACTGGAAGAAGGTGCTTAAAGCAGACATTGCTTCGGAGGCAAAGGCACTGGCTATACAGATGCTTTACAACAACAATGCAATTACCTCGTCGGAGTTGTTGGAGATTGCAAAGACAAGCCCTTACAGCCATGTGAGACTTGAGGCCTTCATGACCAACAAGCAGATTGCCGATGAGAATCTTGTTGAGGCAATCAAGATAGCATTGAAAGACAATTATGAGATTACCCAGAGAATGGCAATGATCACTGCCGGCAAGAATGCAAGCCCTGAACTAATACCATACGTTGCTGATGCCTATATGAATCCTGCTACAAGCCAGAGGGTTTACTTCCAGGCTGCAGGTGCTTTGGATGTATTTGATCCGCAGGCAATGGTAAAGGCCATGGAGAGCAACAAAGAGAAGTACAGCCGCTGGATTGATGAGGCAAAATTCAATTCAATGGTAAAAATGGTAACCAATGTCCATAATGGCAAACTTGAGGAGTATGCACTTCTTAAGGATCCTCAGGCAAACAAAACCGACAAACGCTATGCAATCACAGGCGAAAGAAACGGATGTAACCCGTTTGCCGTTGAGTATTTCTACTATACCATTGAAAATGACGCCGATAAAATGTACAGATTGATGGCAGCGGAGGCTTTGGGATGGTATGAGTACTCATATATCAAACCTCAGATCATTGAGAAATGTGAGGCTCTTGTAGAGGTTGTTGATGATCCTGATGTCAAAAATGAGTTGGTAAAGACAATCAACAGATTGAGGTAGCCACTTTATCGCAAACATGCGTATATACGACTTGCAGAATTTAAATTCTTAATTTATTTAATCAATCCGGTTAAGAAATGATAGCCGGATTGATTTTTTTATTACATTTGCAAACTCTATCAAGATAAATTGGGTACAGCGCATTGGTGCTGTCGGGTAGAAAATATTAATGAAACAATTATAAACTTAAAAACAGAAACACAGACAGTATGAGAAAAAAACTACTTTTGTCTTTAGTGGCTCTTGTTCTTTGTGTATCAAATGTATGGTCACAGGACATACATGGACCAAAGAGCAGAGTGGCTTCTTCTTTTGCCATCATGATAGATGACAAGAGTTTTGAGGCTTGTGAAGATGCCGTAATGGCTTACAAGAACATGTTGGAGAGCGAGGGCTTGGCAACCTACCTTTTGGTTGCAGACTGGGAGAGTCCGGAGCATGTAAAGTTCTTCTTGCAGAAATATTATAATGAGCAGGCTATGGAAGGTGCCGTATTCATTGGCAACATTCCTATTCCTATGATACGTAAGGCCCAGCACATGACATCTGCATTCAAGATGAATGAGAGATTTGACATGAGGGAGACTTCGGTTCCATCTGACCGTTTCTATGATGATTTTGACCTTAAGTTCAACTTTATCAAGAGAGACAGCGTTGAGACCAACTTCTTCTACTACAATTTGGCTGGCGACGGCCCTCAAAGAATCAATTGCGATATCTATACAGGCCGTATCAAACCTACAAAGAAGGGCCAGGAGGGTTATGACCAGATCAACAAATATTTGAGAAAGGTTGTAGCAGAGCGCCAGCAGCCAAACAGACTTGACAAAATTGTATCTTACACAGGTCACGGTTCATTCTCAAACAGCCTTGAGGCGTGGAAAGAGGAGTGCATCACTCTAAGGGAGCAGATGCCTGCTGCATTTACAAAGGCAGACGATGCAAAATTCTATATGTTCTACATGTACCCTTCAATGAAGAGAGTAATGACCCAGGAGTTGCAGCGTCCTGACGTGGATGTGATGTTCTTCCACGAGCATGGCCTTCCTCACCGCCAATATTTGACAGGCAATCCTGATGCAATGGATGAGGACCAGAACTTTGAGGCCGGCAAACTCTACTTGAGAAACATGATGAGAAGAGAGAAACGTATGGGCAAGGATCCTATGGAGTATCAGAAGAAGATGGCAGAGAAATACAATCTTGTAGATTCAGTATGGTTTGCAGGTGCTTTTGATCCTGAGGTGATTGCAAAGGACTCTCTTGAAGATCTGCAACAGGGAATCATCCTTGAGGATATCCGAGAGATCAAACCTAATGCAAGATTTGTAATTTTTGATGCCTGCTACAACGGCGATTTCCGTGAAGAGAGTTGCGTTGCAAGCGAGTATATCTTTGCCGACGGCAAGACCGTTGCATGTTTTGCAAACTCAGTGAACGTGTTGCAGGACAAATCATCATCTGACCTTATGGGCCTTCTTTCTTGCGGTTTCAGATTGGGTCAATGGACCAAATATGTCAACATTCTTGAGTCTCATATCATTGGTGACCCTACTTACAGATTCGCTTCTGTTTACAGATTGCCTCAAATCAAGATCAACTTGAAGGATGTTGAGTACTGGATGGCAGTAATGACACATAACCTTCCTGCAGATTTGAAGGGTCTTGCCCTATACAAACTCTTTGATTTGAACTATGAGAAGATGCCGGAGTTGTTGATGGATACATACAAGAACAGCGAGTCATACATGTTGCGTCTTCAGTGTATGCATTTGGCAGCACACTATCCTGCAATCTATGCAGACCTTTTGAAAGATGCTCTTGATGATCCGTACGAGTTTATCAGAAGAAAGGCAGTATACTTTATGGGTAAGGTGGGAAGAAATGATTTCATTCCTTACATCGTTGACCTTTACATGGATGATTATCTTTCAGAGCGTGTTGAGTTCAACGCAATCAGCACCGGCGGAATGCTTAACGTAGGTATTCTTAAAGAGGCTTTCAAAGAGAGAATAGAGAAAGACAAGATTTACAACGGAGAGGAGTTCTACAAAGGTATTGAGAAAAAATTGAACCAGGGCGAGAGCATGCGCGACTTTGTATGGGGTGCTTTGATTGACAAGAGTGCTTCTCCAAGACAAAGAATGGCCTACATCACTTCAATCAAGAACAATCCATACAATCAGATGATCCATGACCTTGTAGTTATCATCAAGGACAAGAATGAGCCTGAGGAGATGAGAAAAGGAGTAACCGAGGCTTTGGGCTGGTATGTATATTCAGAGAGAAAGGCTGAGATTGTAAATGCTTGTAAGTCTGTTTTGGAGAGCGGTGAGGAGTTGTCACCTGAGTTCAAGGATGAACTTTGCAAGACTGTTAACAGATTGGAAACTTATATGAGATAGGAGGATAAGGAAATGAGAAAAAATATACTATACATTTGTTTGCCGCTATTGTTCACTCTGCTTGGCTTTGCCAATCTTCACGCACAGTCAAATTTGCAGATTATCAAGAGCAATCCTAAATGCGCAACATCTTATGCTGTTTTTGTTGACAGCAAGACATTCGATGCCTGCAAAGCAGAGATAATGGAGTACAAGAATGTGTTGGAGAGCGAGGGCCTTGGCACCTATATTCTTTCGGCACAATGGAACAAACCTGAGGAGATCAAGGCCCAGATTGAGAAATTGACCAAATCAAAACAGACTTTGGAGGGCTTCTCATTTGTAGGTGAGATTCCTATTGTAAGGGCTCTCAAGGCTCAGCACATGACTACTGCGCTTAAGAGAAGCGAGTATACAAACCCTAAAGAGGAGACTGCAGTAGCATCTGACCGTTACTACGATTGCGCATCATTGAAATGGAATTTTGTGGGTAAGGATACAATCAACCCTCTTCATTTCTATTATGCATTGGAGGGCGAGGGTGCACAACATTTGTATCCTGAGTACTATTCTGCAAGAATTCTTGTTCCTGAAGAGTATGCTGCAACTGTAGGTGTCGACAAATATGAACTTATGCGCAGATTCTTCAAGAAGGCAGTTGAGGCTCATAAAGAGCAGAACCAGTTGGACAACTTCATCTATTTTGCAGGAAGCGGTTACAACTCTGACTGTTTGACAGCATGGAGACAGCAATCTTTGGTATTCAAGACTTACTTCCCTCAGGCTTTTGTAAACTCAAAAGGCAACAAGTTCCTTAACTTCCGTCAGGAGCCGGTAATGAAGTATACTTTGTTCCACCAGTTGCAAGTGCCTGGTACAGATATGTTCTTCTTCTATGAGCATGGTGCAGAGAATACCCAATATATCAATGGCGCATATCCTGCCCGCTCATTTGATGAGAATGTAGAGTGGCTGCTTCGTGAGTTGAGAAACTCATACAGAAGAGTTAAAGATGCAGATAAGAAAGCAAATTTTGTCAAAAAGGCATGTGCCCATTATGGCCTTCCTGAGAGCGTGCTTTCAGATGCAGAGGTTGCAAAATGGGCAAAGGCCGACTCAATTGCAAAAATGGATAAGGATATTCATCTTCCTGATCTTGCCAAATTGACTACAAGCCCACGCTTCACTATGTTCAATGCATGCTACAACGGTTCTTTCCATGTTCCAGGTTATGTTGCTGGATACCATATCTTCAATGACGGCAGAACAGTTGTAACACAGGGCAACACTGTAAACGTGCTTCAGGACAAATGGGCAGAGCAACTTATAGGTATCCTTGGTCTTGGTGCAAGAGCAGGTTTCTGGCAGAAAGAGGTTGCTACCCTTGAGTCGCACATGGTAGGTGACCCTACATTCAAATTTGCAACTCCAGAGAGATTCATTGGCGACAGGGCAGAGACTTTGTGTGTTGAGGATATCAACAAAGTGTTGGCTACAAAATGCTTTGACAGAGAGTTCTGGGAGGGCGTATTGTCAGACAATGACCAGAACAACCCTACAAAACGCAGCGACGAGTATGCTCCTCTATTCAGGGCATTGGCTATCAAGAACCTTTCAAAATGCGACTTGGCAAGCGACAGAAGCGGTTTGGTAATTGGCGAGAACACTCCTTTCTCAGACAAATTGCTCGATATCTACAAGAAAGACCGCAATATGGTTGTAAGACTTCAGGCTCTATATGCATTGAGCATGTGTGCCGACAAGAACTTCCAGGAGGCTGTTGCACTTGGCTTTGATGATGTTTATGAGATGGTAAGAAGACAGTCTGCCCACTTCACAGGCAGAATCGGTGATCCTGCTTACGCAGAGAAGATCTTCAAGACTGTTGAGAACTCATTGGAGACACAGCGTGTGCAGTATGCTTCAGAGAGTGCATTGGTATCTCTTGCACACTTTGCAAAAGAGCCTATGAACGGTTATCCACATCCTGGTTTCTACTTCGACTTCAACAGAGACAACTATGAGTTTGATCCTGATTACAAGTCAGATATCAACCATCCAAGAGTGCAGAGCGAGATCAGGGCATTCAGAAACCATCCAGAGCACCAGCAGTATGAGAACCTTTTGAATCTCTTGGCCGACACAAATGTTGAGAAACTTACACGTATCTACATTGCAGAGGCATTCGGCTGGTTCAGCCAGTCAATGTACCGCAAGGAGATTGTAGGTGGCTTGAAGAACATTCTTGCACAGCAGCCATCAATGGATGATGAGTTGAAGGATGAGATTACAAAGACCATCAACCGTCTTGAGTTCAAGATCAGATAATTTACAGACGATACAGGCATGCCTGCTCTCCGTTGGAGTCACTTCGCTGGAGGGCAGCATGATTGGCAAATCCGGAAGCAGGCTTGCTTAAAGGCCTCTTCCATGAATAGCAAAACCCTGCCAGAAAGTGCTCTGGCGGGGTTCGCTGTTTTAATCAGCCCTATAATGGGCTCCCTTATTATGCTGTACAATTATTAAAGGACAAAGCGGGAAAGCAATTAAAATATTGCCTTTACAAGATCCTGGATGGTGGATATCTTCACTATTTTGATGCCATTGTTCCTGCTGCCATCAGGTTGCGCAGGAGCAGTTCCGTCGGCCCCCATTCCGGGCATTTCATCGCTTCCGGCGGTTGATTCAGGAACACTGCCAGTTGCAGTTCTGAAATTTTCGTGGGCAGTAGCGGAATCGCAGGAAATCTTGCTGAATGATGAAACAAATATCTTCCTGAAGCCAAGTTTCTGTGCTTCGGAAATGCGTTTCTCCACCTGGCTTACGGGTCTTATCTCTCCGCTCAGGCCTATCTCTGCGGCAAATGCTATGTCATTTGGAATTATCACATCAAAATTTGATGAGAGGATTGCGGCCACAATTGCCAAATCGCATGCCGGATCGGTAACCTTGAGTCCGCCGGCGATGTTCAGGAATACATCTTTCTGGGCAAGTTTGAATCCTACCCTCTTTTCCAATACTGCAAGGAGCATGTTCATGCGCCTTACATCAAAACCGGTCGCAGAACGCTGTGGTGTACCATATGCTGCCGAACTCACAAGCGACTGCACTTCAATCAGGAATGGGCGTGTGCCGTCGAGCATGGCAGCAACGGCGGTTCCGCTCAGATTGTTGTCATGCATGGGTATGAACATCTCGGAAGGGTTGAGAATCTCCTCCAGTCCCTCTGACGTCATCTCATATACAGCAAGTTCTGCAGTTGAACCAAAACGGTTCTTTATGCTGCGGAGTATCCTGTAGGAGTGCCTTGTGTCACCTTCAAACTGGAGCACCACATCCACAATATGTTCCAGAATCTTCGGGCCGGCAATTGAGCCATCTTTGGTTATATGGCCTAAGATTATTACCGGTGTATTGCTCTCTTTTGCAAAGCGCAAAAGTGCTGCGGCGCACTCCCTTACCTGTGAAACGCTTCCGGCCGATGACTCTACATTCTGCGAGTATATTGTCTGGATTGAGTCAATTATGAGCAACTGCGGTTTTGTCTCCTTGGCTCGGTTGAGTATATTTTCCAGCAAGGTTTCAGAGAGTATAAGGCAATTCTCTCCGCTTCCCGACAGCCCGCTTGCAGAATGTTTTACTATGCCATTGAGCAATCTTTCGCCCCTGAGTTTTATCTGGCGCGCACTCTCCTCTCCCGAAATGTAGAGAGTCTTAAGATGGTTGCAGAAGAGCGGAATCTGGAGCGAAAGGGTTGATTTGCCTATTCCCGGCTCGCCGCCAATGAGAATGAGGGAACCCTCAACAATGCCGCCTCCGAGAATCCTGTCAAGTTCGCTGTTGCCGAGTGAAATGCGGCTTTCACAGCCTGAATCAATCTGCGTAAGCGGTTGGGGCAACGGATTGGCCGCGCTCAGAAATGCACGGTTCTGTGATGTGATGGAACTCTCGGGCTGTTTGCTTACAACCTCTTCAACCATAGTGTTCCACTCTCCACAGGCAGGGCATTTGCCCATCCACTTTGGACTCTCATTGCCGCACTCGCGGCAGAACCATGCTTTTTTTGTCTTGGCCATACAAATAGGTTTATAATAGTGCCCTGTGCAGTTCTTGCAGTGTGCAAACCCTGCCGGAGCGGTTTGTAATCTCTGCAAAATTATCTATTTTTTGATATAAAATGCCATTTTTGGAGGGCTTGTAATTTATTTTATTAAATTTGTATGATTCACACTCTGGGTGTTGCGGATTGTGGCTATATGAAATATAATCATTAAAAATATATCATTATGAGAAAACACACATTTCTTCATTTTTTTGCTTTTGTAGCCATTGCATTGGTTGCATGCAGCAATCTCTTTGCTCAGGAAAACAACTGCTGTCCCGAAGACAAATGTTGCAAGGAGGCAATAGTAAAGGATATTGATTCATATATCCAGAAGGTAAAGGATGAGTGGCAACTTACAGGTCTTGCCGCTTCGTTTGCACTGGACGGCGATGTAATATACTCCAAGGCATTCGGAGTAAAGGAGAAGGGCGGCAATGAGCCTATAGATGTAAATACAGTGTTCCAGATAGGATCGGTATCAAAATCATTTACAGCAACAGTCATGGCTTCGCTTGTGGCTGAAGGAAAGGTAAAATGGGAAGATACCGTTGCAAACATACTTCCGGATTTCAGGATGTATGATCCGTGGGTTACCAAAAACATGCAGGTAAAGGATATCATGACGCACAGAAGCGGTTTGCGTGGACAGGCAGGAACATATATTCCCAATGTGGGTTATGACAGGGATGATGTATATAAAATGTTGGGTCTTTTGAAGCCTGTATATAGTTTCAGGGGCGATTACCAGTACAACAACATCACTTTCATCATTGCAGAGAAGATCATTGAGAAGGTAACCGGCAAGAGTTGGGAAGAGAATGTAAGGGAGAGGGTTTTTGGACCTGTTGGAATGACATTGTCTTCGATGAATGGAGAGGATTTCAAAGTTCAGAAGAATGTGGCTGTGCCTCATGAGTATTTCTACAGGGATTCAATTAATGTGAATGCACTTCATGGCGATGACCAGGCTCTATGGTGGCTTACTGTTGTAGGTCCTGCAGGTTCGGTAAACTCTACAGTAACCGACATGATCAAGTATGCGGAGTTCCACAGAACCAACGGCAAGGTTGACGGCAAACAGGTTATGGATCCAAAGGCTGTTGCCTATTTGCATAAGGGCCATAACATTACCTCGCAGACCGGCAACAAGACCACTCTTTACGGAAACTGCTGGTTCATTGAGCAGAACAACAGGTACAGATTGTATTTCCATACAGGAACAACCTGGGGCTTTACAGCATTGTGTTTCTTTGTGCCTGAAATTGAGTTGAGCGGTGTAATATTGGTAAACTGTGAGGCGGGTGCATCTCCACGCTATGCAATCATGCGCCGACTCATTGACCTTGTAATGGGAGCCCCTGCAGGCCAGTTTACAGAGGAGTTCAAGGATTACAGCAAAGAGTCTTTTGAGGAGTGGTTGGCAGATGAGAAGAGATCTCAGGCAAAGGCAGAGGAGGCTGCAGCCAAAGAGGAGAAGATAGAGGCTCCAAAGAGCAAATTGCTTGTTGGCGAGTATGTTAAGGATGAATTGTTCGGCAATGCAAGAGTCTCATTGGAGGGCGACCAGTTGTACATTGAGATTGGTAAGAAGGGCTTCAGGAACAAATTGAACCATAAAAATGGCAATACCTTCACATTCTGGAGCGACGGTCATGAGTTCCCTCTAAACTTCTTTATGGATGAGAAGGGCAAGAGGGTTACAGGTTTTGAGGTTGAGTTCAACTACAACGAGGAGGAGAGTTTTGGCGGCTGGACCAAAAAATAGGGAATGTTAAAAAGTAAAAAACAAATTATTGGATAGGAGACAACAATATGAAAAGAGCAATATTTCTATTGGCAGCAATTGTTGCAATTGCAATGGGTACAATTGATGCCCAGGCCCAGAAAAAGGTTAAAGGTTCTGTAGAAAAGGCAACCCAGACAGAGTGCTGTGAGAGAATGCCCATTATTGGAGTATCTGCAAGTGAAACAGATGCTGCATCTGCCCCAATTACCTATGTAAGGGCAATCAAAAGGGCCGGCGGAGTTCCTGTGGTAATTCCAATAACTACCGACAAGGCCCAAATAGAGGCAGTGCTTGAAGTGGTTGATGCTGTTGTAATGACCGGTGGCGAGGATATTGACCCGCTCAAGGGTTATGGAGAGGAGCCGCTCAGGGCTTTGGGAGAGATTGTTCCAGAGCGTGATGAGTTTGATATCATGCTCATTAGAATGGCAGTGGCAAAAGGACTTCCTGTGTTGGGAATATGCAGGGGTGAGCAACTTATGAATGTGGCATTCGGCGGCACTTTGTATCAGGATATTCCGTCACAGGTACCAACCTCCTATATCAAGCACAGCCAGAAGGCTCCGCGCAACTACGGTACCCATACCATTGATATAGAGGAGGGTTCATTGCTTAACAAGCAATTGGGCGTCAAGAGTATTGCAGTAAATTCATACCACCATCAGGCTGTAAAGGACGTTGCTCCGGGCTTTAAGGTTACAGCATATTCAAAAGATGGTATTGTTGAGGCAATTGAGAAGATTGACTCAGACTGCGTTTGGGGTCTGCAGTTCCATCCTGAGGGTTTTGTGTCAATGGGAGATGACTCATTTTTAGGCATTTTCAAACATCTTGTAGAGAAGGCAAAGGAGAAGAGATAACATCCTGCAGGGTATAATATTTTAACAGCAAATTGCGGATATTATTTTTTTTTGTACGTTTGCAGAAATTTTAGATTCGCTAACAAATGATTATTGCCAAAACTCTTGCTGAGTTTACCGATGCATACGGCAAACTGGAGCATAAGTCAGATGTTGGATTTGTTCCAACAATGGGAGCCCTTCATGAGGGTCATATATCTTTAGTGAAAAGGTCAGTTGGCAAGTGTTCGCATACAGTTGTGAGCATTTTTGTAAATCCGACACAGTTCAACAATAAACAGGATCTTGCAACATATCCGCGCACTTTGGAGGCTGATTGTGCCCTCCTTGAGAAGAGCGGTGTAGATATAGTTTTTGCCCCACGTGTTATTGACATATATCCGGAGGAGGATACACGTGTGTTTGATATGGGTGGACTCGACAATTATGGTGAGGGTCCGCGCAGGCCGGGGCACTTCAATGGTGTAGTGCAGGTTGTGACACGTCTCTTTGATATTGTAAAGCCGGCATTTGCCTTCTTTGGCGAGAAGGATTTCCAGCAGGTTGCAATTATCAAGTACTTTGTGCAGAAACTTGGTTATCCGCTTCAGATTGTGCCGTGTGACATAATCAGGGAGGATGACGGCTTGGCCAAGAGTTCAAGGAATACCCTCCTTACCACTGCCCAGCGTGAGGCTGCACCGCATATCTACAGCACCATATGCAAGGCAAAGGAGTTGCGCAAGAGCATGACTCCTCAGGAGACAATAGCAGAACTTACCAGACTGATTGACGCAAACAGTGAACTTGAGACAGAGTACATTGAGATTATAGATGCAGACTCGCTGACTCCAATCAGGAACTGGAGCGACTCGGAGAATATCCGTTTGTGGTGCGCAGTTTATGCACGCCCGGTTAGACTTATCGATAATATAGGTTTGTAGTTCAATGGCAGGGCAGAAGTGTGGTTCTGTCGGGAAGAGAATAAAAATAGAAAAGAGTGCGGTATGTTTATAGAAGTAGTAAAATCAAAGATTCACAGAGTAACCATAACTGAGGCGAACCTCAATTATATTGGAAGCATTACAATTGATGAGGACCTTATTGAGGCAGCAGGCCTTTACGAGAATGAGAAGGTTCAGATTGTAAATATAAATAATGGCGAAAGGCTTGAAACCTATGTTATAAAGGGTGAAAGAGGCAGCGGAAAGATATGCCTGAACGGGGCTGCAGCCCGCAAGTGTGCAGTTGGTGATCTTGTTATCATCATGTCGTATGCCTTTATGACACCAGAAGAGGCTAAGGAGTTCAAACCTATGGTTGTATTCCCGGACTCTGTAACAAACAAGTTGATTAAATAGAGTCCTGTTGGGACAATAGGATTCCCTGATGGGATTTTGAACAATGATACCAGAGAATTCTAACAAGAGCATAACATTTAAAAAAATTGTAAAATACCTGTTTTTGTTATCAATAGCAGGTATTTTGTTGTATTTTTCGTTTCGTGAGGTCAAATGGCAGGATTTTATGGCCGGCCTCAAAAGTTGCAACTTCTATTGGATAGGGGCTTCAATGGCTATAGGTGTCATTGGATTTATTGTCAGGGCCTTGCGTTGGCAACTTCTTCTTCAGCCTTTGAATGGCGCAATCACTTTCAGGGAGGCATATGATGGTGTGGCAATAGCCTATCTTACCAATTTTGCTGTGCCGCGTGCCGGTGAATTTGCCAGGTGCGGAGTGGTCGCACGCAACAGGAAGGTGACATTTGAAGGGGCATTGGGAACCGTTGTAGTTGAGAGGGCCCTTGATATGGTGTGTCTGCTGCTTTGGATTGTTGTTCTGCTGCTTTTCAAATGGAATGAGTTTGGAGGCTTCCTGGGCGATGAACTCTATATGCCGCTCAAGGAGAAATTCAGCACCAGGCTTGTGTGGATATTGGCTGGCTTTGCCGTTGTGGCTGCTGCTGGCCTTGCCGTTGCCTGGATCAATAGGGAGAGGCTGCTCAAAATAAAGATTGTAGCCAAGGTGGCCGACATAATCAGGGGATTGATGCAGGGCCTTGTATCGCTCTTTAAGATGAAGCGCAAATGGCTCTTCATACTCTATACCCTTATGATATGGCTCACATATTGGCTTACAAGTTATACTACAATCATGGCATTCCCTACGGTAGGCCATCTTAATGGGGCAGATGCCCTCTTCCTCATGATAGTTGGAGGCCTTGGATGGGCGGTGCCTGTACAGGGAGGCCTGGGAGCATATCACTTTATAGTAAGTCTGGCGTTGGCGAGTGTGTACGGCATTGCGCAGACAACAGGTGTGGTCTTTGCCACAATTTCGCATGAGGCTCAGGCTCTTGCAATGATCATATGCGGAGTGGTATCGCTTGTGAGCATAAGTTTGTCTTCTAAAAAGAACTGAAAAGATGATTATCAAATTTACAATAAACTTCAATCCTGCACATCAGGAAGAACTTTTCATTACAGGTTCAACAAGGAGCCTCGGAGAGCAGAGGCTTGAAAAGGCGCTCAAGATGGTTTATGAGGGCAACTCGCTGTGGAGCGCCCATATAAACTTCAACAATGTGAAGGAGAGGGTAATCTCATATAAATATTTTGTCAAGGAGCCCGGTGGAAACATCTATTTCGAGGCGGGAAAGAGCAGGTCACTGGCTATCGGGACGGCAACTTCAAAGGTTGAGACATTTGACCAGTGGACCGGCAATACAACGGAGGCCCCGTTCCTCACAGCACCATTCTCAGATGTATTTTACTCGTATGGAGCGCCCGGATATGGCAGGACCCACAGGAAGGAGCATGAACTTGTCATAAGGGCAATAGTTCCCAATGTCCCAGAGGGTTGTCAGGTAAGATTGTGTGGAGATTCTGAACTTTTTGGAGAGTGGAACCCTAAAGATGCCATTGTGATGACCCGTGCCGAGGGATTGAGATGGGAGGCTTATATGGATGCCTCAAAATATGCCCAGCAGAGGCTGGAGTACAAGTTTATTGTTGTTGATACCAAAAACGGCAATGTGGTTTGGGAGAATTGTGACAACAGGAGCATAACAATTCCAAAGATAGGCAGGAACAACAGTGTTATAGTGGAGCACTCGCAAACGGCTTTGCCAATGGAGAAACCACGTTTTGCAGGAGTGGCGGTCCCTGTATTCTCATTGCGTTCTACAGAGAGCCATGGAGTGGGCGATTTCAAGGACTTGAGGCTGCTTGTCGACTGGGCACACAAGACAGGCATGTCAATAATACAACTTTTGCCTATAAATGACACTACCGCACACCTTTCATGGAAGGATTCATATCCCTATAACTGTATATCGACACTTGCGCTCCATCCGCTCTATATCAATCTGGGAGAACTTGGCCAGATGAGGGATGCCGCCTTGCTAAAGGAGTTCAAGGAGGAGGCCCAAAGGCTCAACGCCATGCAGTATCTCGATTATGAGGCTGTCTGGAATTCAAAGATGAAGTATTGCAGGGTCATGTACAGGCAGGAGAAGGAGAATGCCTTTGCCGAGCCGATGTATTATACATTTGCAAAGGAGAACAGGGAGTGGCTTTTGCCTTATGCGGTATTCTCAATGTTGCGTGACCATTTTGGAAGTGCAAATTTCAGACATTGGGGCAAGTTGCCGGAGTTCCGCAACTACAATTGTCCGGTATTTTCGGAGAAGTTTGTAGAGAAGGTCTCTGCGCCTGAAAGCAAATATGCAGATGATGTATACTTCTATGTATATCTCCAGTATAATCTCTACAAGCAGATGTGTGCTACAAAAAGGCATGCAGCGTCGTGTGGAGTTGCAATCAAGGGCGACATTCCTATTGGCATATCGCGCGACAGCGTGGAGGCATGGCAATATCCACAACTCTTCAACTTTGGCCAGCAGGCCGGTGCTCCGCCTGATTTCTTCTCTGTTTCGGGCCAGAACTGGGGCTTCCCTACCTATAATTGGGAAAAGATGTCGGAGGATAACTACAAATGGTGGAAGCAGCGCCTGACCTGTTTTGCAAAATACTTTGATGCCTACAGAATAGACCATATCCTTGGCTTTTTCAGAATTTGGGAGACTCCAATAGAGTATCAGGATGGCCGTATGGGCCACTTCTATCCGTCGTGCCCTCTTACACTCCAGCAGATACGTGAAATGGGTGTGCCAAGTGGCGCCGATTTGGAGAGAAGCAAAAATTATTCTGGTCTCGACAGACTCTTCATAGAGGACTCATATGCAAAAGGCAAGTATCATCCGATGATTTCGGGCCAGAACGGTGCCCAGTTCAGGGATCTTCCGCAGCATGAGAAGGAGGCCTACAACAGGTTGCACAACTACTATTTCTTTGAGAGACACGATGAAATGTGGTACAACAATGCCATGAAGAAACTTCAGCATCTGATAGCGGCAACCAATATGCTCTCTTGTGGAGAGGATTTGGGTATGCTGTCGCCGTCGGTAACAAGATGTATGAAGAATCTGAAAATCTTCTCACTTGAACTCATGATTATGCCAAAGCAGTTCGGAAGAGATCTTGGCAACCCGGCAGAATATCCATATTTGAGTGTATGTACCACAAGTACACATGACAGCGAGACCATGCGCATGTGGCTTGGTGCAAAAAGAGGGTCGGCAAATGGAAATGAATGTAAAGCCATGCTTGAAGAGAACCTTGCAGCACCGAGTATGCTGGCAATTTTCCCGCTCCAGGACTGGATATCAATAGATGAAAAGATAAGGTGCACCGATGCTGGGTGTGAGAGGATCAATGATCCTTCAAATCCGAACCACTATTGGCGTTACAGAATGCATCTTCCGTTGGAGGAACTGCTGAATGCAGGTCAGATGAATACTGCTATAGAGTCGATGGTCAGGAACAGCGGAAGATAGCCAAACAGAGAGTTATGCCTGAGAATGTTCCGGTGAATTCAGGCAATGGTATGTATTTGAAAAATTATATATATATTTGAAAAATATACCTGTTGCGTATGAAATATATTTTACTCTCTTTATGGGCATTGCTCTTGTCGGCTCCGGCATGTTTGCTCAAAGCCCAGGATGATGCTCCCAAAGTGGGCGGCAATTATGATTATGTCTCTGATGTCAAGATAGATGCCGTAATATTCAGGGGTCCGGTATACGTGAAGTATCCCTATACTCTAAGGGGAACGCCCTATGCCTATTCCAATGATTTTAAGGAGGGACGCCTCCGCTACAACAGCAAGGAGTACAAAAGTGTAATGCTCAATCTTGATGCAAGCCGTGATGAACTGCACCTTAAGGTGCATGAAACGCAATTGACTATAGTTGTTGACAAGGAGTATGTGAGTGACTTTTCCTACGGAGGCCACAACTTCATCAATGTGGCAGGTGACCGTTCCATTGCCGGCATTGAAGAGGGATATTATGAGGTACTTTACAAGGGAGATGTAACCCTGCTCAAAAAGACTCTACAGAAATTCAGCAACTCAAGCGGTGTTGATGTGGCCGCAGGGGCAACATCGCTAAAGCAGTTTGTTACAAGGCACTACTACTACATGGTAACGGATGGTGTTGCCATCCAGGTAAAGAAGAGGGGCGACTTCATGAAGAATTACAAGGAAAAGAGAAATGCCATAAAACAATTCATAAAATCAAACGGTTTGAACCTGCTTGGCAAGGAGTCTGAGGATATGGTATTTTCGCGGATAATGGAGTTTATAGACAAAAATTAGGGAGAGGCTATGAAAAGAACAATTTTTGCACTTTTGGCCCTTTTGTTTGCTGTACCTTTTATGGCAGCAGGTCAGGATAACTACTACCGCAATATAGGCATTGATTCCCTTATAAACATTTTCAGGAGCATAAATGAGTCTCCGGTCTATTTTGTTCCCGACAGAACTTCCTCCAATCTCATCTTTACCGTCAACAGCGCATCTGATGCCCTGGACAGGGAGATAAGGAGTGCCCTGCAGGAGAACGGCTATGTGATATCGGAGTTCAACGGCTCGCTCTTTGTACTCAAGAGTACAGGACTTACGGCTGCCCTTCCTGTTGATTACTTCAAAAGCGAAGAGCAGAGTCCAAAGGAGTCAGCCCGTCAGCAGGAGTATATAGATGCGCTCATCAATGCCTCCGATGTTGCCACCTCGCAGAACAAGACGTATGTAATAGGCAGCAAGGAGCAGCCCAAAAAGGGAGGTTCGGCCTATTTGAGCGGGTATGTGAGGGATTCAAGGAGTGGAGAACCGGCAGTTGGTGTAGTGCTGTATGACAGCAAATCAAAGGCTGTGGCGCAGTCTGATGCATACGGTTTCTACAAGTTGCTCTTGCCATTGGGCGAGTGTGCTCTGGATGTGAGCGGATACTCACTTGAGGACTCAAAGGTGCATCTTATGGTTTATGGCGACGGTGTTCTCGATGTCGTGGTAAAGGAGAAGGTCTTTGCCCTTAACAGTGTGGTAGTGTCGGCCGAAAATACCAATAAGGTGCGCAATAACGAGATTGGAATAGAGAAGGTGAGGATAGACAGAATAAAGAAGGTGCCGGCGGTGTTCGGAGAGGCGGATGTTGTAAAGATTATCCTTACGTTGCCGGGTGTAAAGAGTGTGGGAGAGGCTTCCGGCGGATTTAATGTCAGGGGAGGTGCTACAGACCAGAATCTGGTTCTCTTCAATGGCGGAACTGTTTACAACCCGTCGCATCTGTTTGGCGTATTCTCGGCATTCAATCCCGATGTAGTCAATGATATAGAACTATACAAAAGTTCCATCCCGGTGGAGTATGGAGGAAGGATCTCCTCTGTGCTTGACGTAAGGAGCAGAGAGGGCAACAACAAGAAGATTACAGGCTCATTGGGAGTGGGGCTGCTCACAGCAAGAGCCCATCTTGAGGGCCCTATAAGCAAGAAGACCACATTCATTTTTGGTGCCAGAGGTACATATTCGGATTGGCTGTTGGGCCTCTTGCCCGAAGATACAGGGTACAACAACGGAACTGCGTCGTTCTATGACTTTACCTTGGGTGTGAACCATAAGTTCAATGAGAAGAACTCGATCCACCTTAACGGATACTACTCTACAGATGCATTCAAGTTCAGCGTAGATACAAGTTACAGATATGAGAATGCCAATGCTTCATTGCGCTGGAAGAACAATTTCCACGAAAAGCACTCTATGGAGTTGAGCGCCGGCTATGATTACTATACATACTCCACATTTGACAAGTACAACCCGGTAAACTCGTATGAACTCTCTTTCAGGATAAGCCAGGCCTTTGCAAAACTCAAGTTCAAGTCGCTCTTGAGCAGGAGCCACACAATAACATACGGCGTTGAGGCTCTCGGGTATGATCTTGCTCCGGGCTCATTCCTGCCATACGGCAAGGAGTCTCTGGTAACACCAAAGGTGCTCGACAAGGAGCAGGCTCTTGAAGGTGCGGTATATTTGAGCGACAGTTGGAAAATCTCTGAAAAACTCTTCCTCGATTATGGCGCCAGGATGACCCTTTTCAGGTCTGACAAGTTTTACGCAGCACCGGAGTTGAGGATATCGGGGCGTTATATGGTATCACCGAAAGTTTCGTTCAAGGCAGGATTCAACAGCATGAACCAGTATATTCACATGCTTTCCAATACAACGGCAATATCTCCTACAGACATCTGGAAATTGAGCGACAGCAAGATTGAGCCTCAAACCGGCTGGCAGGCGGCTGCCGGAATCTATGCATCGATGGCCTCAAACAGGATTGAGGCATCTGTGGAGGCCTATTACAAGAAGATGGACCATTACCTCGACTACAAGAGTGGAGCAGTACTTGTGATGAATGACAACATAGCGGCAGATGTGGTGCAGACCGAGGGCAAGGCCTATGGCATTGAGGCAATGATAAAGAAGCCGTTGGGCAAACTCAACGGATGGATGTCGTATACCTACTCAAGGGCACAGTTGAGGGAGAGCGGACGCCAGGATAATTCATCGGCCATAAATGGCGGAAACTGGTACAATGCTTCGTTTGACAAACCGCATGATTTCAAACTGGTGGGCAACTACAAGTTTACACACAGGTTCAGCATATCGTTGAATGCAGATTATTCAACAGGCCGTCCGGTTACAGTTCCTATAGCAAAATATCAGTACAATGGCGCTTACAGGTTGTATTACGGCAACAGGAACAACTACAGGATTCCTGATTATTTCAGGCTTGATGCTGCCATAAATGTTGAGCCTACACACAAACTGAAGGCTTTTACCCATTTTTCATTTACCCTTGGTGTATACAACGTCACAGGAAGAAAGAATGTCTACTCAATATATTTTGAAACGGAGGGCAACTCTGAAATAAAAGGATACAAACTCTCCATATTCGGTGGACAGATTCCATACATAAACCTCAATTTCAAATTCTGACGGGCATTAAAATTAAAGGAGAAGCAGTAACATGAAAAAATTGATCAGATATAATACGCTTTTGGCCCTCATGATGGCGGGCATGCTGTTGTTTTCGGCATGTATATATGACTTTTCGCCAAGCGAGTTGGAAATAGACCGGAATCAGTTGGAACTGATAGTTGTAGAGGGTGATATTGCTGTGGGTGACTATTCATATATAAAGATATACACTACAATCCCATTGGATACCACTATGCATGTTCCGTATATAACCGGTGCTGCTGTTTGGGTGGAAGATGCGGAAGGCGTGAAGATACAAGGTATTGAGCAGAATCCTTTCTATGTGATAAATACAACAGGCTTGAGCCACGACAAGGAGTACAAACTCTGTATGGATATTCCGGGCCGTGGATTGTATGAGTCAAAGTTGCAGTCTGTAATTGAGACCCCACCAATTGACAGCATAACATTCTCAATAAAGGATGACAATACCGAATTGTACATAGAGGTGACAACTCACAACGATGCTAGTGAGCCTCTCTACTGCAAATGGACGTATGAGTCGGACTGGGAGTTCCAGTCATACCATATACCGCAGTTGGGCTATTCCCCCTCTCTGGGAATGTATGAACTCTCCAATTATGAGAAATCGCTGATGAAGAATTGCTGGGGCAGTGAGAGTTCTATTGATATATATATAGCCAATACCGAGCAACTCTCGCAGAATCTCATATACAAGCAGAAACTCAACACCATAGGCTATGCCGACAAGAAACTGGATTACCTTTACTCCATACTTGTTACCCAGACTGCAATGTCGCATGAGGCGTATGTCTACTGGAACAACCTCAAGAAGAACAGTTCGGAACTTGGAGGTATCTTCTCTCCGCTGCCCGTTGAGGTTGAGGGCAATATAATCTCCGTAACCGACCCCGATGAGGTGGCCTTGGGTTATGTGAGTGTATCTACAAAATCTGCGCTCAGGAGATTCATTACAAGGGAGGAGGCAAAAATCTACGATTCTGATCCTTTGGGTGAGTGCTCCCGCGTTGAGCCTTATGCAAAGAATTTGTGGCCCGATCTCTATAACAGCAATATGCTCCCAATCAATTATGTTATGCTGGAGAGCGGACAACTCAACAAGAATGAGGCGCGGTGGTGCAGGAATTTCTGTACCGACTGCAGGTTTATAGGGACAAAGAACAAGCCCTCATATTGGCCCAACGACCATATTTAGAGAAGAGTTTAACAATGTAAAGTCTATCCCATGAAACTTAATGATTTTTTAAAGATATGCCTCTGTTGCACACTCCTCTCCATAGGCAACCTCTATGCCAGGGAGAGAGTTTATGTCTCTACCGACAAATCCTGCTATGTGGCTGGAGAGAGTATCTGGTGCTCTGTCTATTGCCTCGATGAGGAGGGATACTCCAATTTGAGCAGCGTAGCATACTTGCAGTTCTTCTCCAATGAGGGGGCAAAGGCAACTGTAAAGGTGGGCCTCATAGATGGCCGCGGATGTGGAAGGTTTGAGATACCCTTCTCCTTTGCCACAGGAAACTACTCCATTGTGGCCTACACAAAGAGGTCTGGCGGGGAGTCAATTTCCGATTTCAAAGGAAAGGTGGTCTCTATCTTCAATACACTCACTGTTGAGCGGGTTGAAGGTGGTGTTGAGGTCATTCCCGATATAAAGGAGAGTGTGCCGTTTGAAGATGTGGAGGCAATGCAGGGAAGTGCCATAGAAATTGAGGTGCCCAAAAGCAACATGAGGGGAGGAGCAGCGGTGCCTGTAAAGTTGCGCAATCTGTCGGGACACAATGCCTCATTGAGCATATCTGTTTACCATGTTGATGAGTTGGAGAAGATGGTTGCCCCTCATAGGTTCAACTCAATTTCACTCCTTGAACGTACTGGAGAGTTTGTGCAGACAACCGGTCTTGATTATGCTGGAGAGGTGATAAAGGCAAAACTCACCGGCAGTGACGGAAAGCCTGCCGCAGGAAAGAATGTCTATATGTCTGCCGTAGGTGGAAATATGGATGTGTATGTGGCGGTTTCTGATCAGGATGGTGTGGTTACATACTATACAAACAATATCTACGGAGGCAAAGATCTTGTGTTTGATGTGGCTTCAGATTTCAATATAGCAAAGAACTTGCACAGTGACGATGCCGAGGATGAAGAGTATATCTTCTCCATTATTGAGGAGAACCACAATCACAAAACTGCACCAATCCCTGTACTTGAGATTTCGCCGCAGATGAGGGACGCCCTTGTGAAAAGGACCATGAATATGCAGATTGCCAAGAGATTTGAGGCTGATACCATATATAATCTTATGGAGATGCGGGCCAACCCTCTTCTTGGAGATATTGACGGATTGGTATATAATCTTGATGACTACACCCGATTCCCTTCAATGACCGATGTGATAAGGGAATACGTGAGGGGGCTGCGCATACGGAGATATGGGAAGCAGGCTGATATCCAGGTGCTATGGGAGTCCTCAATTGCAAATTTCGGCTTTACGGAGGGGTATGCTCTGGCACTTCTTGACGGTGTGCCTGTAAGGGACCACAAACTTCTTGTGGAGATGGATCCCCTGCTCGTGCGTCAGATAGTAGTCTACCCGCGCCAGTTTGCAATGAACAATTTCATCTTTGACGGAATTGTAGAGTTCAGGACCTACAAGGGGGATATGGGTGGCATTACCCCTGGAGGAAATGTAAAGATAATCAGCCATAAGGGGGTGGAGTATCCGTTGGCATTCTTTGGCAACAGGGTTGCCGGAAGCATTAATTATCCTAACTATAACTCTACAATCTACTGGAATCCGGTTGTAGACATGGCACCTGGAGCATCATTTGGGGTTGAGTGTCAGTTGCCGGCATACAAGGGAGAGTTCAGGGTTGTTGTTGAGGGACTCTCTTCCGACGGCTCACCAATTTACGCAACATCTCATTTTAATGTCGAATAGGATTGTGTCTGAATATATCAGGAGTATGGAAAATAGAAGAAAATCAATATTGGGAATAGGCAATGCACTTACAGATATTCTGGCAGTGTTGCCCGATGATGCACTTTTGAAGAGATATAACCTTCCTGTGGGCAGTATGCAGCATGTGAATGAAGAGACAGGAGACAATATATGGAATGCACTCAAGGAGGTGGGGGTGGAGAATGTTCCCGGAGGATCTGCATCAAATACCGTAACTGGAGCGGCAATGTTCGGAATGGACAGCGGCTTTATAGGCAAGGTGGGCAATGATGAACTTGGCTTGCTCTTCAAGGAGGGACAGGAGTCTGTAGGTATAAAACCTCTTCTGCTAAAGGGCAAAAGTGCAAGCGGCAGGGCTATGGTATTTGTTACTGCCCCAAATTCTGAGCGTACATTTGCAGTATATCTTGGAGCGGCCCTTGAACTGGTGCCGGAGGATCTCAAACCGGAGTTCTTCGAAGGGTATGATTATTTTCATATAGAGGGCTATCTTGTGCAGAACCATGACCTGGTAAGTCGTGCGGTGGAACTTGCAAAGGCAGCAGGTTCAATAATATCAATAGATCTGGCAAGTTACAATGTGGTTGAGGAGAATCTGGAGTTCCTGCGCGGAATAGTTTCAGACTATGTTGATATAGTGTTTGCCAACGAGACAGAGGCAAAGAGTTTTACCGGCAAAGAGCCGCGTGAGGCACTGGATGAGATTGCCGGCATGTGTGATATTGCCGTAGTAAAGTTGGGTCCCGACGGCTCTATGGTAAAATGTGCAGAGAAGTTTGCTGCTATAGAACCATGCCCTGCCAACTGTATTGATGCTACGGGTGCAGGCGATCTTTATGCTGCAGGCTTCCTTTATGCACACTCTTTGGGCATGCCTGTTGATATCTGTGGCAAGGTGGGATCCATAATCTCATCCAAGGTGGTGGAGGTCGTAGGCTCCCGCATTGATGATGCCCGCTGGAAAGACTCCCTGGACTCTATAGGTGCGGTTATGGGATTGTAGGAAGATGCTGTTGTGCCGCAGCAGGGCAACTACTCTTTTTTGCCCCTGATGAAGTTCTTGATTTTTTGTGTGCGCTGTCGTTTGTGTTCAAAGCGGTAGCGCATATTTATTACGGGCAACTGAATGTCCTGGGAACGCACTCCCATTATACGGGCATATTGCTGCATTATATACAGGTGCGCAATTACACTTACATTCAGCCGGCGCAGATTGTGCAGCCTCTTCTCCAATGGAAGCGGTTGTGGATTCTCGGCAGATTTGTAGAATTTCATACGGTTAATGTCTATAAGTGTAAAACTGTAACCGTGTCCCTCCCCTGTAGAGCCGTGGTGTATGCCGGAACGCTTCTCTTTATTTTCTTCACCGTTCTCTGAAGCACACTCATTTGCGCCCGGACAGTCATGAGGGAGCGTGCTGTCGGGAGACTTATATAATATATTTGTATAATTGAGGTCATTGTGTATGACGCCGGCCTGGTGGGTCCTGTAAAGGAATGCGGCAAGATCATCAAGAAGCGGAGTAATTTCATTGAACTCCGTTAGCGACAGGTCTCTCTTGTAGAAGAGCGGCAGCATTGACCGGTACTCAGTATGCAGGCAAACATAGTAACTGCGCTCAAGCAGACCTTTTCTGCGTATCTCTATATATGCAATCTCCTCTGGGGTATCTATCTTGAGTACTTTAAGCCTGCCGGCATACTCAAATGCCCTGCGGGCCTTGCTCTTTCTGAGAGTGCAGTAGACTATTCTGTTGAGCAGACTCAAATTTCCAAACTCCTTTACTGCAATTTTCAACCCATTGGTCTCAAACATCTTTATCTTGTTCCTTCCGTCATGGAGAAATGTGCCGTTCTCTCCAAACCATCCCGGAGTGCAGAGTTGCTTGATAAAAGGTTCCAGATTCTTGTATTTGGGATTGAGGATATATGCCATATATTATATAAGTGTTTGCATGTACAGGTGCAAAGATAGTCATAATTGGAGAATGCATTCCCCTTTTTGATTAAAAGAGTGAACAATGCCACTATACGTGCGTTTAATAGTTGAATAACATTTAAAATAGAGATTATGGACAGAAAGGAGATTATATGTGAGTGCTTCCTTGTTTCAAGAGGTGCAATTATGGATGCAATCAAGGAGCATAAGTTAAAAACAGTGGAAGATGTTGGAGAATATACCAACGCTGGAACCGGATGTGGCGGTTGTGTAGAAAAAATCCAAAAAATTTTGGACGAAATGAATGGAAAATAATTTTCTGCATAAAGTGGTCATAGTTAATGTTTTAGGTTAATTTTAAAAAAGATGGGCTTGAAAAAGTTCATCTTTTTTTTAATTTTTTTCAAAAAAAATTTGGAAGGGAAGAAAAAGTTAGTACCTTTGCGCTCCCGTTCGGTTAGGACGGCAAGTTGATTGAAGTATTGATAAAAGACAAGCAGCATATTTAGAGATAAATATGATAGTGT
>SUYU01000030.1 GCA_015060245.1 Bacteroidales bacterium | reverse complement strand
CGCGTTTCATCTAATTTACTACATCTTTCTATTTATCAATATGTTATATAGGGTATCACCAACCGTTTTTGTCCACATTACCCGAATTGCTCCCAGATAGAGCCTGTTGTAATGTAGGTATAAAACAAAAAAACCCAACTTTTCAGTTGAGTTTTTTGTGCGGGCGAAGGGACTCGAACCCCCACGCCTCTCGGCACTAGATCCTAAGTCTAGCGCGGCTACCAATTACGCCACGCCCGCAGGTCCGTGATTGGGATTGCAAAGGTAGGTATATTTTTTACAAATGCAAACTTTTTTTAAGTTTTTTAGTGCTTTTTGAAATTTCTCCTAAAATTTTGTCTCTCCCGGCATTTATTTGGGAGAGCATATTAAAAGGAGGATGACTCTATAGCCATGAAGAATCCTTTGTGTCATCCTCCTTGTTGTTATATAGACTCTTTACTTGATCTTTTGGGCACCATAGCCTTCTTCTGCACCGAAGAGCAGGAGAGCCTGGTCAAAATTATACCTGTTGCCATACATGGAAACGCGTGTGGTTGAGGTTCCCTGCTTGTTCAGGCCGTGGGCCTCACGGTATAGATTGGCTGCTGAGTTGGGATCATAACTTGTTGTTGTCATAATCTTTAGAGTAGCAAATCCCTTAAGGTATGGTTCAATTATAAAGTCTTTGAAATTACTTGTTGACGGTAATTCCCTATTGTTCTCATATTTGGTCAAGGACATAACCTCATCAAAACGTTTTGCAGGTACAAATAGCCATTTTCCACCGCTGGTTCCTGCTACTGTAATGTCACCTTGATTCATGAAGAAGAGATTGTCATAAGCATTCAGGATCTTCCGTTTATCTGCTGGAAGATTTGAGTCATCCCAAGCCGCGTCAATCGCACCCATGTTGTTGCATCCGAATATATTGTTATGTACGTTGTGGTCTACACCATTACGCATTCTGTAGCCATATCCCATATCTTCCATCTCTTTTGTTGCGCACCATGAGAACAGCACAGTATTATGATGAAAATCTACAGTAGAACAGTGGGCGCTTACACTCTGGTTGAGACCTCCATTTACTTCGCAACTTGCATAGATATTGCCTACAAATACATTGTTGTATATCTCCCAATTGCCACCTTTGCTGATAAGGAGAATGCCATAAAAGGATGAGTTGGTAAACATACAGTTGCGGATTGTGAGGCTGCCGGCAAAGTTTCCGCCAATTGAGCGGATTGCTGAGTTAGGTGGTTCACTGATAGGTTTTACGCGTCCTGTCTCACAACCTTCAGGGCAACCCCATCTCTCGTCGGTAGGGTCTGCAGGACAATACTCCAGATAGTTGCCAAGGTCAAAGCAGATACCGTCAATTGCCATAGGAGTATTCATGTTGGCAGTACACTCGAGCATCAGAAGCCCCATTCCTATAGAACCTCTTTGCTGTATGCCAGGTTGTATACGGGTAACATATTTTTGTGGATCCCTCTCTGTGAAATCCTGATTGAAACCACCGACAAGTGATACATATTTACCTTTGATTTCAATCCAGCCCCTGTCAAGTGTGCCAAGATAATTGCCTTCAGCAATGCACACTACACCACCATCAGGTGCCAAATCTATGGCTTTTTGGATATCTTTCAGAGGAGATTCTTTAGTTCCTGTACCTCTGGCAGATCCGTGCTCCAAAGTGACGTATAGGGCATTGGAAGGAATGTTTGAAGCAGAAAATTCATCAAAACCGGCTTTCCCGGGTTTTGCCCCTGCTTGCTGGCCAACTATTCCTTGAACTGCTGTTTGTGCAGAATTTGGGGACTGTTGCTGATTTTGGGAAGATGTGGCTTTATTTACCTCTTCTGTAACTGCATTCAGTCCCTTTTTTAGTTTGCTGCCCAACTTACCCAATTGGGCATTTGCCACTCCGGATGTAAGGAATATGGCAATGATCATAAATAAGAACTTTTTCATAGCCTAAATGGTTTTTAAGTTACTGCTTCTAAAGGTAATAATATTTTTCATAAAACCATAATATAGTGAAATATTTAATACAATAAGTATTCAATATGGAAAAAATACACTCTTTTTATTGGAATTTGGGCATAATCAGCCTGCATATGCCTTAGGGACAATTGCGCTCATTTGCCACTTGTGGCTAAATGAAAATTTCAGAGCCGGTGCAGAAAAACTCAATGCCTGGAATTCTTTTTGCCAATACCTCTTTGGCCTTGTCGCAGGTGCAGTGCCCGGTGATTATTCTCGGAATTGGAGAGGGAAGGGGTGCCTCATTGCTGTTGCCATTATGGCCAAAGATCTTGTAAAGTTCAGTTGCAAAGGTTTCAACCTCTGTTTCAACTTGTGGAGAATCAATAAAATGCAATCCTCCAACAAATGTAGAAATTTTTTTTTCTCCGGTAAAGGCAATACACGATTCCATAATGTTAATGGCGCCACAATGTGAACAGGATGAGATGATTACAAGTCCTTTATCTGTTATGGCAGCAAGTGCGAGTTCATGCTCGAAATTGTCAGGAACCAGATATGCCGGATCTGCTGTAAGATGATTGAGTCCCTCGGTTGCCGGTTGTTTTGCGAGGTATATGTTGCCGTAAGGGCGTGACCATTTGTTGCAAGAGTTGGATACTATTGCCATTGAGGGTGTTAACCATCTTCCCGACAGCCTTCCTTCCTCTTGCGGGGCATTGGATTTGTGCGGTTCTCCGTGGAGAGGACTACAGCCGGAGCCCTCAATCATGATGAAATTTTCCGGATACTTATGTAGCAGGGAATGGTCTGTGCTCATGGCCCTCCAGTAACCTCTGCGTCCCGAAAAGTAGTACTCCTTGAAAATTGAAGGAGAGGAGTATATCTTTTTGTCGGGAAAATTATTTAGAAGATACCCAAGACCTCCTGTATGGTCGGAGTGGCCGTGCGAGATGAATGCAAAGTCAATTTTGTTAAAATCGACACCCATCTGTGTGGCATTGTGAAGGAAAGCATCGGAGGCTCCCATGTCACAAAGAATGGAAGTCTCCGGTGTCTCTATGAGCATGGAGAGTCCGTGTTCGCTTTCAAGTTGTGAAGTGGTACGGTTGTCAACCAGTATTTTAATGGTAATACCTTTCATTTCATATTCCCCATTATGGCCTCAAACCGCTTCCTCCCTGGAGCGTTATGGTTTCTCCTGTGATAAATGAGGCCTCTTTTGAAGCCAGAAAGACACATGTGCGCCCTATATCTTCAATCGGATCGGCAAAACGTCCGAGCGGAATATCCTTGATAGTTTTTGCATAGAGTTCCGGATAATGCTCTTTCCACTCCTTCAGGCTTTCTGTCATTGCCAAGGGGCACACAACATTGACTCTTACACCGTCGGGCCCCCACTCTGTAGCGGCGACGCGGGAGAGTCCTCTGATACCCTCTTTTGCTGCGGCGTATGAACTCTGGCCCGGTTTGCCAAAAAGTCCTGCTCCTGAAGCAAAGTTTATTACGGAGCCACCGCTCTCCTTGAGATATTTGAAGCACTCTCTCATGTAGAAAAAGGCTGCATATACTCCCGACATGATGGCCAGGTCAAAATCATCTCTGGTGTGCTCCACCAATGGCAATCCCGATTTGGATACCTGAGCATTATTTATGAGCGTATCAATTCTTCCAAATGTTTCGTATGTTTTTGATACGGCCATTTTTACGGCCTCTTCATTTGCACCGTCGGCTACAATTGGCAATACCTTTATGCCCCACTCTTTTTGGAGTTTGTCGGCAGCCTCTTCAAGCCGGCCCAAGTTCCTTCCGGTAATGGCCAGATTACTCCCTTCCCTTGCAAATGCTGTTGCAAGTCCAAAGCCTATACCCTTACCGCCACCTGTTATAAGGGTAACGTTTCCTTCAACTCTTTTCATGGCTGTTATTACTGTGTGAGTATTTGGGATGTGTGGTTTTTGGTGTCTACTTTTTCAATAATCCTTTCCAGAATGCCCTCTTCATTGAAAATGAATGTGCGGCGCATTGTTCCCATATAGGTTCTGCCGTAGAGTTTCTTCTCTCCCCATACGCCAAAATCCTGTTGCATTTGGGTTGTGGTATCTGCAAGCAGTGTGAAGGGCAAAGAGTTTTTTTCAATGAACTTGACATGTGAGGCAGCACTATCTTTGCTCACTCCAATTACATTATATCCTGCATTTGCAAGGGCCTGATAGTTGTCCCTTATGTTGCATGCTTGGGCTGTACAGCCGGATGTGTTGTCTTTGGGATAAAAATATATAATGGTTTTCTTTCCAATTAAATCTTTGGAACTTACATTGTTGCCGTTCTGGTCAATGACAGAGAATTCCGGCATTTTGTCTCCTGGCTTAAGCATGATATCCTCTTTTAGAAAGTGTTGTTTTTAATTATTGGAATAATGGCCGTGCTGTTATGCAACAATCCAAATTCAAACAAAATTAGCAAAAAATCAGTTGGGTGGTGAGGTGTAAATGAAATCTTTGTTTGTTTTCTTGATTTTTGCTACTTTTACATACGGATATGGCCGCTGTTTTATGCCGCACAATGCTTTGTGAGGTAATTTTTGTGTTTGATTTTTAAAATAATTTATAATGAAAGGGTTATACTTTGTAAAAAGATTTTTTTCTCTTATGTGTCTGGGTTTAGGTCTCTCCTGTGCCTTTTTCTCCTGTGCCTCCAAGGAGGAGCCTGTAAAAAATGTAATATACCTTGTTGGCGACGGCATGGGCTTCGGTGCAGTCTCTTCATTACTGCTCACCGAAGATTCACTTACCGGTTTTGAAAAGGGCGCAGTTGTGGGGTTTTCAGAGACATGTTCGGCAAACAATCACGTAACTGATTCTCCTGCAGGAGGAACAGCGTTGGCCTGCGGTGTGCGTACCTCCAATGGCAGAATAGGTGTGGATATCAATGGAGTGCCGTTGGAGAGTGTTCTTGTGAAGGCTCAGAAATTGGGTAAAAAGAGCGGTATAGTTGTGAATACAACACTTACTGAGGCAACTCCTGCCGCATTTTATGCACATGTGCTTGACCGTTCGCGCGGATTTGAAATTGCAGACCATTTTGTAAGGAGCGCTATTGATGTGGCTATAGGTAGTGGCTTGAGTGCATTTGTAAACAGACCTGATTCTGTAGACCATACTGCAACCCTTATAAATAATGGCTATGACGTTTATCTTACATGGCCCGATGTACATGCAAGCAAATCTGAAAAGTTTGTCGGAATTTTGCCTATGGATGCGGTGCACAGAAAGAATAAGGGAAAAGTGCAGGCAGGTGCTGCAGATGGGGCAGAGGTGTGTCTTGCTGCAAAACTGGCTGCAGAGTCGGGCCTGAAAGGTTCAGATTCATCGGTTGTAGATGCAGGCAAAGAGCCGGAACTCTATCTTGAAAAGGCTGTGGCAAAGGCATTGAACCTGTTGCACCACAAGGGTAAAAAGGAGGGCTTCTTCCTTATGATTGAGAGTGCCATCATAGATGGCTATGGCCATAACAATGATTCAGAGGGAATGATTGCAGAGATGCAGGAGTTTGACAGAACGCTGCAATTCCTTATAAAGTATGTTGACAAATATCCCAATACATTGCTTGTTGTTACGGCAGATCATGAGACCGGAGGGACATGCGTGGCATACAATGAGCATACACCCGGAGTGAAGGATACCGTAAAACTCTCATTCAAGACAAAAGGCCATACAGGAACGGTGGTGCCTGTATTTGCGTATGGCGCAGGTGCAAAATATTTTGGTGGTGTCATGAAGAATACAGATATTCCATTGCGTATTGAACTTTTGATGAAACGCGATTGATTATATTACCGGTAATTGAAAGTTGGGAGAATGAAACGAAAGGCATATTTCGCGGGTGGATGTTTTTGGGGTGTGGAACATCTGATGCAGCAGCAGAAAGGGGTTATAAGTGTTGTTTCCGGTTATATGGGAGGCAATATGGAGAACCCTACATATGAGCAGGTCAAGAGTCATATTACAGGTCACGCAGAGACCGTTGAGGTGCTGTATGATCCTTTGCAGGTAAGTTATCTGACACTGCTCAAACTTTTTATGGAGATACATGATCCTACCCAACTCAACCGTCAGGGTGTGGATGTGGGACCGCAATACCGTTCTGAGATATTTTATCAGACAGAGCAGGAGCGGAGTGAGGCTCTTGATGTAATTCAGATTCTCAAGGAGAAGGGGTATAATGTGGCAACACGAGTAACGCCTGCTTCAAAATTCTGGGTAGCGGAAGAGTATCATCAGGACTATTGCAAGGTTCACAATATTGAGCCGGAATGCCATGTGCGGGTAAGACGCTTCTGATTGGCATGAATTCTGCCTGTAGTAAATAATATCCGATGTATATTAATTTTATAGTTTGTTGCTGTGGATAAATGGATGGCGATGTTCGTTGATGTTTAATAAATTTGGCAAATTATGTGTATGTCAAACCAAAGAAGCGGTATAGGGGTGCCGGTTCAAACAAAAATTAAGATATTGCGTCTTATGCTGCTCTATTGCAGTCCGGTACTTGTTTTCTCAGGATTGGCGACTCTTGCCATATCCGCTCTGTTATTGTTAGTCGACAAAGAGATTCTTGTTGATTTTTTCTTTATGATTACCATTCTTAGATATGCCATTGTAGCGGCAGTTACTTTACTCTTCAGGCTTACCTCATCCAGGGCTCAGGAGTGCTTCTATATCAACCTTGGTCAGCATCCGTCAAGATTGCTCAAACTGGCATTGGGACTTGATTCTGTAATATATATAACTCTTTGTATGACAATAATATTTATCCGCCATGCAGTTGTCTCATAAAAGAATCTCTCATGAAAATGGTGATGACAGGAATTCTCTTCGGAATAATACTCTTCTTGCCGACAGTATCCGTCTATCATTCGGAGCCAATGATGTCTTGACCGGGGCATGGCTGCACTCAAGGACCGGTATGGCTACAGGTCTGCTTGGCCGGAATGGAAGCGGCAAATCATGTATGTTCCGGGCAATAATGGGTGCACTCAAGACGCAGGATCTGTTTGTGAAGGTAAATGATGAGATAGTTACAGGTTCATTACGGATGGGCTCTTATATCAAGTATCTGTCACAGAAACCATTTTTGCCCAATAAAATGAGGTTGGCAGAGGTCTTTGATCTTTTTGAAGCCGACTATGACGCCCTTGTTGTGGAGTTCCCGCAGTTTAACGATTATAGAGAGACCAAAGTGGGGGAACTGTCGGGTGGAGAGGTGCGAATAGCGGAGATATGGTTGTGCCTTTGCAGCAATGCGCCCTTCTGTATATTGGATGAGCCATTTTCATACCTTGCACCGGTCGCAGTAGAGAGAGTACAGGGACTTATCCTAAGGGAAAAGCAGAACAAGGGAATAATTGTTTCGGACCATAATTATGAGGCTCTCCTTGAAGTGGCAGATGAGGTGCTGCTCCTTTCCGGCGGATATGTGCATCTCATAAAGGAGCGTTCTGATCTGGTACGCTATGGTTATTTGAGAGGTTAGCAAGGATCAACTCAATCATTTTTCCAAAATTCAATAAATCATCGTTTCAAAAGGGTAAATTTTACTCTTTTGTTTTGAGCCACCGTCATTAAGGATTAGTTTTGCCGATGTTGAAATCATCAAAATCCGGCATATTGGATTTGCTGCAGCACCAGTTTGATTTGCTTTGAAAGCATTTTTGACTTGCAAAATCAGTCATTTTGCTTTGCGGAATAGCAATTTTGACATGCAGAGGGCAAAATTCTTTGATTCATAGCAAATTGTTTTGTACTTCAGCAAATCTCAATGCCGGCTATTATTAATCTTATCAAATGACAGATTTTATGGAAACGAGCAGAAGCATTGAGCAGGGATTGAAAGAGAAAAGTTTTGCAAAAGGAGTAGAGCGTGAGCAGGTAAGCGGATTGTCAAAACCGAATAGTCGTGTAGAGGCAGACGTATGTGCAGCAGATGGTAGCAATCGGCAAAGCAGTGTGATGAACCCCTTTGTAGACTGGGGTTTCAAGTATCTGTTCGGGACCGAGCGTAACAAGCGTAATCTTGTTGGATTTTTGAACCTGGTTCTGGAACTTGAGTGCCCGATAGTAGATGTAGAATACCTCAATAATGAGAACATACCTCATGAAGCGGGCGGGCGAGAGTGCGTTTTTGATGTATTGTGTATAGACAAGAGCGGGACCCGATTTTTGATAGAGGTACAGAATGCCCCGATAAGTTATATACGGAACCGGATACTCTACTATACGTGCCGACTCATAGAGCAGATGGGCCAACCGGGCGAGAAGTGGAACTATAACATAGACAAGGTCTACAGCATATGTCTGATGAACTTCATGTATGAGCAGGATCCGGTGTTGAAAAGGGAGTTTATGCTTCAGGAGTCATATACAGGCACTCTGTTTACCGACAGGATCCATATAGTGATGTTGCAGTTGCCGTGTCTTGAAGCCAAAAGTATGTCAGAATGTAACATGTTGTATGAAAAGTTGTTATATTTGTTGCTACAAATGAAGAAAGGTATGAGTACAATAGAGGAGTTAAAACGTCAGGTGTATGAGCATGGTCTTAATGAGGAGATCCGTGAGACCTTTTTGAATGTCTTGGATGAGGCGAACCTTGCGTCGCTATCCAAGAGCGACAAGGCATTGTATGAGGCCCGGCTCAAGAGTTACCGGGACAACAGGGCGTGTCTTGATTATGCAATAGAGACAGGCATCAGACAAGGCATAGAGCAGGGTATAGAACAAGGCATAAAGCAGGGCATTGAGCAAGGCATTGAGCAAGGTTTGGAGTTGGGTGAGGAGAAAGGCTTGATGAAGGGTAGAGAAGAGGGCTGGGCAGAGGGTATGGCCCAAGGTAAACTGGAGATTGCCAGATCAATGAAAGCAGATGGCATGACATCAGAAAACATATCCAAATATACGGGGTTGTCTGCATCGGAGATAGAGAATTTATAGTATTTTCATTATATTTCTATTAGTCCAACATATATAGGTATTTGTAAAGTCGCATGGAGTACTATTCTTTAGAAAACCTGCCCATTTATGATAACGCAATGGCTTTTTATCTTGTGCCGGAGGTTCATGGTGCTCTCTTTGGGAATTAGCAGGTAAATAAACTGCAGAAAATGGTATTGATACTGAACTTTTAAACTTGTCCGTTGTTATTTATACGAAATAGTTTTTTAAGTTAGGTTAAGTCGGGCGCACCCTGTCAAGTCATAAATCGATTGGCAGGGTGTGTTGTTTATTTATTGCACCTTTATATTGTGCAGGATTTTGGATCACCCGCCAAATCTTGGGGAGAAGATAAGTGGTGCATTCTTGCATCCCAACAGATATTTGCGTCCATCCTTAAGTTCTACGAGAAAGCAGTCGCTTGAACGGCCGTAGTAGGCAAAATATTTACCTGAATCGTGCTCGTGGAACTGATCGGCTTCAGATTCAGATTGCTTCTTTGTAGGCAGCAATATTGGGTGGGGTTTAAAAGGACTTGGAATGTGCATTGCCGCAAGAATGGTTGTCAGGAAGATTCCGACATAAATTGGCAGGTTGTCAGAAGATGTCTAAATCCAAGAGAGTAAAAATTCTGATGATAGTTATTGCAAAAAGGGAGATAGTGAATTATACACGCTGTTTTATGGATGATAATTTAGAGAATGAAGATTTGAAGGGGTATGAAAATAGACAATAATCGTTAAATTTGCCCTCCGAAAAAGAGAGAGTTATATGAACACAATATGGATTGTGATGCCCATCCTGATTGTTCTTATGTTCCTTTTGGGGACAGAACTCAATGGTGAGGCATTCAAAAATGTGTTGCGCAACCCCAAAGCAGTTATTCTTGGAATGATAGGGCAGATTGTACTATTGCCGACAATAGCATTTGTTTTGGCTTGCCTGTTGGATATGCCCCCAATCTATTTTTTAGGATTGGTGCTTGTCGCCAGTTGTCCTGGAGGAAGTTCCTCCAATGTCTTTTCTATGCTTGTAAACGGTAATGTGGCATTGTCGGTTACACTTACGGCTGTAAGCAGTGTGCTTACACTTTTTACACTTCCGATCATTATGGAATTTGTATCAAATTTTGTATCGCACAGTGCCGGAGTCTCAATTGAACTGCCTGTAGGGAAATTATTGATGCAGAACCTTGTGCTGTTGTTTGTGCCACTAATGGCCGGCTGGTCCTTCAGATATTGGAAACCTGCGCATGCTGCTATAGTGGGTAAGGTGCTTGGCAAAATGGCATTCCCCGCTCTCATGACATTGGCTCTGCTCTTTTTCCTGCAGTACACTCAGGAGATAATTGCAAATTTTCATCTCATAGGTCTGGCATGTGCCCTGCTGATTCTGGCAAGTATGGCCTGCAGTTCGCTGCTTTCAAAAGCAGGCAGACTTACCGATGCTACTCGCCGTACCATTATTATTGAGGTGGGAATGCAGAATGCGGCCCAGTCCATTGCCATAGCCTCTTCTCCATTTATCTTCAATAGTGGGGAGATGGCTATTCCAGCAATCATATATGCTCTACTGATGAATGTAATATTATTGCTGTATGTGCTTAAGTTCAAATACTCTAACAAAAGGAAATGACTTGTATGGCAAAGAAAGAGAATATTAGGAGCCTGTTTGACAATATTGCGCCCGATTATGACAAATTGAACCACATTTTGTCGCTGAATATTGATAAGGGGTGGAGAAAAAAGGCTGTACGTGAAATTGCTGATGTGCAGCAAAGACTGCAGGTATTGGATGTGGCCTGTGGTACAGGCGACTTTACCATAGAGATTGCAAGAAATGTGGCAGAAGGGAGTAAAATTATTGGTATTGACTTGTCGGAGGGCATGATGAAGGTCGGACGCGAAAAGATTGCCGCTTCAGGAGTTGATGCATTGTTGGAGTATGGTGATTGTGAGGCTCTGGACTATCCCGAAAATAACTTTGACCGCATATCTGTGGGTTTTGGCGTACGCAATTTTGAGCATCTTGATCTGGGACTTAAAGAGATGTGCAGGGTGCTAAAGCCAGGTGGCAAACTGGTTATTCTGGAATTGTCGGTACCTTCAAATCCCATTATCAGGTGGTGCTACAAACTCTATTTCCTGAATATTTTACCCATGATAGGCGGAATGGTCTCCGGCAACCGTGGCGCATACGAATATTTGCCGGCATCGGTGCTGAATTTTCCTGCTCCCGACAAATTTATTCCAATGATGCGTGAGGCCGGCTTCTCTGAGGTGAGGCATCGTGCATTGACACTGGGTGTCTGCCGTATGTATGTTGGAATCAAATGACCAATTGCAATATGATTAAAAAATGGATAGAGGCAATGCGTCTGCGGACACTTCCGGTAAGTGTGGCTGGAGTGGTTGCCGGATGCGGATGTGCAGTTTGGCAGGGAAAGTTTGACATGGTGCCTGCTCTCTTGTGCTTGCTGTTTGCTGTATCTGCCCAGATAGCGTCAAATTTCGGTAATGAATACTATGACTTCAAGAATGGAATGGACCGGAAGGGACGTGAAGGGTTCAGACGGGGAGTCGCCGAAGGTGACATCTCTCCAAAATCAATGAAATATGCCACTTTCATTACTCTAGGCATATCTGCTGCAATAGGTTGTTCATTGATGCTTTATGGAGGGCTGTGGCTCCTTCCTGTGGGTATTGCCATTCTGTTGTTTGCTTTGGCATACAGCGCAGGTCCGTACCCGCTTTCACATCATGGACTTGGCGATATTGCTGTTGTAATATTCTTTGGAATAGTTCCGGTAACATTTACCTGTTATCTGCAGACTGGAGGGTGGTACGGCTTTCCGGTATTGCTTGTTACCTCCGTTGCAATAGGGCTGCTTGCTGCTAATGTGCTGATAGTAAACAACTATCGTGATAAAGAAGATGATGAAGTTGCAGGGAAGCGTACGACTGTGGTAATTTTTGGACGTAAGGTTATGGGATATGTATATCTTTTCTCCGGCATTTTTGCCATGGCCATTATGACTCCACTATGGCTGCAGTTGCCTGTATGGGCTCTTCTTCTTCCTTTGACATATTTGATGATGCATGGTGCCACATGGCGTAAATTGATAAGCAGCAGGGGTGCGGCGCTCAATCCTCTGCTTGGCAGGACAGCCCTGAATCTGCTTGTTTTTGCCGTTCTGCTGTTGGCACTATTTGAGGTTGCCGGCAATGTAACTTTTTTGTAGGCGTTTTGCACAGTTTCGGCATAGTATTATGCTGAAGGGGATAATTGCCCATCTCTCAAAAACCTTGTGCAACTGTTGATTTCAACTCGCCTTCAATCCTATAGTGTTTTCCCTCTATATCATCATTGCCCTGCAATGCAAAATTGCCACTATATTTTTTATTGGTCTGATTGAATTCTGTGAATCTTATTATTCCCGACAGTGAGTGCGGTGTTTCATATGAACTGCTTGTAATATCAGAGTATTTTTTCAGCACAAGTATTCCTGACGGATACATTGAGGAGGTTTCCTTCGTCTGAAATTCCAGGTAGTCATCAGCAATATTCTCCTCTTCTCTGCCCGTAATATCGAAATTCGGGTGGCAGTATATCCGGTATTCCTTATTTAGGACTGGGAAGTTTTCGCCATAGGCGAAGGGGATACCGCCAAACAGGTAATAACACATTTTGCCATTGGCATCAGATAGTTTAAACTGTATGTATGCCAGATTGTTGTTTTTGCCTATAAAGATTCTCTCTTTTATTGCAAAAGGGTATCCTCTTCTTGCCAATTCTTCCCTTACGGTTGTGGCATCCTTATATTCCTGACCGTTTATTGTTGCCATGCAATATGTTGTCTTTATATCCAGGATGTTGTTCTTTTCACAACCTGGAGCGGCAAAGACCAAAAATGCCAATACGCATAATATCCTTAACTTCATTCTCTACAGGATTACTCTATTACAAAATTATTTTTTTTTATTTGTTTCAAGGTTTGTACCTTTATTGGTAATGTGGACAAAAATGGTTGGTAATAGTGACAAAAGTGGTTGGTGGCTTTCATTTTTTAACTCTCCGTTTTGATTCATGAAGATTGAAGTATAAATACCATTTGACAAACTTACAGAAGTGT
>SUYU01000029.1 GCA_015060245.1 Bacteroidales bacterium | reverse complement strand
AATAGGTATATCGGGAGGACTGGATTCTACTTTAGCCTTATTAATCTGCATTAGGACATTTGATAGACTCGGTTTGGACAGGAAAGGTATTATTGCGATAACAATGCCCGGCTTTGGCACTACAAGAGGGACATATATCAATGCCGTCAAGTTGATTGAAACATTGGGTTGTACATTGAAAGAGATTGATATTAAAGAGGCTTGTAGAGTTCATTTTAAGGATATAGAACATCCAAAAGAACTCCATGACATTGTATATGAAAATACCCAAGCACGCGAACGAACCCAAATTCTGATGGACATCGCTAACCAATTTAATGGTATTGTAATAGGAACTGGCGATTTATCCGAAATAGCTCTTGGGTGGTCCACATACAACGGTGACCACATGTCGATGTATGCGGTTAATAGTGGCGTACCTAAGACATTAGTCAAATATTTGGTTCAATGGATAGCGGACAATAAGACCGATTCGGCACTTCGAACTATTCTGCTGGATATAATTTCCACACCTGTAAGTCCGGAATTACTACCATCTGGCGAAAATGAGGAGATAGAACAACGTACTGAAGATGTAGTGGGTCCGTACGAGCTACACGATTTCTTCCTGTACCACTTCATACGCTATGGAGCAACTCCCCAAAGAATCCTGGATATGGCTATCCTCGCTTTTGCCGGTTCCTACGATGAAACCATCATTAAGCATTGGCTTTCCGTCTTTATCCACCGATTCTTTGCCCAACAGTTCAAGCGTTCTTGTATGACCGATGGACCTAAGGTTGGCAGTGTATCTCTTAGTCCCCGTGGTGACTGGCGAATGCCAAGCGATGCATGTAGTAAATTATGGTTAGATAAAATATAAAAAAGCCACAAACATCGAATATCGGAGAAATATATGTAATTTTGCATCAAACTAATGATTTTCATATGGAGAATAATCAATTTGATGAAATAGATGAAAAAATCCTTCAAATGTTGGCGAAGGATGGCAATATTCCTTTTCAAGAAGTCGCCCGAGCCTGTGGAGTTTCCGGTACAACCATTCATACACGAGTAAAACGACTTACTTCATTAGGAGTTGTTCAAGGTTCAAAATATATCATCAATCCTACAAAAATCGGTTATGATACCTGTGCTTATATTGGGCTTACGCTTAAAGATGATTCTCGTTTTGATAGTGTTATCGAAGCCTTAAAGTCCATTCCTGAAATTGTCGAGGTTCATTGTACGAATGAAGCTTATGACTTGTTTGTAAAAATTTACGCAAGAAACAACGAACATTTGCTTACATTGATTCAAACACGGCTAAAACCTCTCGGATTATCTCAGTCAAAAATTATAATTTCGTTTAAGGTATTGTATAACAAGCAACTGACAATACTCCCGAAATAAGAAGATCTAAAATATTTTATTGCTGTCGGGTAAAACTCAAAATAACTCAAAACCTTAGTCCGAACTCCTTTATAATTAAGGATTCGGACTTTTTGTATAAAAGCAAGCCCCTAAGTGTGAGGCGAATCATTGTTACCACCTGTGAGAATGCGCATTTCCTTTTTATACTTCTTGAAAGGACTTGAAGCAAAGTGCGACAACGGTGTTCCAGTCAGAGAAAGGCATTCTTTACTTTTTCGGCAGTAACATAGTTATCCCTATCCATAATCTCACGGTAGTGCTTGTTGATGCTCACACGCATATTGTCAGTTGCAATAGTTTACATCGCTAAACTTCCGTATTCTTCCATCTGTTTCATGTGGTAACGGATAGGTTACTCAACATTGGAATAACTTGGCATTACGTTGGTTTTTACTGGTATTCCTCCAAAAATCAGAATTTAATAAAACCCCTGTCTGCCAATTATTTTGCCCCAATTATCTCAATTCAACGAATTATATGTAACTTTGTAAGAGTGATTTTGATAATAGACTCTCAGGTTGCAAAGGTGTTCAGATCTTGTGATCATGTTGTAATACTGGCATCTGCATCATCTTTATGAGACATTTAAATTGATTATATATTTGAATAGTTTATTATGAAAAAGATTGTCAATCTATTTTGGGGAGGATTACTGGTTTCACTTCTTTTTTGTGTTTCTGTTCAAACAAAATTGTTTGCAGCATCTGAGGCATCGGGGTATGGAAAATATAAATATCCATCAAAGGAGAAAATTGAAAGACAGGTAGATTCAATATTCCGAAAACTCTCTACAAGAGAAAAAATTGCCCAGATTATGGTAATAGACTTTACCTCCAGAGACAGCAAAGAGATGCAAACAATTCAAAACAGGCTTGTAAAAAAGGAGAAGATAGGTGGCGTAATTCCTTTGGGCGATGTTTTCATTCCTGCTGTAGAAAGGCTGAACCAGTTGAACAGGTTGGCAAAAATTCCTATGCTGGTTACACTTGATGCCGAATGGGGCGCCAGCATGCGTTGGCAGGAGATGCCTGCATTTCAATTTTTTCTGCAATTGGGAGCCCTCAGCAGCGACTCTTTGGTGTATGAAGTTGGAAAATCAATTGCGCAGGAGTGCCGGGCCCTTAAAATTCAGGTAAACTATTCTCCGGTTCTGGATTTGAACAATAATCCTCAAAAGCATATTGTCAACCATAGGTCATTTGGCGAAGATAAAGAAAAGGCTGCATTGTATGGTATTGCTATGATGCGTGGAATGCGTGATGGAGGTGTTGCCGGTTCGGCCAAACATTTTCCAGGCCATGGTGATACAGATGTAGATTCTCACTTGGCACTTCCGGTTTTGCCTTTTACTGCCCAGCGGTTGGATTCCATTGAACTATATCCTTTCAAACGGCTTATTGCCGATGGTGTGGATATGGTAATGGTTGCCCATTTGAGTATTCCAGCCTTGGATCCGTCGGGAACACCATCTTCAATATCAAGGCCTATTGTTACAGGACTGCTTAGGGAAAAACTTGGTTTTGACGGTATTATATGCACTGATGCGCTTAATATGAAAGGTGTTTCAAAAGATAGCGGACTGGAGAAAAAAGATATTCCTTTGGCTGCGTACAAGGCCGGTGTGGATATACTTCTTATGCCCGAGAATGTAGAGGAATCAATCACTGTAATTGAGCAGGCCTTGGAGCGTGGTGAGATTACAATGGACGGACTTAACATGAGGGTAAAGAAGATGCTTGCGCTTAAGGCGCGCCTGGGTGTTTTTGACAAGGGTTATGACCCTTATATAGATATCTCGCAACTTGATAAGTTTACTGATACCGAATTGAAAGATGGTATTATGGATAAAAAACTTGACCTGATTAAGCAAATTTCAAAAGAGTCGGTTACACTTCTTTTCAATGACAATTCTGCCGGTTATGGCATTCCTGTATCATTTGAGGGCAAGAGGGTGGCTTACGTAGGATTTAAAAATCCTCAATTGGGACATGAATTTGGAGTGCTTGCAAACAGATATGGCCATGTGGATACCCTGATTCTTGGCAATGATGCCACTTTGGCTGAATTGAAGTCTGCCCGCGACAAGTTGAAAAATCATGATCTGGTCATTTTCGGATTCAACCAGACAGACCAACGCCAATATAAAAATTATGGCCTGATATCAGAGGAAATTGATTTTATAACTGAATGGGCTGCCGAACAACCTATGATTGCGGTATATCTCGGCTCTCCTTATGCCGTAGCGAACATGGCTCATCACAGGAACTTTACCTCTTATGTGATTGGTTACTCCAACGATAAGGTAAATAATTTTGCTGCAGCGCAGATTGTCTTTGGCGGTGTTCCTGCTAAAGGCCTCCTTCCAGTTTCTGCCGGCAATTTTAAAGTAGGTGAGTCTGTTTTGCTTCCCGACAGATACCGTGAGGAGTATCATCATTTTATTGGCTCAAAATCAGACTCATTGGCATCTGTAGAGTATGATATGAAGGAGATGGGCGCTGCGCTGACATTGCTTCCACAGGCGGCAGAACTTCTTGTAAGCGGAAAAATCAGGCTTTCTGACAAGTTGTGCGATCTGCTTGATGAAAAAGATATGGGCGGAAACCTTGCACAAAATCTTGATTTTACAGTGGAACAACTGTTTGACGGATATAAAACAGGCGATGGCCGACGTTATATGCAACTTTTGCTGTGCAAATATCGCAGTCATGCTTCAATCACAGAGACCGCAGAGAAAATGTTTTTACAAATGGGAATGAGATCTACAAAATTCTCCGTTTCAGACTCCCGGTCAGAAGGCTATGACATCCCCAATATCATCACAAACGGACATGATATTGCAAAGTACCGTTTTACACTCGGCAATGGAGGAAAATATGAAGGTAAGCAAGTGCTTTCGGCATGCGCTGCTGAGTTGGTGTTGAAGTATATGTAATCCATTCCCTCTTTTACTGGCAGGAATAAACATTCAGCGTTTTAATAGATGAACAACAATCATAAACCGGTAATCCAAAGGCTCTTCAAGGTATATGTGGTTGATGCGCTCAGTTTTATGGCTATGGGCCTCTTCTGCTCACTTATACTCGGCCTTATAATCAAGCAGATAGCCCATATACCTGGTATGGATTTCCTTATGGATGTTGCTGTAGTGCTTCAGTCGGCACCCGTTGTTGGCGGATCTGTTGGACTCGCCATTGCCCTTGGTCTCAAGCGTGCTCCACTTGTAACTGTCTCTGCAGTTGCAACAGGTGCACTCGGTTACCAGTTCGGAGGACCTGTTGGAGCATACCTCGCTTCAATTGTTGGTGTAGAGGCGGGCACAATTGTATCTAAGCGCACTCCTGTTGACATAATTGTCACGCCCCTGGTTGCTGTTGTTGCCGGAGGAGTTTTTGCCAAGTATTGCTGTGCTCCAATCAATGTTTGGGTAATGTCACTTGGAGAGGTCATTAACCGTGCCACAATGCTAAATCCGTTCATTATGGGTATACTTGTGTCGGTTTCTGTAGGATGTTTCCTTACGCTCCCCATCAGTTCTGCGGCTCTCTGCATTTCAATAGGAATCAGCGGATTGGCTGCCGGTGCCGCTACTGCAGGCTGTTGCGCCCAAATGATTGGTTTTGCTGTAATCAGTTATAAGGATAATGGGGTAGGAGGCCTTATCTCCCAAGGTTTGGGTACATCCATGCTGCAAATAGGAAATATTGCACGTAAGCCTGTGATATGGCTTGCCCCGACCCTTGCATCGGCAATCCTTGGTCCTGTTTCAACAATGTGGCTTAAGATGACCAACAATGCTGCCGGGGCCGGTATGGGTACAGCAGGCTTTGTGGGCCCGATTGGATGTTGGGACACAATGTCAGAAACAATGGACCACGCTCTTCTCATAGCAGAAATCATTGGTCTCTACTTCGTTGCTCCAGCCTTTCTCAGCCTCTTCTTCCACTTGATCATGAAACGTCTTGGGTGGGTCAAGGATGGAGACATGAAGTTGCAAGGGTAGAAAACAAGGTATACATGGCCATCAAGCATCCGATAAGGGAAAAATTATAGATAATAAGTGTTATTACTATGTTGGAGTATTCATTCAAAGATAAAGTAGTCATAGTAACCGGTGGTGCCAACGGTATTGGCCGATGCATTGCTGACCAATTCCGTTCTAAGGGAGCCGTTGTCTATGTAATTGATAAACAGGAAGGTGAGAGTTATACAGCAGCCAAAGGTGGCATTGCTGCTCTCACTCACGCATTGGCTGTCAGCCTGTCGGGACGAGCAAGGGTAAATTCAATTTCTCCCGGTTGGATAGATACCGCATATACCGTTTATGAAGGCCCCGATGCCACGCAGCAACCTGCCGGTAGAGTGGGTAATCCTATGGATATTGCCAATATGGTGCTCTTCCTTTGCAGCGACAAGGCCGGCTTTATTACGGGCGAGAACATCTGTATTGATGGCGGCATGACAAAGCAGATGATTTACCACGGGGACTGTGGGTGGAGTAAGAGAAGTTGAACCATTGCTGCTAGTCATCCCGACAGAGCGAAGCGACTAGGGAACTCAAAATTAACCGCTAGCACCTATATTATCACAAAATTAAAACTGTAAGACTATAATAATATGAAAATAGAAATAGATCCTCAAAAAACTACACGTGCCGAAGCCTTCTCGCTTTGGATGACCTCTCCAATGCCAATGGTTACATTGACAAAAACATTCAATGTAACCAAAGTGCTCAAGGCAAGCAAGAGACGTGGTATCAAATTTAACACCTTGCTATGTTGGTGTATAGGAAAGGCTGCAAGTAGCATAAAAGAGTTCTATATTCTACCAGAAAAAGATAAACTCTTCAAATACGACAGCATTGCTATAAACGTGATTGTAAACAACTGCAATGGGGGTATCAATTCTTGCGATATTGCATATACCGATGATGCCGAACAATTCGCCAAGGAATACAACAGGCTGACAGCACAGGCTGCCTCACAGTGCAAGAGTTCATTCCTTGAGGATAGTATGATTGTGGGAACATCCGCAATGATAGATACGGAACTAGACTGCATTGTAAACCAATACACCGAAAAGTTCTGCAACCCAATGGTCATGTGGGGCAAGTATCGCCGTAATTGGCTCAGTACCACATTGCCCATATCGTTTCAATTTCACCATGTTCAGATGGATGGTGGTCACGGGGCCTGTTTCCTAGAACAACTCCAGCAAGTGATTAATGAATTATAGCAGTTTCGTGAATAAAAAACTATCACAAGTTTATGTTAGCATACACATACATCAAAAAAGGGAAGTTCGCTTTGGTGGAGAAGCCGAAGCCTACACTCATTGAACCTACCGATGCCTTTGTTCGCGTAACGATGAGCAGCATCTGCACCAGCGATCTGCATATCAAGCACGGAAGCGTGCCTCGTGCCGTTTTGGGTATCACCGTTGGTCACGAAATGGTGGGCGTGGTAGAAGAAGTAGGAGCAGAAGTCACCCATGTAAAGCCTGGGGATAGAGTTACAGTTAACGTAGAGACCTTCTGCGGAGAGTGTTTCTTCTGCAAGAACGGTTATGTGAACAACTGCATCGACCCGAATGGCGGTTGGGCTTTGGGATGCCGCATCGATGGCGGTCAGACTGAGTACGTACGTGTGCCCCTTGCCAATCAAGGCTTGAACCGCATTCCCGATAGCGTGGGCGATGAACAGGCTTTGTTGGTGGGTGATGTCTTGGCCACCGGCTTTTGGGCAGCCCGTATTTCAGAGATTACCGCGGAAGATACTGTATTGATAATTGGAGCAGGGCCAACTGGTATCTGCACTCTGCTTTGTGTGATGTTAAAGCACCCCAAACGCATCATTGTATGCGAAAAGTCTGTAGAAAGGCGTCGTTTCGTGCAAGAACATTACCCCGATGTGTTGCTCACTACACCCGAAGAATGCAAGGATTTTGTCTTGAAAAATAGTGACCACGGAGGTGCCGATAGAGTGCTCGAGGTTGCCGGTGCTGATGACACATTCAGATTGGCGTGGGAGTGTGCCCGTCCGAATGGCATCGTAACGGTGGTTGCCCTTTACGACCAACCCCAGGTTCTTCCTCTGCCCGACATGTATGGCAAGAACCTCACCTTCAAGACAGGTGGTGTGGATGGGTGCGATTGCGAGGAGGTTCTTCGACTTATTGAAGCAGGAAAGATTGACACCACTCCGCTTATCACGCACCGTTTCCCATTGAGTGAAATAGAGGAGGCCTACCGCATCTTTGAGAACAAAATGGATGGAGTTATTAAGGTGGCTATAGTGAACAGATAAACTATGAAAACATTGAGTAAAAACGCCATTATAGGTTATTCGGCCGGTATTATTACCGGTATCTCATACGGACTCAATCCGTTGTTTGCCGTGCCTTTGATGAATAACGGTGCTATTGCCAACTATTGTTTCAACTGCCACATTAGCCATAGCAACCCGAAATATAGGTGCAACTAAGGCCTCTGTGCTGGGAGTTTTTGAGCCTATTACAGCAATCCTTGTAGGTACGCTGATGTTTGGCGAACCTTTGACAACGAACATTATTCTGGGCATCGGCATTGCCATTGTTGCTGTAACCTTTATGATTTCTGTAACAAAGCGATAACTATTCTGCCATTTGGCGTCCGGCCTCAAATGCCTTTTGCAGATCCTCTTCCCAATGCTCATCGCGCCAAGTGTGTTTGGCCTCTTCTGAGAAACTGCCTAATTCGTAGTTGTTGTATTTTGCTACTTGAGTTGTATTGTAGGCAATGATGCGTTGTGGTTCTCCCAGTGCTGTGGTAATGCACCATTCCATTGTGCCGAAATGGTTGCTGTTGTTGCGCTCGGGTGTACCGTTCATCGTTTCCACAAGCACCACAGGCATACGCTTTTGTGCTGTGAGGCTGTAGTCGTTATATGAGAGCCATGGGAATGACAAGCGTTCCAGGAATGCACGCATCTGTCCGGTTACCTCACCAAAATAGATAGGCGAACCGAGCGCAAGGCCGTCGGCCTGGGCAATCTCCTCCAGAACAGGAGCAAGCGCATCTTTGATCCGACAGATGTTGGATGCCTTGCCTTTTAGTTTGCAGGCCATACACGAAATGCAACCTTTATAGTCAAGGTCGTATAGACGTATGGTTTTAACTTCAACATCACTGCCCGCAGATTTTGCTCCTTCTGCAAATCTCTGCAGCAACTTTGCAGTGTTCATATTCTTACGCGGACCGCCATCAATGATTATAATCTTTTTCATTCTCTTACGTATTAACTCTATTATAACTGATATTTTGCCCAAATAGTTTCGCCCAACTTCTCTACGCTTGTTAATTTGAGTTTGGTAGGAGGGATGTCTGCATCCAAACCATCAAAGGCTGCCGCCATGCCTTTGCGTCCATCAATACCTGGACACCACATCATGCTCACTTGGTCAATTAATCCTGCTTTCAAGAAGGCTCCATTGATGTTTCCGCCACCTGTCAGGCTCAATCTTTCTACATTAAACTTTTCGTAAAGAAGTTCCATTGCTCTTGCCAGGTCAATTCCACCTTTCCCCGTTGCAATCCAGGAAATCTGTTGCTTTGCCAATGCGTCGTGGTACTCCTTTGGACAATCTTCTGATGTGATGACCAAAAGAGGCATTCCATCAAATTGATTCTGCGGCCATCTTAGTTTGCCCATGGTATCTATGGCTATAATATAGCCTTTTGCGTCTGTGGCTATATGTTGCTGCTCTCTTCCAATTGGAGATTTGTTATCAGCCATAAAGGGTTCAGATAGAGCATAATGCATCTGCATTGTTACCCTGCCCATCAAAGTGGATGGGCAATCCAATTGGTTGAGGGCATCGTAATACTCATCACCGCTCTCTATCTGTTCTGTAACATCACAATCAATGCGCCCATCCAGGAGCGACATCATATGGCATATAATGTATGGTCTCATTCGCTTATTTATTAAATTTTTCACTCACTTGCTTGCAAAGAACTCTCAAAAGCGCGTCTGCCAGCGTCGGTCATCAGGCCTCTATCTTCAAGATTCCTGCATCTTTCCATATTCAATTGTGTCCAATGGCTTTTGGGTCGGCGAGGGGAGAGGCGTTGCACCAGCCGCCCGTCGGGAAGCCGCTTCAAAGTAGAATCTATCCACCCGAAACAAAGAGCCTCTTCAACCACTTCAACGTATGGAATAGCCGGCCATTCAGGCTGACATTTGCCGCGGTAAGTCACTACCCAACAACATTTCTCTTTGGTGTGGTTCTCTTCAAGCCAAAGGCGCAGTTCTGAACGATTCCCAAGGTGGAGAGGTTCCCCCGCAAGTTGTTTGTATGCTTTAAGATACTTTTTAAGCCTCTTCACATCTTTGTCAGACAGATATGGCAAGCGTCTGATATCCATATTGTCAGACAAATCATTAAGTTTGACTGCTACTGCCAATGGATTGGCTTTAATACGGGCAATGAATTTATCATAAGGCTCATCGTCGGAAATTTTGGTAACACATCGAAGAGCATCCATCACTTCATTTGAAAAACCTTCGTTTTCAAGTTGTTCAAATGTCCAATTTGTATCTTCAATGACATCGTGCAATACACCGACAATTTTTTCGTCCAATGTTTTGCCCGACTCCATAACACGCAACGGATGACCGATATAATCATTGCCTGCCTTATCAAATTGACCACGATGTGCTTCTGTTGCTATTTCTATTGCTCTTTCAAGGGTGCTCATGTTTTTGATACAGTTTAAAACATTAAATTTACAATAATCAGGTTATGTTGCAATTACTTGCGCTTATATTCTTCAGGTATCTCAAGATTGAAAACTCTGCATAACAACAGAACGTCGTGGAGATCATTTTCATCGTATTCATATCCAAGATGGAACAGCACCTGTGCCTGCGGGTTTATGCAGGATACCTTTATATTCCCGATGCAACACATTTACACTATTGATTGAAAGCGTTTTAGCCTTTTAATCGGTACAACTCACATTTTTACAATGACACGGAAAATACTCACAAATTCATCGTGCTGAAAATCAGCGATTTCGATATACGTGTTGTACAGCGCTTTTCAAGCTCATTTTTAAGTTTCGGTAGAAACCAAATTGAAGTGATTCGTATTCAGCCTCTTACCGCATTTGCGTTCCAAATGATTTACTGAGCAAAGGTACGATTTTTCTTGCGTATTATCGCCAACTGTCGTCAACTAAATACAATAAGATAATTTATTTTATAGGAACTATACTTCCAAATTTACACCATGGTTCTACTTTTAGGTATTTTTCAAATGTATCAAGTGGTACATGTAGAGTTATCAAAGAAAGATCAAGACTGTTAAAAGTATTGTGTACTTCAGGAACATCTTCTCCATAGCAATACAAGTCTCGGAGTTTATTACAATTATAGAATGCTTCTTCCTTAATTATTGGACTACCTAAAATTGTAACATAAGTCATGTTGTCACAAAAACTGAAAGCTCTTTTCTCAATCCGTTCAACACTTTTCGGCAATATAACGTGGGTAAGATTGCAATTAAGAAAAGCATTTTTTCCAATTTCTTTCACTCCATTAGGTATAATAACGGAATCAAGGTAACAACAGCAGCTAAAAGACTGATTTCCGATCTTTTCAATACTTTTAGGAATTTTTACAGACTTAAGATAACATCCCTCAAAAGCATGATCTTTTATGACAGATGTGGTATTAGGCAATTCCAAATCTTTGACTGTATCTCCATTTATAGATAAGAATGTAGTTTCATTTTCATATCGACTCATATTATTTAGCGGATTACCATCAATACCAAAGTCTATTTTACACCATGATTCTAAATTTACGATATTTACTTCTTTTAGATTATAACACCCATAAAAGGCTGATTCTTCTATTTTTGTTATACTTTTAGGAATATTTACAGAATAAAGTTTATAACAGTTTCGAAATGCTCCTTTACCAATATTTTTAACACCATGGGGAATAGTAATTGAATAAAGAGTGTCCCAGTCACTGAAAGCTTCATCTCCAATATTAGTTACGCTATCGGGAATTTTAGTAGTATCGCATCCAATAATCAGAGTATTACTTTTCGTTTCAATGACAGCATTACAATTCTCTCTGGAATCGTATTGGGGATTATCTTCTTCTACAATAATCTCAAGACTTTCACAATCGTAATAGCAACCTTTGAAAGCACATTTGTCAATATTTGTCAGACTTTTAGGGATAATGATAGATTCAAGCCAACATTTATAGAATGCATTTCTCCCTATACTAACCAATTTTTTTGGAATAATAACTCCTAAGCTATAACAACCATAGAAAGCGCCATCACCTATAAATTCAACATTGTCAGATATGTCAAAAGAGGACAAACTCTCACATTCTTCGAATGCACTGTTTCCAATACTTTTTAGACTACTCCCTCCAACTATAGATACTAAATTACGGCAACCATTAAATGCTTTATTACAAATGTTTACAACCCCATTAGAAAGATTTATTGTTGTTAAGTTTCTGCAATCCTCAAAAGCTCTTTCGCCAATAGTTGTTACACCCTCAGGAATAGTAATAGATGCAAGATTGCTGCAACCATAAAACGCACCCTCTCTAATTTCTATTATGCTATCAGGCATAATAACGCTTGTTAGTTGGTGACAACTATGAAATGCATATTCCGCAATAGTTGTTACTCCTTTATGAATAATTACAGAAGCTAAATTCCAATAATTTCCGAAAGTTCCATCCTTAATGGTTGTTATGGTACCAGGAATTGTTAATTTGGTTACAAATTCTCCTTTAACATACAAGTTAGTTATATTTCGTCCATATGATGCTTCCCATGAATTAACAAGTGGATTAGAATACGGACCACAGAATTCAATATTACACCAACTTTCAATACTATTAATATGAACTTCAGACAGTTCAAAACAACCTTCAAAGGCTTTAAGCTCAACTTTTATCACACTATCAGGTATAACAATCGAATATAATCTACCGCATAACCGAAATGCTTGTTCGCCAATACTTGTCACCCTATATGTAATACCTTCGTGAAAGAAAGAAGGCGGAATAATGATTTCATTTGAATATTCCTTATCTTGACTTTTAATAACCATTGCCTCTTGTTCTTCAACGTCAAGAAGATACCAAATTCCATCTATTTTAATTTCTTTTTCCATATCTCTTATTATATATCACTCCTCTGAAATCTATGTAATCTCTCTTGGTATGATTGCTTATACATTCGTTTAACTTTCTCCTCCAAAAAAGAATTCTCAATTAGTTCATAAACCTTTGGCTGCTCAGTAGCGAACATTTCAATGATTGAGACTATTTTTTTAGGGAGTACTCCTATACGGGTTCCGAAGGTGATGAAGTCGTCTTTGCATGGATGTAGAGTTTGAGAATAAACATCCGAATAAACCGATTCAGGTATCAATCCGTCTTGTAGAGCAAAGTCTCCATCATTGACATGTATAGAGGTGTTCATCAGGTCATAGGCTGGGGTAAGTACATAGTCTCCACCATCTGTCTCTTGTAGTGAGAAGTTTTTCAAATGGGCATCGCCATTGCTGAAAAGATAATTAAACACAACAAGAGTGAAGAATTTTTCCATCTCTACCTGCCATGCAGAAACACTTTGCTTCAATAGATTGGCAATATCCTCATAGCTACCCGAATATTTGAAGTCCTTCCCACTGTTCCTTTCGGTCTTCCCTGCAATAGACGCAAAGTCATCTTGTCTAATCTTAGAACCATCAGCCTTGTAGTCAAATCTTTTAGTGATGTATAAAGGATTGCCATCTGCAAAAAACGCGAGTGCGTTTGCAGCAGTGTTGATTTTATATACTTGGCTTGCAATCTGCATGGTCAGATGCTCATTTGCAGGAATATTATTCCTGAAGCGAAGACTCTTATATTCGGGAATAGGTTTTATAATATATCGCCCAGATTCTCCTTCAGGGGTGATTATGATTTTACCTTTCTTGGTTATAGCAGATATCTTCTCCTGTACACCAGAGATAGATATTTTGTTTATTGATGCTACAATCTCACGTCCGGTGTCGTCGTTTATCGTTAAGTTCATTATATGACTAACCTTTTTGCCTCCGAAAACTTTTCGTAGGCACGAAGGACTATATGTGTCGAATCCCGGTGCAAGTGTGCCAGGACAAACGTCTATCTTTCTCATAATTTCTCTATTGTTATAGCACCTATAGTATCGTGCTTTGCTGTTGCCAATAATAAACCGAATGAATCTTTTTCATCTATTCTCAATGTCATGCACTGAGT
>SUYU01000028.1 GCA_015060245.1 Bacteroidales bacterium | reverse complement strand
CCAATCTGTATTTGTTCCTTTTTATGTTGAATACATAATGCTGGTTACCCACATAATCTGCAGAGGGAAAATCATATCTTATATCACCAAAATTCTTCCATTGCGATTTCTGGACAATATCAAACCATCTTTCAAGTGCAACTCTGGAATCCTCATATCCTTTACTCTCATAAAAATCCCTCAATTTCTTATGCGACACAACCCTCATATCCACGTATTTTTAGCAAAAATACAAAATAAAATTTGAAATACAAGAGATTTGATACAAATAATCCCGTATTACAAATTTTAAGAGTTTTTTTACACGAGTTTGGATTATGAGAGATAAATCAGTTTTTGATAATATGTCATATCACCTCCTGAACTCGGCGCAGATTATTGCTGTGGCAATTGCAACGTTAAGGGATTCTGATGTAAGGGCATCTGCAGGGTAAGGGGGTATGAGGAGTTTGTTGGTGATGAGGGATTCAAGGGCAGGGGAGATGCCGAATGATTCGCTGCCCATTACCACAAGGCCGTGCTTGGCATCGGATGGAAGGTTTTCGTATAAGTTCTTTCCATCAAGGAATGTGCCGTATACCGGAAGGCCCGCAGTAGAAAATTTTCTGCATACGTCAGCCAAATCAGTATAGATCACCTGTTTACGGAAAATTGCTCCCATTGTGGCCTGCACAACTTTGGGATTATAGACCTCAACGGAACCTGGGGCAGCAAAAATTGCATCAATTCCAAACCAATCTGCAACTCTTATTATTGTGCCCAGATTGCCCGGATCCTTTACACCGTCAAGAGCCAGAAAGAGAGGTTTGGAAACTCCGGTCACTTGTGCATTTGAGAGGGAGTCAAATATTTTGTCGGGAGAAAAATTTGGTTTTTCAATTACGGCAAAAACAGGAGAAGGTGATGAGAGGTTGGTAATACGGGACATTGCATCTCTACCGATCTCTTTCTCATAATATACCTCCTTTACTTTATAGTCAGACCTGAGGGCCTCATCCACAATCTTTTCACCTTCAGCGACAAATACTCCATACTCATCCCTGAACTTCTTTTGCGACAAGGATCTCAAATATTTGATCTGGTTTGCAGAAAGTGATGCCATATAATACCAATTTGCTCTGTTTAGGGTCACAAATATACGAATTTACATCACAATTACTTAATATTTGTTTATGAAGATATAAAGGAAATTTTCTTATTTTTGTAATAAATTGAAGAGTAATATGGAGTTGTCAAGATACTGTAAATTAATGGTCTGTGTGCTGTTTGCAGCATTTACGGCATCTTGCAGTACAACAAAGGTCATTCCGCAGGGCGAGAGCCGTCTCAAATCTAACAAGATAATTGTTTCAAATTCAAAAAGTTACCCTGCATCTGAACTATTACCGTACATCAAGCAGAAGCCAAACTCAAGTTTCATATTCGGATGGAACCCGTTCCTTAACATATACAACTGGCAGAATGGAAAGGGTAGAGGATGGGACAAATTTGCTGTGAAGGTAGGCCAGCCTCCGGTTATTTTTGACAGTTCCCTCGTTGAAAAGAGCAAAGAGAATCTCTACAATCACCTTGTATATGACGGGTATTACAATTCCAGAATTTCTGATTCTGTCCATACAAAAAAGAAAAAGACCTCTGTACAATATTTCATTGAACTTGGAAAACAATTTACAATTGATTCCATTACATACAGGATAGAAGACCCATCAATTAGGCAAGATTATTTTGCTGACACTTCTAAGTCTCTCATTTCAAATGGTAAAATACTGAGCGAAAGCCTGTTGGAAAAAGAGAGCCAGAGAGCAGAGAGTTATCTGAGAAACAAAGGGTACTACAACTTCAGCAAAAACTACTTCTTTTTTGAGGCCGATACACTCAATGGTGGCAACCGGGCCTCGCTGCAGGTTACAATTGCAGACTATACCAGAAACGAACTTCCCAAAGATGCCAAAATCCATAAAAAATTCCTTTTTGGCGATGTGTATGTGAAACCGGTCCGCAACAGGCAGAATATGCAACTGGTGCAGGCAAACTACCCCGATTCCGTTTATGGGGTTCCTGTTGCAAATCTTTCAGGAAGAATTGCTCCTCCTGACACCACATTCTACAAGAATCTATATGTTGTGCATAGAGGCAGGTCAATTATAAGGAAAAGTGTACTTTCAAGACTCAACAGAATAACTTCAGGGTCACTCTATAATGAAGATGCAGTTGCTGCAACATATAACAGATATTCAAACCTTGGAGTATTCAACAGTGTAAATGTGCAACTCGAGGAGGTTGATTCCAACAAGGTAAAGACCAACATCGAACTTACTGCATCTGCGCTGCAGGGGTATAAGGTAAATCTTGAGGCCTCGTCAAATTCCAGCGGTCTTTTAGGTATATCACCCACACTCTCATATTACCATAAAAACATCTTTCGTGGAGGTGAGTTCTTTACTATAAGTCTCATGGGTGATTTCCAGTTCCGCTTCAACAGTGATGTGCGCTCAACTGAGTTTGGAGTCTCAACATCACTCGCCATACCAAACTTCCTGCTTCTTCCCGACAGATGGTTCTCATCAACACTCATGCCCAAGACTGAAGTTGCCATATCCTATAACTTCCAGGAACGCCCCGAATATACACGAAACATAATATCAGCCTCGTACGGATATTCATGGAGCAGCCGTAACAGACTCTTCTTTAAGGTAAACCCTCTCCAGGTAAACATTGTAAAGTTGTTTGATTTGAGTGAGTCATTCTACGAATCACTAAAGGATCCTTTCTTGAGGAACTCATACCAGGACCACTTTGATTTTGGACTTGGTGCTAATTTCTATTATACGACTGATGCTTCTGCAAATCCTCAAAAGAGTTATTTCTATTTGAGATGGCAAAACGATATTGCAGGCAACCTTATAAGTCTGTTCAATAGTGCACTCAAGGAGAATGCCGACGGGCAGAAACTTATCTGGAACTCTCCATACTCACAATATTATAGGGGAGAGGTGAGTGCCGTATACACCTGGAAATTTGGAAAAGAGAACAAACAGGCTCTTGCCACCCGTTTGCTTGTTGGCGCAGGTACAGGCTATGGAAACTCAATATCACTGCCATTTGAAAAACTCTTCTGGTCGGGAGGAGCATATAGTTTGAGGGCATGGCAGGCAAGGACAGTAGGCCCCGGATATATGCCTGAAGATACTACATTCTCCATACCTAACCAGACAGGTGATGTAAAACTTGAAGCAAACCTGGAGTACAGGTTCCCTCTATTCTGGTCATTTGACGGAGCAATCTTCTTTGACGCAGGAAACGTATGGACCCTCAAGAAAAACTACTCAAATCAGGCTGAAGAGTATAATTTTGATGGTTCAACCACGCAAAATTATCAGGAGGGAGTCTTCAAATTCAACTCCTTCTACAGACATATTGCGGCAGACTGGGGAATTGGCTTGAGACTCAATCTTGGATTTGCACTTTTGAGGCTTGACTGGGGTCTTAAAATATATGACCCACCCACAAACAAGTGGATGGGTCCTGATGACTGGTTCAAGAAAGGGAACTACGGTCTTCAGTTTGGAGTAGGCTACCCTTTCTGATATCTCTTTGAAATTCCATGCAATTATTTGCATGAATGCGGAAACTACTCAAAAAACAACTCCCCGAAGTATTGCGGAGTATGGAAATTAGGACGCTCTGTTCCAATTGGATTCCAACTCAAATAGTGCTTCTGTGGCATATCGTCACCGCATTTGTAGAAATTTGCCCTGATAGTACGTCCCTTAAGCGGTTCCATTTCAGAGAGCGAATATAGTTTAAGAGGAATTGCAACTGTAAGTGTATATTCAAAGGGGTCCTGATTGCTCTCCTTAATGCCAAACGGTTCGCTTCCAAGTGTAGAGTGTCTTCGTATCTGTGAAAGGACATCATCATTGAACCTTGTGCGGTCGGTACGCTGGGCGCCTCCTGCAAAGGTTCCTTTTCCTATGCAGTTAAGTTCCAGATTGTAGTAGATGGTATTGTTGTTGTCGGGAATACAGAAGAATTCAAGGCAGGAATCCTTATATGGTGCAGAGCCGCTATCCTCACCGTAAACAGCCTTTATGCATGGCTCAACGACATGATATTGAAGATAAATTTCATCTTTGGAGTAGGCTATTCTGAACTCAACAAGGGGATGATACTCATAACCCTCCCAGTTCTCTACATCAATCTTGTTGAACGGAATATTCATTGACTTGAACATTGAGTCAATCTGATTATGGTCAGGAGATGCATTTGAGAAAGTTACCTCTTTAACATTCAATCTTTTGGAATTTTGCATAGTCTCTTTTTTAATGGAAGAAACCTCTTGGGCGACGCTTGGAAACGTCAGCACCAGGAGGATTAGTGATATAATAGTTTTAAACATTGTTTAAATCAGTCAAACTTGTATCTTACAAATAGTTCAATTGCCTGATATTCCGCCATTCCCAGTTTATCATAGAGAACTGCGGTATTATGGTTGCGCTCCTCTGCACGCTGCCAGAATTCACGTTTGTCTGAACCTGGGAAGAGAGGACGGTCCTTTTGTGACTGGTGACGGAATATTGCCTCACGTTTGATCTCAACCTCCTCCGGACTCAATGGAACAGCCATTTCAGCATCAGCCACATCCCACTCCTGCCATGCACCTCTGTACATCCACAAACGGCAATCTTTAAACCAATCTTCATTCATGAGTTCCTGACAGGCAAGAATGATTGACTGGAAACAAACCCTATGTGTTCCATGAGGATCTGAAAGGTCGCCTGCAGCAAATATCTGATGGGGTTTTACCCGTTTCAGAAGGTTTTTAATAATTTCAATATCTTCACGGCCAAGAGGCTTTTTCTTTACACCTCCTGTCTCATAGAACGGCATTTCAAGGAAATGTACCCTCTCCTCGGGAATACCCAGATATCTGCATGCAGAACGCGCTTCGCCACGTCTGATAGTACCTTTAATCTCCCGCACATCCATAGGATCAGCCTCACCGGGACGTTTCTTTTTCAACTCTTCAACAACCCTACGGTAAATTGACTCCGCTTTTGTGGAATCAAAACCATAAATCTTGCTGCTCTCCCTTATGAAATCAAGGTATCTCACGACATCATGGTCAAACACTGCAATATTTCCTGAAACCTGGTAGGCAATATGCAACTCATGACCATGTTCAGAGAGTCTTGCAACGGTTCCGCCCATTGATATTACATCATCATCCGGATGCGGACTGAATACTACAACACGTTTTGGAAATGGATAGGCCCTCTCCGGTCTTGTTGAGTCATCCGCACCTGGTTTTCCTCCAGGCCAACCTGATATGGTATGTTGCAAATCATTGAAGACCTTGATATTTATCTGGCTTGCAGGACCATGATTTGTTATTAGGTCGCTCATGCCGTTGTCATTGTAATCCCTGTCGGTAAGTTTGAGTATAGGTTTCTGCAACTTTCTGCACAGCCAGAAGACCGACTTCCTGATCAAATAATCTGTCCATTCACATTTACCTGTAAGCCATGGTGTCTCTACTCTTGTAAGGTTCACTGCGGCTGCATCATCAACTATAACATGCACATTTTCATGGTTCTGGAGGTAGGAATAGGGGACCTGGTCTGTAACATTGCCCTCCACAAGTTTCTTTATGGCAGGTGCTTTGCCCTCGCCCCAGGCAAGATAGAAAATTTTTCTGGCTTCGAGTATAGTGGCAATACCCATTGTTATAGCATGATACGGAACATACTCAGTTCCAAAGAAATCGCTTGCTGCCGACACACGCGACGAGTAGTTGAGAGTAATCTGCCTGGTCCTTGAATTGTAAGGTGAGCCGGGTTCATTCATACCCATGCTTGATGTAACAAGAATATCAATTCCGCCAGCATCTGCAATCGACTTTTCATAATTTGCACAATACTCTTCAACATCATCCATCAAATTGCTCTCAATATAATGGATATTCTCCGGTGGAATCTCAACAAGGTCAAAGATATACTCCTTGAAGAAACGGTAGTGGCTCTGGAGTTCATCCCTGTCAAGAGGATAATACTCGTCAATAAGGAAAATCTCAATATTCTTGAAATTCAATGCCCCATTTTCATAGGCACTTACCATATCCTCATAAAGTTGTATACAGGCCGATGAGGCAGAGAGTGCCAATACACACTTCTTTCCCTCATCCATTTTGCGTTTGCTGGTCTCAATTATTTCCTCAAGGATATATTTTGATGCATCCGACTGCTCTTTGAAAATACTCACCGGTACCTTCTCATACCGTTTGCTGAAATCTGCTGATAAATTCATCTTATTATTAAATTTTCTTTAAATTACTGCTTTTCTGATTGGAACCAACTGGTCCAAAAGCCACTCCATACGGTCAAGAGGGAGCATATTTGCACCATCTGATTTTGCTTTTGACGGCTCCGGATGGGTCTCCATAAAGAGACCGTCAACGCCAACTGCTACAGCAGCCTTTGCCATTGTACCGATAAGTTGCGGAAGACCTCCTGTAACACCTGATGTCTGGTTTGGCTGTTGAAGACTGTGGGTAACATCAAGAACAACCGGATACCCTGTCTCCTGCATCTGGGGGATGCCTCTATAATCAACAATAAGGTCAGAATAGCCGAATTGCGTTCCTCGGTCAGTAAGGATAACCTTGTTATTGTAATGGGCCACCTTTTCTGCAGCAAACTTCATTGAAGCAGGGGAGAGGAACTGGCCCTTTTTGATATTGACATATTTTCCTGTTTTTGCAGCAGCCTCAAGAAGATCTGTCTGACGGCACAAAAATGCAGGTATCTGCAGAATGTCAATATCGTATGAGGCTGCCATCTGGGCTTCAGGAGCGCTGTGTATATCAGTAACAACGGGTACCCCGAGGCTATTTCTTATCTCCTGAAGTATAGACAAACCCTCATGGTCACCTATGCCCGTAAAGGAGTCGAGCCTTGAACGGTTTGCCTTCCTGTATGATGCCTTGAATACAAATGGAATCTGATACTTATCTGTAATCTCCTTAAGACGTTCTGCTATCTGGAAGGTAATATCCCTGCCCTCAATGACACATGGCCCGGCCATAAGGAAAAACATTCGGTTGCCATAATCTTTTATATTGGTCAAATCCAAACTTTTCATAAGAGTGATGCTTTAATTTTGCGCGTAAAAATACAAATTATTCATCAAATTCACCAACTGTTGGATTGTGACATTCAAGACCTCCGTCAACAATAATGTTTTGTCCGGTTATATACCTTGAGTCATCCGATGCCAGGAATGCTATAACAGATGCAATATCTGAGGGTTGTCCCAAATATGGAAGAGAATTGTGATTAAGGAATGTCCTTATTGCCTCACCGCTCAAATTACCGCTTGCGGCCCCAGTAAGAACAAGTCCGGGAGAGACTGAATTGCATCTTATTTTATATTTTCCGTACTGTGTTGCAATATATCTCGACAAATTGATTACTCCAGCCTTGCTCAAACCATATAGTGTTCCCCTGAAGTCACCTGTCATGCCTCCAATTGATGCCACATTAATTATTGTGCCTCCACCACCGCTCTTCATCATTGGAAGGGCAGCCCTTGAGGTATGTATCATGCTCAAGAGGTTAATATGAAAAATCTGGTCAAAATAGGTAACATCAAGATTTTCAATGTCACGATCCCTGGTCAGATCTGTAACGCCTACATTATTTACCAGAATATCTATGCTGCCAAAGAGTTCAATCGCCTTGTCAACAGCCCTTAAGGCAGATACCTCCTTCAAGGCATCAAAATGTACTGCTTCAACTTTGAATTCATTGTCTTTAAGCGAATTGGCCAATTTTTGTGCAGCCTCAAGGTCGCAATCTGCAACAATTACCTTTGCACCTTCCTTCGCAAGGCGTTCAACCGTAGCACGCCCTATACCTGCAGCACCGCCTGTAACGAGCGCAGTCTTGTTTACTAATCTTTTCATTTCTCCATTATTTTGCCGACAGAAAACACTTCTGCCTATATATCCAACAATGGAGCAGGTAAATAGTTAATAACGGAATGAAAAGAATCAGTAGTTGTACTTCTCCCACATAGCGGCCATTCTTCTCCTGATTTCAGCCTCTTTTGGATTGTTTGCCGGGTCATAAAGCCTTGTTCCTGCTATCTCTTGTGGCAGGAACTCCTGATCAACAAAATTTCCCTTATAATTGTGAGCATATTTGTAATCCTCTCCATAGCCCAACTCCTTCATGAGTTTGGTAGGGGCATTCCTTATGTGGAGCGGCACAGATAGGTCTCCACTCTTTTCAACAAGAGCAAGAGCCTCATTTATTGCCATATAGGCAGAATTGCTCTTTGGAGAGGTTGCTAAATATATGGCTGTTTGTGATAGGGGAATGCGCCCCTCCGGCATACCAATTTTATGAACGGAATCAAAGCAGGCCTGCGCAAGAAGAAGGGCATTGGGGTTGGCAAGACCAATATCCTCAGAGGCAAGAATGACCATTCTTCTTGCAATGAAAAGAGGATCTTCCCCGCCTGCAATCATTCTTGCAAGCCAATAGACAGCAGCATTGGGATCGGAGCCCCGTATGCTCTTTATGAAGGCCGAAATTATATCATAATGTTGCTCGCCATTTTTGTCATATAGAGCGATATTTTCCTGTAATTTATTATTTACCAGTTCATTTGTAATAACATTCCTTTCTCCTGGGTTAAAGCCGGATACCACAATTTCAAGAATGTTGAGAAGTTTTCGCGCATCTCCACCTGAATGGCGGAAAAGAGCCTCTTTCTCCATAACCTCAATATTGAGGGATTTGAGATACTCGTCGCTTTCAAGTGCATGGGAGAGGAGCCTGTTGAGATTCTCGGCCCCCAATTCTTTAAGTACATATACTTGACACCTTGAGAGCAAAGGACTTATGACTTCAAAAGATGGATTTTCAGTGGTTGCACCAATGAGAGTGAATGTACCGTTCTCTACAGCACCCAAAAGCGCATCCTGCTGAGATTTGCTGAATCTGTGGATCTCATCAATAAATAGAATTGGAATCTGAGGATTGAAAAGGTTGCTGCCTTTGGACTTTTCAATAACCTCACGTATATCCTTGACACCTGAACTTATTGCCGACAAAGTATGAAAAGGCCTGTTTAGTTCCTTTGCAACAATGCGCGCAAGAGTTGTCTTGCCAACACCAGGAGGTCCCCACAAAATAAAAGAAGAGACATTTCCTGTTTCAATCATTCTTCTGAGAACTGCACCCTTACCGACGAGATGTTCCTGTCCAACATATGTATCGAGGGTAGTGGGACGCATTCTTTCAGGTAACGGTATCCTTTGTATATTAACACTTTCCATATTTCTATTTAACATAATATAAATTGTGTAAAATTTATTTCAATAATTTATCTCAAACTTAAAACATTATAATTAAAACCCTTTTCAATTATGTACAAAAAACTATTCCTTGCGTTCTTTCTTCAATTGCCTTATAATCCTTTTAATAATATTCTCAATCTTTTCATCAGGTTCAATTATATTGTAGTTCTCCCAGAATCCGTCATTCTTAAAATCTTTTACCTGGTTCTGGAGAATATCTTTCATTTTAAATCTTTGGGCCGATGGAATTTTCAATGCCGAAGGATTGTCAAGGTCGGTAATTGCAAGTTCTGTTGTGATATCATACTTGTTCTTGAGAAGTTTGCCTTTATATTTTGCTGTAAACCTCAAGTCAACCCTGGCGTAATCTGCAAACCATTTTCCATTATGCTGTTTGTAATTGATCTGGTATTTTGCCCAGTCAACACCAATCTGCATACCATCAGGTTTTCTGCGTACAAAAGCCTTCCATGCATCATTTCGACCAGCCACATTCATCTCAAACTCAATCCTTATTATTGCAAGAGTCTGGCTTTCAATATAAATACGTCCCTTGAAAAGAATATCTTCAACATCTGCAACCTGGTCAAAATCAACTGTGTAAATATTCAGATCATCTATAAAGCACATTGGTCCCATGCTGAAATTATAATACTGCGGGGCCGAAAACAGATCAACCGCAATGAAAGGATCCTTTACGACATCAAGTTGCAATGTGCTTATTGGACCGCCCTGCAACTGAAGGAACAATGTGTCTGCTGCTGTACGGTTGGTGTTTCCCCTACCCTTGTAAATAGAAATATTGTCGGGAAATGAACTACTATAAGATTGCTTTAAAATATCTATAACAGCCTCATTAAACGAGAGATACCTATTTCCACGCTTTATGGTTTCCCTATAAAATGCACTCATTCCAACCGGATATGAAGGATAGTTGTTTCTTATTGATTTAGAAGAAAAAGCCGATGTGAAGAGCGAAAGGGCATCATTTGGACGTATAGTTATGCTTCTTATATCAATAGTTGTTGGAGAGAGTTCTACAAGGTTCTTTTTTGACGAAAAATATGATACAGGAAGAAACTTGTTCCTGTATCCCATGTAACTCACGATTATTGTATCAGCCAAGTGTACTTGAGGAAAACTGAGCGAAAACTCGCCTTCGGAATTTGAGACATTTGAAAAAGAAGAGTTTTTTAACGACACAGAGGCATATGGCAACGGCAATCCGGTGTTGGCGTCAACAACGTTTCCGTAGATTGTCCTGTAGTTTTGTGCAGATGAAATTTGGCAGAACAACAAGATTATAGGGATAAAAATGAATATCTTCAAATAATGATTCATAGGCGCTCTTCTTATGCCAAATATATGTATAATTTTCTTATTTTTGCCCCAAATATTTGATAAAGTTGCGCTGTGAGTGCCCCATTTGTCAATGATAAAAACATATTATGAAGAAAAAAGATAAAATTGTATTGTACAATGTTGAGATAGAGGCTGTAGCGGCTGAAGGAAATGCCCTTGCCCGTGTAGACGGCAAGGTACTTTTTGTTCCACAATGTGTTCCGGGAGATGTTGTTGATGTTAGATTGACACGCAAAAGAAGCGGGTATATGGAGGGTATTGTGGTAAATATGGTAAAGCCTTCACCAATCAGGCTCGAGCCATTTTGCGAACATTACGGCACTTGCGGAGGTTGCAAATGGCAACCGCTGCCATACGAGAAACAGTTGGAGTTCAAGCAGCAGCAGGTTATTGACCAACTGACAAGAATCGGACATCTGCAGTTGCCTGAAATTACACCTATCCTTGGCTCTGAGAAGACAAGATACTACAGGAACAAACTTGAGTTTACCTTCTCAAACAGGCGTTGGATCTTGAGCGGTGAAGATGCAGAGAGCCTCTCCCCTACAGAAAAACTAGGTTTGGGATTCCATATTAGCGGATTCTTTGATAAAGTGCTCGACATCAAGCAGTGCCATCTTCAGGCTGAACCCTCAAATGCCATTAGGCTATTCATAAGGGAATATGCAATTGAGAACGGACTTGAATTCTTTGACTTGAGGGAACAGACCGGATTCTTGAGGAACATGGTTGTAAGGACATCTACAACCGGCGAGGTAATGCTTATTATTGTATTTGCATATGAAGATATTGAGGCCAGAAAAGCACTTTTGGATGCAGTTCAAGCCAAGTTCCCCGAGATTACCTCATTACATTACGTAATCAACGGCAAGAGAAACGATTCTATAGGAGACCTTGAAGCGATACATTACAGCGGTGCCGACTGCATATACGAGCAGATGGAGGGAATTAAATTCAGAATCAGTCCAAAATCATTCTATCAGACAAACTCTGAACAGGCCTACAGGCTCTATTCAGTTGTAAGGGAATTTGCCGACCTTAAAGGTGATGAGGTGGTATATGACCTCTATACAGGAACAGGCACAATTGGTCTTTTCTTGAGTGGAAAGGCAAAGAAAGTTGTAGGTATAGAGTATGTGAAAGAGGCTATTGACGATGCAAAAATCAATGCCCGGAACAACGGCATAACCAATTCATTCTTTTATGCAGGTGACATGAAGGATATGCTTACAGGTGAGTTTATTAAGCAAAACGGCAAACCTGATCTTGTAGTGCTTGACCCTCCTCGTGCAGGCATACATCAGGATGTTGCAAAGGTACTACTTGAGGCTGCGCCTCCAAAGATGGTTTATGTAAGTTGCAATCCTGCCAGCCAGGCTCGCGACCTTGCAATCTTGAGCGAAAAGTATGAGATAACCAAAGTAAGGCCTGTTGACATGTTCCCACACACCCACCATGTTGAGAATGTTGTTGCATTGAGATTGAAATGATGAGAACCAATCAATCATCATATCTCATCTGCAAAAAACAATCCCGAAACCGGAGAACTGTCTGTACATTGGATTAATTTGATGTACAAACGTGCAATACGCAATGATTTACTGCAGTTGTCGCATAAGATGAATAGAGGAGATCATTCAGTTTGCATTAATTAACTTATTTACTGATTCCAAACCTGTAATTGATATGGAACATATAAACAAGAACATATGCGCATTGGCTACCCCTCAAGGGAGCGGCGCCATAGGTATAATAAGGCTGAGCGGCCCTGATGTGATATCTGCTGTTGACAAGATATTTGTCCCCGGAGGAAAAAGTAAAGTATCTCTTGCAGAGACTCCAGCATACAAGGTTAGGTTTGGGTCTATATATGACGGTGAGAGGCTGCTTGATGAGGTTCTTGTTTCAGTATTCCATGCTCCCCACTCCTACACAGGCGAAAATTCAATAGAAATTTCTTGCCACGGCTCATCATACATATTGCAGCAGGTAATGATGCTCCTGCTTAAGAATGGCATAAAGATGGCCGAGCCGGGAGAGTTTTCAAAGAGAGCCTTTTTGAATGGAAAATTGGACCTAGCACAGGCAGAAGCAGTAGCAGACCTGATTGCTTCAGAGACGGCTGCGGCGCACCAGGTTGCAATGAAGCAGATGAAGGGTGGATTTTCAAATGAGTTGCGTCAAATGCGTGATTCACTTCTCAACCTTGTATCAATGATGGAACTTGAACTCGATTTCAGCGAGGAGGATGTAGAGTTTGCCGACAGAAGCGAACTTAAAAATCTGCTTGACCAAGTAACTTCAAAGGTAGGCTCGCTTATTGAATCATTTACTTTAGGTAATGTAATTAAAAATGGTATACCTGTGGCAATTATAGGTGCCACAAATACCGGCAAAAGTACGCTGTTGAACACATTGCTTGGAGAAGAGAAAGCCATTGTTTCAAACATTCACGGAACAACCCGCGACGTAATTGAAGATACAATCAATCTTGGAGGAATTACCTTCAGGTTCATTGACACAGCCGGCATACGTGAGACAAAAGAGACTATTGAGATTATTGGAATTGAGCGCACATACCAAAAACTCAAACAGGCATCAATAGTGATAATGGTACTTGATGCCACCCGTCCAGAATACTTTGAAAGCAGTTTGCATAATTTAAGTACACGTTTAAATAAAGACAAGCAAAGACTTGTAATTCTGCTAAATAAAGCAGATTTGGCAAATACTTTTAATCACTCAGGAACAGAACCTATGACAGGCCAGATTGGCAAAGATGAAACAGAAAAAATAAACAATAATGCACCTGAGGGTCTGGAGAAGAGTTTGAACAGCGCCTCGCTGGAGAGTGACAGTGTAAGAGAATTAATTGCACATATTAAAACTATATGCTCAAAAACAGTCGAGAATGAACAAATACCCCTGCTCTCCCCTATTTCCATATTGCCGATATCTGCTAAACAAAAACTTGGAATAACATCACTTAAAGAGTTGCTTATCAACACACAAAAAGAAAATTCAAATATAGACACCAATGCTACCTTGGTAACTAATGCCCGTCACTATCAGGCACTGATGGATGCCCAGATTGCACTATACAGAGTTGAAGACGGACTCGCAGCCGGAACCCCTACTGACCTCGTATCCCAGGACATCCGCGAAGCCCTCTACCACCTCGGCTCAATAGTCGGCGAAATCAACACCGAAGAAATACTGGGCAACATATTCAGCCGGTTTTGCATCGGTAAGTAATTGATAATCAATAAATAGCAACATATAGAGTTATCTAACACACTATGAGTCCGTTATCGCCTCCTGCGGAAATGGACTTATTGTTTAATTTTAATGCATTTTAATAGATATTCGCTGGAATTTGTACCTTATTTGTACCTCACCGGTACACCTACATTATAAGAAGATTAGGATGACAAGGTATATTGACAACGTTGAACAACCTTGAACAAAGATGAACAACGATTCTGGCGAAAACTCTACAAACGATGCGCAGGTAACTTATTATGTACTCGTTAATGACTCATGACAGAATCTGTCAGCACTGCGGAAAAGAATTCGTCTCGCAAAAGAAAAGCACAAAGTACTGCTCCCACAGA
>SUYU01000039.1 GCA_015060245.1 Bacteroidales bacterium | reverse complement strand
TCTTGCCCTCATTCAATTTCTGTATTTTTGCCTCTATCTGCCTTACCGACAAATCCTGCTCAATTATCTGGTTGGCCAGTTTGAGTTGCATCTTGGGATTTTCAATGCCCAAAAGTGACTTGGCATGCCCCATTGTAATCTTCTTGGCCCTTATTGCAAACTGTATCTCTGCAGGCAGTTTGAGCAGCCTCAAATAGTTGGTTACGGTTGTACGTTTTTTGCCCACTCGCTCGGCCATTGCCTCCTGGGTGAGGTTGCACTCATCTATAAGGCGCTGGAAACTGAGCGCCACCTCAATGGCATCAAGATCCTCACGCTGTATATTCTCCACAATGGCCATCTCAAGCATTCCGTTGTCGTCAGTCTCCCTGATGTATGCCGGTATGCTGGACTTTCCTGCCAGCCTGCTTGCGCGGTATCTTCTCTCTCCACTGATTATCTGGTATTTGCCGTCGCTTATAGGCCTTACTGTTATTGGCTGTATAAGTCCGAGCAACTTTATTGACTGTGAAAGTTCCTCAATTGCCTCCAGATTGAATTCTGTGCGGGGCTGGTAGGGGTTGGGCTCAATCTTCTCTATCTCTATCTCCGAAATTGCAACAAGCGGTGAACCCTGGCTCTGCTGTTGGTTTTCACGGTTCCTGTTGTTCTGCATGTAATTTGCATCAGAGATGAGCGCTCCCAAGCCTCTTCCCAATCCTGTCTGTATCTTGGCCATATCAGTTGTTCTCCTTTTGTTGTTCTAAAGATCTTGTAAGAATTTCTTTTGCAAGATTAAGGTAATTGTTTGATCCGCTCGACAGGGCATCGTAAAGAATTACCGGCTTGCCATGGCTTGGAGCCTCGCTCAACCTCACATTCCTTGCAATGACACTCTTGAAGACCATATTTCCAAAGTGGTGCCTTACATCTTCTACAACCTGATTTGCAGATTTCAGACGGGCATCATACATGGTAAGCAGGAATCCTTCAATTCCAAGATCCGGGTTGAGCCTGTTCTGCACAAGGTTGAGGGTATTCAGAAGTTTGCCCAATCCTTCAAGGGCAAAGAACTCGCACTGTACAGGTATAATCACGGAGTCTGAAGCAGTAAGCGAGTTGATTGTTATAAGGCCAAGTGAAGGCGAACAATCAATTATGATGTAATCAAACTTGTCAAGGACACTTGCTATGGCCCTCTTCATTACCATTTCACGCTCCTCAATCTTGAGCATCTCTATCTCTGCACCCACAAGGTTGATATGTGATGGGGCAAGTTTAAGGTTCTTGATCTCTGAATCAAGAATGATGTCACTTATGTTGTACCTTCCTATAAGGACCTCGTAAAGTGTCCTTTCATCCTTTGAATCGGGGTTGAAGTTCAATCCTGAAGTGCTGTTTGCCTGCGGATCCGCATCAATCAGCAGGACCCTCTTTTCCAATACCGCCAAAGACGCCGCAAGATTGATTGCGGTTGTTGTCTTTCCAACTCCTCCCTTCTGATTGGCAATTGCAATAACTTTTCCCATAGTACTTCAATAAAATTAGAGTTTCTTTAGAGTGATTTCTGCTAAACTGCAAAAATAGCAATTCTTTTTTTAGCAAATAGAATTTATTACATTTGCTGAAAATAAATTTATCAACAGTGCTGCATAAATGGTGCCGTACTTCAATGATTGTCAATATTTGCAACTATGAATGAAGATAGATGGATTGTGATTGTCAACCCCAAGGCGGGAAGCGGCAGGGGCCTGAAGGATTGGCCCATTATATCCAATCAGATGTATAACAGCAACCTGCACTTTACCTGTCTCTTTACCGAGCACAAGTATCATGCTGTAGAACTTACAGTAAAGGCCATAAATGACGGTTTCCGCAATATTGTTGCTGTTGGTGGCGACGGTACAATCCACGAAGTTGTAAATGGAATCTTCATACAGAAGGCAGTACCCACAACAGAGATAAGTCTGGCTGTAATTCCGGCTGGAACGGGCAATGACTGGATAAGGATGTTCGGCATATCGCGGACCTATTCGGAGGCAGTGCGCTCCCTGGTAGAAAAGAGGACTGTCCTCCAGGATGTGGGAAAGGTTGAGTATTATGAGACACGCGTAAAGCATACAAGGTATATGGCAAATGTGGCCGGACTGGGGTATGATGCAGTGGTAAACCTCAAGTACAACGACCTCAAGGATGACGGAAAATATGGCAAGGGACTCTATTTGAGGAGCACATTCCACACATTCCTCGGATATACGGCAAAAAAGTTCAGTATCAGGGCCGACGGCAAACCCTTCTATGAAGGAATGGTCTTTTCAGGGGCTGTGGGTATAGGCAAATATAATGGAGGAGGCATGCAGCAGACTCCAAATGCTCTGGTTGATGACGGCCTTATGGACCTGACAATAATTAAAAAAATCTCAAAACTGAGGATTGTACGCAACTTCAAACTCCTCTATTCGGGAAACATATACAGTATCCCCAAGGTTCTCCACACCCAGGCCAAGAAGATAGAGATTGAAACCTGGCCCGAAACCCGCATTGAAATAGACGGCGAAGCCGTAGGAACCTCCCCATTCGTATTTGAACTCGTTCCCCAATGCATAAGGGTAGTGGTAGG